>JAINDL010000070.1 GCA_019931245.1 Bryobacteraceae bacterium CoA2 C42
CTCGCTTCGTCCTGTGCGCTCTTTTTGGAACCGCGCACAACGGACTCGCTTCGTCCTGTGCGCTTCTGAGTCATGGTTGGCCAGACCGCCAGCGTTAACGTTCGGGGCAACTTCTACAGGCTCCGCGGCACGTGTAGTTCCGTCGCGCTCGGATCGGCGCGCTGCCCGGGGCCGGACCATCCGCAGCACCTGGTGCGGATCTACCATCGATCCCGGCATCGAGCCTTGCGCCTTGGCGACGGCCTTGTGCGACGATCGCGTTTCGCTGGCGCTGGGGCTTCGGCTGGAAGCGCGGCGGCTTCCCCCGGGTCGTCCCAACCAGTTACGGGCTCGCCCCGACCGCCGCCGGGAGCGTTTTGTAAAAGGTGCCGGGCTGCGGCATCCAGTGCGGAATCAAGCGGAATCCGGTGCAGTCGAGGCAAAGGCAAATGAACCGCTTCCAGCCTGGCGGAGGGATGCAAGCGGCTGGGAGCTGGGCACAGTGCGCGACCGGCAAGCACAAGGAGGGAAAAGAGCGCAGCGAGCCGATCGAATTGGATCGCGCTGACCGGCAAGGCCGTTCTCCGAGGATGGGCGCGGTATGTCCAGAGCGGCTCGACCGGGGGAGCCAAGGGGTGGCGAGGGAAACCGCGGGCTCCCCTACTGGCTCGGCGCGAGCGAGGAAGCTTACCTAGCTGAGGCCTGGGCGATCGGCCAGCGAAAATTGCCGCGCGGGAAGACGGATGGCCAGGGCGGCAGCCGGGAGCGGAGGCCGCGATTCCTGCAGGATCGCGGCGGTGTTCGCCTATATAATGTCTGGGTTGAGGAGACTGTCCCGATTCTGTTGGTTGGTGGCGAGCGTCGCACCCGCGTGGGCTCAGCAGAGCGATCCGGCGGCCGCGTTGCCCAAGTGGCTGCAAATCCACGCCGAGCACCGGGTGCGGTACGAGACGCTCGACCGCCGCTATCGTTTGGGGGAGCAGGGCAGCGACCAGCAACTGCCCTACCGGCACCGGTTGCAGATTGGATTGCAAAATGAGTCGTTCCGTTTCTATTCCGAGTTGCAGGACGCGCGGGCGGCGCTGACGGACGCCGGTTCGACGGTGAACCTGAATCACGTGGGGCGGGCCCGCGTGCAGCAGTTGTTTGTGGGCTACAACCGGAAGAAGCTGTTCGGGTCGCCGGCCGGGTTCAGCATACAGGCCGGCCGGGTGAGCCCGGATTTCGGGAACCGGCGGCTGATCGCCCGGAACCTGTACCGGAACACGACCAACGCCTTTGACGGCATCATTGGATCGATCGGGACGGAGAAGTGGAAAATCCAGCCGATTGTGCTTCATCCGTTGCTTTACGAGACGTCCGGCGACCGGCTGGACCGGCAGTATCGCGGCGCCCGGTTGACGGGCGGGTACTTTACGTACCTCCCGGTGAAGCGTCTGCAGGCGGAGATGTACACGCTGCGGCTGACGGATGGCGTTGCGGCGCGGAGTCCGCGCCGTTTGACGACGGCCGGGGGGCGCCTGTTGCTTTCCGCGCCGGCGCGAGGCGGTTGGGAGAGCGAGTGGGAAGGCACCTGGCAGACCGGCAGCGTTGGCCGGTTGGAGCACTGGGCGTGGTTTCAGCACTGGGCGATCGGGCATTCCTGGGCGGCCGCGCGCTTCCGGCCTCGGTGGAGCTTTCTTTATGACTATGCGACGGGGGATGCGGATCCGAATGACAACCGCAGCGGCGCGTACGACACGCTGTTCGGGGCCCGGCGGTTTGAATACGGGCCGACTGGAATTCATGGTTTGTTTGGCCGCTCGAATATCAACTCGCCGGGTGAACAGTTTGTGGTGCGGCCGTGGAGACCGGTGGAGGCCATCATTCTGCACCGGATGATGTGGCTGGCGCAGAGTCGCGACCGGTGGCGGCCGAACGGCGTGGGGGACCCGACGGGAGCCGCCGGCCGTTACGTGGGTCAGATGGCGGAGTTCCGGGTGCGCTACCGGTGGCGGCGGTTCTTCGAGTTTGACGGGGGTTACGTGCTGTTTCGGGAGGGTTCTTTCGTGCAGAAGGCTATGGGCCGACCGCGGGGTGGAACGGCCCACTACTTTTTCGTCGGTTCGGAGTGGCGGTTGTGAGTTGGGTGCGAGCGGGGGCGGCGTAACGGGGGGATGTTCCAAGCGGAAACCACCCGGGACATCGAGCGGAGGAGGATTGGCACTTTCCCCCGAGGCAGATGGGAAAGGGCGGCAAAGGCGGGGGAGGCTGGATGCGGGGAGGGCGGGAGGACACAAAGAAAATGGCGGGCCGGGCGCCGCTGGCGATGCAGTTCCGGGGCAGCGGTGATGGCCATAGCGGGGACGAGGCGGAGTACCGGGGGAGGATCCGTGTACGGTGACGTTGGCTCGGCTGCAGCTATGGGGGAAGCTGTTGATGGCGAAGAATCTGCAGGATGTCGGGGTGGATGGGTTTCGGTTGGGTGGTGTGGGGGTTGTCGCCGGGCGGAAGGATGACGATGTTGACGGCGGCGCTATCGGGGCGGGGGCGGGGCGGCGGATGGAACCAACACATTCGTAGTTTCGGCAGCGCCTCGGAGGTTGTAACCTAAGATTCTATGTTTCGTTTTCGTTTCGTTGCTTTCTGGTACTTACTGGCTCTGTTGGGGTTCACGGTTGGCGCCTGGGGGCAGAGTGAGTTCCGGTTTACGAACGGGGAGAAGGTGCGGCGGTACCGTCTTTCGGCCGATGAGGTGATGGTGCGCACGGCGCAGGCCCAGGCCGGGCCGGCGGTGGCGAAACGGTTGGCGGGGCTTACGGCGGTGGAGTCCGTGCGGGCGGTGCAGGGCGGGGCTTACGTAGTGAAGGGTACGGGGCGGCGGCCGCGGATCCTGGCGGGATTGCAGGCGCCGCGGGGCACAGTGGTCGCTCCGATATTCTACGATTTGGAGGAGTTGCCGGCGGCGGAGCAGTTGGCGGCGATGGCGGGTGCGGCGCGGGAGAGCCGGTTGCGGTCGGCGATGCGGGTGGTTACGCCCCGGCTGCATGTGCGGCTCAAGAGCGATGCGGAGTGGGCATCGATGCAGCCGACGGCGCCGGTGGGGCGGGTTGCGAGCGTGTTGCCGGGTTGGACCGTAGTTACCTACGCGGATGAGTTTGCCGCGCTGGCGGCGATTGAGTGGCTGGCGGCGCAGGGCCGGATGGAATTTTCGCCGATCTTTTCGCGTTTCTGGAGCAAGAAGCAGGCGCTGGTGCGGCAGGTGAACGATCCGCTGTTCCGGAACCAGTGGCATCTGGCGACACAGGGCGTGAATTTGTCGATGGGGAACACGTGGGACACCTACACCGGCCGGGGCATCAATATCGCCGTGGTGGATGACGGGCTGGATGTGGCGCATGAGGATTTTGCGGGTAATGCCTATCCGCTGGAGGGGAATTACCACCGGAACTTCCGCGGGGGGCCGCCGGAGGACCCGACGCCGCAGGCGGCCGATGAGAGCCACGGGACGAGTTGCGCGGGGTTGATTGCGGCGCGGGGGTTTAACAATCTGGGGGTGATTGGGGTGGCGCCGTTGGCGCGCCTGATGGGTTTACGGCTGATTGGCGAGGACGCCGCGGACGATGCGGCGGCCGAGGCGCTGCTTTGGCAGCCGGACGGGGTGGTGACGCATATTTCGAGCAACAGTTGGGGACCGCAGGACGACGGAGCGGCCGCGGGCCGGATGTCGGAGTGGCAGCAGCAGGCGTTGCTGACAGGGGCGACGCTGGGGCGGGACGGTGGCGGGATTGTGTATGTCATTTCGGCGGGTAACGGGCGGGACGAAGAGGACAATGCGAGCTATGACGAGTTTTCGAGCTCCCGGTACGCGATTCAGGTTTGCGCGGTGAACAAGAAGGGCGAGCAGAGTTCGTATAGTGAGAGCGGGATGGCACTGGCCCTGTGCGCCCTGGGTGGGGAGATGGCGCCGCCGGACCAGATGTGGACGACGAACAATATGGGTCCGGAGGCGGAGGCGCATTTAAAAGAGAACGCCCCGACATCGACGGCGCCGGTGAATTACACGGACGGGTTCAACGGCACCTCGGCGGCGGCGCCGCAGGTGAGCGGGGCGGCGGCGCTGTTGCTCGAACGGAATCCGAACCTGGGCTATCGGGATGTGAAGGAGATTCTGATGCGGACCGCGCGGCGGGATCAACTGAAAGACGGCGATGAGTTCACGGCTAATTCGGCCGGGTTTTCCTTCAGCCATTCGTTTGGGACGGGGTTGCTGAACGTGAACAGCGCGGTGGAGTGGGCGGGGGTGTGGAAGAACCTTGGGCCGACGGAGGAGATTGAGGCGACGGCGGAGGGTCCGGTAGAGATCACCGAGGGCGGGGAGAACGGCGCGGTGTTCGAGTTCGATATGAAGGGGGGCGGGGCGCTGCGGGTGGAGCATGTGGAGATTGTGGTGGATGCCGAGCATCCGGTGCGGGGTGAGGTGAACTTCGAGATTGTGAGCCCGTCGGGGATGAGCAGCATGGCAGACCGGCGTCCCAAGGACAAGGGAAGCAACTTTGAGAAGTACCGGTTCACGTCGACGCGGCACTGGGGTGAGCGAAGCGACGGGGTGTGGAAGGTGACGGTGGCGGACACCGAGGAGAACGGCGTGAGTGGGTTGGCCAAGCAGGTGACCCTGCGGATTATTGGCACGCGGCTGCCGGCGGCGGTATCGAATGCGGATCTGTCGATTGCGGCGGTGACGACGCCGGCGACGGGGACCGCGGGGCAGAACGTGACGCTGACGGCGACGGTGCGCAACGGGGGAGCGGGGGCGGCGGGAGCGTTCCGCGTGGGGCTGTACCTTTCCGGGAACACGACGATTACGACGGCGGACACGCGGATTGGCACTTGCAACTACACAACCCTGGCGGCGCGGGGGAGTGCGACGTGCAGCGTGACGGCGGCAATTCCGGCGGCGCTGCGGGCGGGCGACTACTTTGTGGGCGCAGTGGCCGATGATACGGATCAGGTGGTAGAGATCAATAAGCTGAACAACAGCGCCATGGCCGGGGGCCGGCTGACGGTGCGGGCGGCGACGGCGGTGGATCTGATAGTTTCCGATGGCATGGCGCCGACGAGCGCTTCGCCAGGACAGAGTATTTCGGTGTCCGTAGAGGTGACGAATCAGGGATCGGCGGCGGCGGGGGCCTTCCGGGTGGGATTCTATATCTCGCCGCGTCCGACGCTGACGACCGCGGACACGCGACTGGGCACCTGCACCTTTGCGTCGCTGGCCGCGGGCGCCAAGGGGACTTGCGCAGCCGTGGTGACCATCCCCGCGAACCTGGCGCTGGGGCAATACAGCGCCGGGGCGATTGTGGATGATCTGAATCAGGTAGCCGAGACCAACGAGACCAACAACGTGGGTTTGGCGCCGGAGCCATTGACGATTGGGCGGCAGACGTTGCCGGACCTGCTGATTACGGACGGTAGCGCGCCGGCGACGGGCACGACGGGACAGCCGGTACGTTTGTCGGTGCAGGTTACGAACCAGGGGACGGGGCCCGCGGGAGCGTTCCGGGTGGGATATTACCTGTCGGTGGATTCGGTGATTACGCGGACGGATACCCAGATTGGAGCTTGTAACTTTCCGAGTCTGGGGGTGGACATCTCGGCGACGTGCAGCGGAAACGTTACGCTGCCGGCGACTCTAGCGCCGGGCACCTACTATGTGGGAGCGTTTGCGGACGATACGCAGCAGGTTACGGAATCGGACGAGAACAACAACACGGCTTTAGCGGCGAACCAGATGGTGGTGACGCGGGGGGCGGCGGCGGACCTGGCGGTAACGGCGGTGACGGCGCCGGCGACGGTGACGCTGGGGGAGCGGCCGAACATTACGTCGGCAATCCGGAACCTGGGAACGGCGGATGCGGGGGCGTTCCGGCTGGGGTATTACCTGTCGACGGATGCGACGATTACGACGGCGGACATCCCGTTGGGGACGTGTTCTTATGCGGGGCTGGCGGCGGGGGCGAGTAGTGGCTGCGCCGGGCCGCTGCTGTTCCCGACTACTTTGACGCCGGGGCGTTACTACTTTGGGGCGATTGTGGACGATCAGAACCAGGTGGTGGAGTCGGATAAAACCAACAACGCTCGAGCGGCGTCGGGGATTATCACGCTGCAGCGATAACGGCGAGGTAGCGGCGGTTGTTGCTGGTGGACGGCGCGGGCCGTGGGGTGGGCGGGCCGTTGACTGGGATCGGTCGGGGTTCCCGGGGGGCGGGGACGCGGCGGAGGGCGATGCGATCTACCGGGCGCGACGCCCGACGAGGGCTTGGCCGAGGCTTGGGGGTAGCGGGAGGGGGGATGGGCGAGCCGCACGATTCAGGGGGTATTGGCATCGCCCGCGTTGTGCAGCCAGGTAAGGGCCGCTATTCGGCCTGGGTGGCGGGGGAGCGGAAGAGCCGCGACCATTGCAGGCAGACCTCGGTGACGAGGAGTCCGACGGACCATCCACTCCAGGCGGCGAAAGAGAGGCGGAGGGTTTTGCCGTCGGGGCCGCCAACGCCCATGGACTCGAGGGCAACGAAGATGAAGCGGAAGAAGACGAAGCTGAGGATGGTGATATAGCTGCGGATCGTCCATTCGCGGTGCTGGGAGATGTTCCGGCGGCGAATGGCGAGGAAGGCAAGGGAGGTGCAGGCGATGCAGGCCAAGGTTTGCACGAACAGGCCGCTCGCGAAGAGGAAACCGATGGGGGTGGTTAAGGAGAGATAGAAGGCGGCCAGGCAGGTGACGGCAGCGCCGCCGAGGTAGGCGTAGCCGAGGCGGCGGTGGAGGGCGAGGCGCTGGCGGGTTTGGCCGAGCCAGAGGAGGAAGGGGCCGGTGAAGAGGGGGACGGTACCGCCGAGGATGTGCGAGAGGAGGCCGATTTTGCGGCCGGCATTCATGCCGGGGTACTCGTTAAGGACGACGCCGGAGGGATCAAAGTAATGCAAGGCGGCGACCAACCAGAAGGCGATACTCAGGAGGAGCGCCAGGGAGACAAGGGTCAAGGTTACTGGCTACCCGGGGAGGAGAGGGGAGGTGGAATTTGCCTTGGGCGCCAGGGTATCAAAAGTGAAGCCGGGATGGACTGCCTGCGACAGGTGGGTCCATCCCGGGGTGGGTAGCGGGTTTAACGGACTACGGGGATGACGACGCCGGTGGGCGAGGCAATCCCGTTGACGGTAATCTGCAGTTCATAGTCTCCGGGGGAGAAGTCGGCGGGGACCTCGAAGCCGACGATGTAGACGCCGGCGAAGCTGGACAGACCGGTGTAGAGAGTGGGGATGGTGCGGGAACCGAGGCGGAGGGTGCTGCCGGCGGCGATGGGGTAGCCGCCATCGCGGGGAGCGGGGATGGTACCGGGGGCGACATCGGGAACGGTGGCGCCGAAGCCCATGCCATAGGCGACAATGAAGTCCCCGGGGCGGGCGGGGCGCACGGCGAGGCCGTTGATGCTGGAGACGCCGAACAGGTCGGCGGGGGCGATGAAAGCGGAGTTGTCGGCAGCGAGGGCGGCGATAAAGCGGCGGTTGCGCTGGTCGTAGGTGAAGAAGGCCGGATTGAGGGCGCGCGCCTGGGCGGTGACGGGGGTACTGCGGACGCCGTTGCGTTCGACGATGACAGAGACGGGGCCGGGGGCGATGGAGCCGGGGACGATGGCGTTGACTTGGCCGGGCGAGGTGAAACTGAGGAAGGCGGGGGTGTTGTTGAGAAGGATGCGGGTGCCGTTGAGGGTGGTGGGGGCGTTGACGCCGGTGAAGGCACCGCTCCAATCGCCGACATTATCGCTGAGGGAGGAGCCGAAGATGCTGAAGAACGCGCCCGGGGCGAGGGGGGTGGATTCCGAGAAGGTGGCGCCGTTGCGGACACCGTTCGTCTGGAAGCTGGGCGGACCGATGCCCACGGTGGAGTTGAAGGGGCTGGTGGCCAACTGGCGAGCTTCCGCGGCGGTGAGGGGGTTTGAGTAGAGGCGGAGCAGGGCGACGCGGGCCGAGGCGAACTCGTTGGGGGAGGTGTCCTGAATATTATCGAGGAAGAAGGTGAGGGTGCGGTTGGCCGTCGTGAGGTTCATCGAGTTGGTCGAGAGGTTGTTGTCGGCGTTGCCATTGAGATAGAGGATGGCGCGATTGTCGTTGACGACCATGACCATGTGGACGTAGGAGCCGTTGGTGAGGGTGAAGTTACTGACGCTCGCGAGGCGGGAGAAGTCGAACCTGTTGTTGTTATTGATGTAGAGTCCACGATCGGAGGTGCGGTCGAGGACGTCGAGCACGCGGCGAGAGGTGCCGGCGCCTTCGGTGAAGGTGAAGAGCATTTCGACGGAGTAGCTGATGGGATTGAGGAGGTTGACGGTATTAACGGAGAAGCCGGCGTTCTGACTGGGGCGGCTGCTGGCTAATTGGAGGACGGTGCGGGGCTGGCCGAGGACGGTGTCGGTTATGTAGGCGTTGTTGCCGGTGGGATTGAGAACGTTGAGGGGGCTGGCGGCGCCCTGAGAGGGGGCGACGGAGTTTTGGAAGTTATAAGTGGCGACGAGAGCAGCGGACTGCGAGAAGAGCGGGACCGCCGCGACCAGAAGGAGGAGTGAGTTTCTTGCTATTTGACGCATGCACTCAGGGTAGCTCAGGTAGAGGCCGCGATGCGGGCCTGGTGTTAATCACTGGTGTCCAAATTAGCTGGAAACCGGATGGGGCTGAATTGAAATCAAAGGACTTGCGGTGTTGATTTCCGCGTTTTGAATTTGAGGTTGCCCATTGGGAGAGGTGGAGCCGGTTTCCGGCGGTCCCGTCTCGTTCCAGGAGAACAGACTGGGCTACGGTGCGATGTAGCCGGGTTCATGCCTTTGCCGGGGCGGGTCAGGGTGACGGTGCTGAGTTTGCCGAAGATTGTGCAGGCGTAGAGGGTTTCGAAGTCGGGGCCGCCGCCGGGGCGGGGTTCCCAGACGCGGACGAGGTTGCCGAGGGCGTCGTTTTCAAACTTCTTCGATTTGCCTTTGGGAGGCGGTGGACTTGACGGTGGCGCCGGCGGCGTTGCCGGGCGGGGTGACGCGGAGGGTGCGGCCGAAGCCGTCGCAGAGGGTGCGGGTCCAGCGGAGGTTGGGGGCGATGCCGGTGGTGACCTTGTGCCAACCTAGGCGACAATTGACCGCAGTGAAGGGATTGCCGTCAGGACATCCTCCGCTAGTACGGCAGCAGTCGAGAACGGTGGGTAATAAAAACCATTCAGTTCAGCATTGTCACACGTTCCTGCGGTGAGCCAGAGAACCCTATAGCCGTCGCTTGCGGAGAGCGACCGACCTGATTTCCAGTATTGAAATCAGACCTCCCCATGGTTTCTCCGATTGGTCGGAGACGATGCAAATCTTTCCATTCGGCCCACAGCAGGAGAGATCAATCAACGCTTCAATTTCCGCTTGAACTTGTTGGTCCCTTAGCTTGATAACAACCTCCCGCACCTCCTCCATCAGCCGGAAAGCTTCTGGACCGGTCCAGGAAGTGACACCCTCTAATCTATGGCTGGATGCTACCTCTAGACGCAGGAATGGTCTTACGCTAAGCGAGAGCGGCTTTGCATTCGGACATCGGGGAAATTCAACTGCGAGGAAGTCGTTTACTATTCGCGTCCGGAGTATGACCAGGCCCCGCATTGGTAAAGAATCCTGATGATTTGCCCGTTCTTCGCAGTACCAATCCTGAAGCGGCAGTGTCTGCGCCGCAGAACGGACGCAATCAAGACCGATTACCATTAGCATCACTCTGAACAACATCGGTGCAGTCCCTCAGCGGCCGATTGGGCCGAACACATCAGTGCATTTGCTCATTGTCAGCGCGTTTTCAATTGGACCAGTGCAAAACCCTCCGGATCGGTGCGACGCGACCGTTCCTGTATAACCTGAATTATATACAGCAGGAATAGCCGCCGCCTCCCGCGTGCCGGAAGCCTCGCAGGGGTGGGTGGAAGGCGGTGTTTTATGACGTGTTTTGACCTTCGATAGTCCTCCTTTCCGCCCTGGTTGGCGCCGGGCGGAGGCGCTGTGCATAAATGTCTATGCGCGAAGCGGCGTGTTCACCACCTGCCCACGAGCGAACCATAGAAAGTTTGTGCGGGGGCAAGAGCGGCCATCGACAGGATCGCCAGGATTTGAAGAACAGATCGCATGCCGGGACACTGTCAGATAGAAACCTCGAACACAAGCCCCCGAATCACCCCCGAATCATCCCGCGAATCATCCCGCGAAAACCCTCGGTAAAGTCTTCCCCGAAAAGAACCTGCCCGGGTCGGCCGCCGCTCCGGCCTTCGAAAACCCGGCCACCGCTCCTCCGGTCAACCCAATGGGGAAGCGAACAAACACGGCTAGACCGGCCGATGCCCACCCACCCGCCGGTCTCTCACCCTCGCGGCCGAGGCGCGCTTCAGAACACGAACCGCCCGCCGAACTGCATGTTGCGCGGTGTGCTGATCACCGAATTCATGAAACCAAAAGTCGCCGACTGAATATTCAGGTCGTTGCCCCCCAGGTTAAAGATGGGCGTATTGAAGGCGTTCTGGGCCTCCAGCCGTACCTGCAGGAAAACCTTCTCCGTGAAACGGAAGTTCTTCATCACGGCCAAATCCGTTACGTTAAAGGTCGGCTGCCGCAAGTTGGGCAGAATCGGCGGCGCCGTGCCAACGCCGTAGCGCTGTGTCACGCTAAAGGCGCCGCGGTTCAAGAACGGCTGGCGCGCCTGATTGGGGAAGCCTACCGCATCCGACACACTGGCCCCGGTGCGAATGGCGCCGCCGACCAGCGAAGGCCGCAACCGTCCCAGCCCCATCCCCCCAGTGTAGTTGTCATTCTGGGTAATCTGCAGCGGATAGCCGGAAGCGATCGTCGTGAAGCCCGAAATCGACCACCCGCCCGTGATCCCGTCCAGTACCCTCCCAGTGTTACCCTGCGGCGTTCCAAGCCACCTCTTCCCCTTGCCCACCGGGAGATCGTACAGGTACGTGGCCACCAGCTTCTGCGGCTGGTCCTGCACGGAGACGCCTCGCAGATCGGACCAGGTCCGCCCGTCCTGCGGCAGACCGTAGGCGCTTCCCGCTTTGCCCGGCGTGTTCTCGATCAACTTCGAAATGGTGTAGGAAACCAGCACCGAAAGGCCGTTCGAGTAACGCCTCTCCGCCCGGAAGAAACCGGCCAGATACGTCGACTGCCCCACGGGCAGCCGGAGTGTTCGGACGTCTCCCACCAGATGCGCCTGCGGACGCAGCAGCTGCTTAAAGGGAATCGTGCGCGCCGTCAGCTGGTTGCCATTCTCCGTGTTACCCGCCCCAAAAAAAGGGTTGGCCACCGGACGCTCGAGCGTGGCGCCCAGCGCCAGGAACCCCGTATCGATCGGGTTCACCCACGGATTCCCTTCGTAGTAAAGAGCCACCCCGCGGTTGCCGACAAACGTCCCCTCCAAAGCCCACTTCCCAATCTGGCGCTGGAAACCGGCGTTATAGCTGATCTCGTAAGAGGGACGCATGTTGTAGGCGTACAGAAAGGCGTTATTGCCCTGATAGCGGCGACGCACCTCCTCCGGGTCGTTCGTGGCGCGGATGAGCCCGGCGTCATTCGGAAAAGGGTTGGATAGCGAGGCAAATGCGCTCTGGCCGTTGTCCAGCGTGATCAGCGAACTCCCCGTCGTGCGGAAGAAACGCTGCACACTGAGCGAGTCAGAACCGGAGGCGTTGCCCGTGTAGCCCGCATAGATGATGCCGAAACCCGCCCGGAATACCGTCCTGTCGTTGATCTGATACGCCAGTCCCAGGCGGGGACCGTAATTCGTTACCACTGGCCGCGTCCCGCCCCGCCCGCTGAAGTTACCCGCATTGATCCGCGCCGGCGTCCCCACGAATGGACCCTGAATCGTGGGCGCCGGCACCCCGGCGGGCAACTGCCCGGTCCCCACCACATCCCGGGCAAAGTTCCAGGTCGTGTTCGAGCGGATACCGGAGTCGGCATTGAAGTCAATCGCACCCAGCCGGTCATACCGCTCAGTCATTGGCGCCTCGTAGTCCCAGCGCACGCCCAGGTTCATGGTCAGCTTCTTGTTCACGCGCCAGTCATCCTGCACGAAGAAGGCATGATTCCGGAAGCTCAACGCCCAGCCGAGTAGACCCGAATCAAAGCTGAAGCCGTTGGGTAGGCCCAGCAGAAAACTCGCCATCCCCGCACCCTGCTGCGCAAACGGCGCCTGCTGGTTGAGCCCGGTCCACGCCCCGTCAAACGACGCACGACCGCTCGGCGCCCCGGGCTCGGTGTTGTTCAGAAACGTCGGCCGTATCTCATAGCCGGCCTTCAGGGTATGCCGGCTCCAGATCTTGGTTACGGCCGCCGAACCAATGAAGTACCGTTCCCGCAGCCACGTGGTCAGAAAGTTGACCCCCAGACCCGACACCCGCTCAAACGTCATGTTCGGCACAAACCGGGGATCGAGCTCCGCCCGGGCGTTGGCCGCGAGCGGCACCCGCGTCGGATCAAAACCGGAAAAGACCGGGTAGTAAGTGAAGTTCCGCGGCGAGGCGCCAACCTGGACCGTCAGAATCGTTGTCGGCGTAATCGTGCCCGTGTAGTTCAGCGTCGAACCCGTCTCAAATAACCACGTGTTGCGGACCTGCGACGTGGCCGGTCCGGCCCAATAAGCCGGAACATCCTTGAAATACTTCCGCGTCGCCCGCAGGAAGATCCGGTGGTTCGATCCAAAATTCTGATCGATTCGCATCGTGAAGTCATCTCGCCGCGAATCCGATGCGTTCACCCCCGCGAAATTGTTGAGCCCGTTCACCGGATCCCCGGGACGGTTTGGCGTTGGCCACAGCGCCACCATGAAACGCGCCGCCGGGTCAAAACGGCTCTCCGGAATCCGGTTCCCGGCAAAGGGTTGCCGGCTATTGGTCGCGCCGTTGAATGTCGTCGGGTCAAAAATCGTCACCCGCTGGCCCTGATTATTCAACGTCTGCGAGAAATCACCTCGCCGCTCCGCCTCGGTCGGCATCGTGCCGAAGGCGAGACTACCCGCATTCGACCGCCGCTCGGCATCGTAGTTGAAGAAGAAGAATGTACGGTTGCGGCCGTTGTAGAGCTTCGGGATCGACAACGGGCCGCCTAGTGTACCCCCGAACTGGTTCAGACTGAACTGGCCCCGCGGCGCACCGCGCCGGTTGGCGTCCCACGTGTTGGCGTTGAAAACATCGTCGCGGGCAAAATTGTAAAGAGAGCCATGGAACTCGTTCGTGCCTGACCGGGTCTGGATGTTGATCGCCCCACCCGACAGCCGCCCGTATTCCGCCGCCAGGTTGTTCGTTTCCACCCGGAACTCCTGAATCGCATCAATTGACGGCAGCGCGGTGGCGCGGGCATCGCCCGCGGCCGAAGTCGGCGCGCCATCGACGAAAAACTCCGCCTGCCGGATCCGGCCCCCGCCAAATCGCAGGTCGCCCAGGTTCGAGTTCAAACCGCCCACCCCTGGCGCCAGCTGCACCAGCCGCAGCGTGTCGCGTCCCGGCAGCGGCAACTCCAAAATCTTTTTTTGATCGATCACTTGGCCAAGGTTGGCGTTTGTAGTCTGCAGCAGCGGCGACTCCTCGGAGACGTTGATTGTCTCACTCACCGCCCCTACCTCCAGCGTGATATCCACCCCTAGCCGCTCCCCCACCTGCACCAGTAGTCCCCGGCGCTCGGAGCGCTTGAAACCGGCAGACTCCACCGTAATTCGATACCGCCCCGGCTGGAGCGGGGCGAAGACGTAGCGGCCCGCCGAAGTCGTGGCCCCCTTCAGCGCCAGTCCCGTGTCTTCATTCGTCAGAGTCAGCTGAGCACTTTGCACGAGTCCGCCGGAAGAATCGATGACGGCGCCCGTAATCGAGCCGGTGTTCACCTGCGCTGGCAGGGATAGGCCGAGTAGAAAACTGAAAACAATACGAACCTGCATTTTGGCTTGTTCTCCCAAAGAGTGATGATCAATCATCGATCATAATGCAACCTGTGCCTCCGATGTTGGCGTGACGGGCGTGAACGCTCGATCAGTTGCCTCCACGATGCGCCCCACGATCCCTACTTCATCCGCAGTGA
Organism: Bryobacteraceae bacterium CoA2 C42; assembly: GCA_019931245.1. Classification (GTDB taxonomy): domain Bacteria; phylum Acidobacteriota; class Terriglobia; order Bryobacterales; family Bryobacteraceae. Next base: position 14,087 of record JAINDL010000070.1, read on the forward strand.
CCGATGAGAGCGCCTCGTGATCTGGCATTGCAACCGCTGTTTGAGTACCCTACGGACGGGTTGGCCGGGGATAGGGTAATGCTGGCGAGCGACCCGAGCACCGAGCCAGAGGCCGAGATGCGGGAGGGCCATACGCCGAACCTCTCGTCTCCCGCTCGGGCGAATCCATCTCGGCACCAAGCGCCGAACGCCGGGGTCCGGGGCAGAGCTACGTCTGAATTTGCTTCCGGTTCACCTTCCCTTGCGGACGACCTTCGTCCCTTTGCGCTCCGGACTGCGGTCTTCAGTCCGATAAGTCACCTATTCGCCAAAACTTCAGCGGGAGCATTCTTTCGCCACGGGTTTTGCATTCACAAAACGGCCTTTTCAGGGCGAGAACGACAATCGCGCTTACCCGTTATTGGACCCGTTATTGGACCCGTTATTGGACGAAGTTATCCGAGCTGACGTCGCGGTAATCTTGTTTTCGCGTCAGAACCACTGTTGTCCAAATTAGCTGGAAAGCGGATGGGGCTGAATTGAAACCAAGGGACTTGCGGTGTTGATTGCCGCGTTTTGAATTTGAGGTTGCCCATTGGGAGAGGTGGAACTGGTTTCCGGCGGTCCCGTCTGGTTCCAGGAGAACAGACCGGGCTGCGGTGCGATGTAGTCTTTTCGGACAGGTGGTGGGCCTTCAAACGGGTTGTCCAGGAAGCGCCAGAGGTCTCGATAGACGAAGAGTTGGTGCCGAAGCAGCGCCACGAAGCGGCTCCGGTGCCACTGTAGCCGGCTGCGCAGTTGCAGGTACCGCACCAGCAGCCAAGCAATCCGTGCTGTCCAAGTTTGAATCTTCAGCGCATTCGCCGACGTGCCCCCAAACGTCTTAATCTTCAGATTTTGCTTGAGGGCCTTGAACAGCAGTTCTATTGGCCACCTTTGGCGATACACGGCAGCGAGGGACACCGCGTCGAGGTGATTGTTGCTGGTGGCGTGCTGGGCGAACACGACCACCTCATCAGCGCGGACGTTCGAGTCCGCCGCCGCAGGCCGGTCCTCCAACTTCACCCACGAAGCGTTGTCCATGAGCCGCGTGACGAAGTGGATGCCGCTGACCGATAGATGGGCAGACCAGTCGTAGTCGCAGTAGCCCCGGTCGAAGACGAGCATGGCGCCGGGCGGAAACTGCAGTTTGCGGGCGGCCTTGATATCAGCAACCTTGCCTTCGGTGATCAGGCGTACTCGGGGAGCAGTCCATCGTGGTTGAGCAGCATGTGGATCTTGACGGCGCCCTTGGCGGTGCGGTACTTGGCCCAGTCGAAGACCTTGGCGCAGAGGTCGATGACCGTGCTGTCCAAACTATAGAGTTTGCCGGGGACTACCAGGGGGGTCTTGGCGTGGGTCGGGAGTTTGGCGCGGAGATGGCTCAGGAGGGCCAGGAAGAGATCCTGATCGATCTCCCAGGGGCGGTGGTGATTGGCGTAAGCCAAGGTGGAATGTTTCGGGGCTTTGGCAACCCCGAGGTGGACTAGTTTGCCCTCGCTGGCTTGGAGTCCTTCGTAGATTTCGCAGAGGCTCTGGGCTTGGCCCAGTTGGACACGAGTGGGTGTTAATGGCTTTCGTGGAGGCCGAAGGCGAGGACGTTAGAGCCGGCGGCGATGGCGATGTACTGTTTGCCCTTAAACGAGTAGGCGATGGGAGAAGCTTTAATCTGCTGGCCAGTGTTAAAGTGCCAAAGGGCTTTGCCGTTGGTCGCGTCGAGGGCGGTGAGGAAGCCCTGGTCGTCGCCAGCAAAGATAAGGCCGCCGGCCGTGGACAGGAGTCCGGCGCCGTAGCGTTTGGAGCCGATCTGCTTGTACTCCCAGCGGCGCTGGCCGGTGGTGAGGTCGAGGGCGCGGACGTAGGCCTGCCAGGGGGCTTCGGGGTCTTCGCTGTAGCCGGTGGCCATGAAGGGGACGCCGCCGGGGCGGAAGGTGTCGCGGGACTTGTAGTTGATGCCGCAGCCTTCGATGACGGTGACGTAGAAGAGACCCGTGTCGGGGCTATAGGCGGGGGAGTGCCAGTTGGTGGCGCCGGCGGTGGCGGGGCAGGTGCGAGTGCCCTGGATGGAGGGGATGACGCCGGGGTTGCGGATGGGTTTGCCGTCGGGGGTGAGGCCTTTGGCCCAGTTGATGCGGTCGAGGAAGGGGGAGCCGTGGAGGAACTCGCCGGTGACGCGGTCGAGGACGTAGTAGAAGCCGTTGCGGTTGGCCTGGACGAGGAGTTTGCGGGGTTTGCCGCGAAAGGGGGCGTCGACGAGGACGGGGATTTCGACGGCGTCCCAGTCGTGGACGTCGTGGGGGGTGAACTGGAAGTACCACTTGAGTTTGCCGGTATTGGCGTCGAGGGCGACCATGGATTCGGTGTAGAGGTTGTCGCCTTTGCGGACGTCGCCGTCGAAGTCGGGGGCGGGGTTGCCGATGCCCCAGTAGATCAGATTGAGTTCGGGGTCGTAGCTGCCGGTGAGCCAGGTGTTGCCGCCGCCGGTTTTCCAACTGTCGCCGGCCCAGGTTTCATGGCCGGGTTCGCCGGGCCGGGGGATGGCGTGCCAGCGCCAGAGGCGCTCGCCGGTGTCGGGGTCGTAGGCGTCGAGGAAGCCGTTGAGGCCGTGGTCGCCGGGGGCGATGCCGGCGATGATTTTGCCGTTGAGGGCGAGGGGGGCGACGGGGGACCAGTAGCCGTCGGAGGCTTCGGCGAGCTTGGCTTTCCAGAGCAGGGCGCCGGTGCGGGCGTCGAGGGCGACGAGGTGGGCATCGGGGGTGCCCATGTAGACTTTGTGGCCGTAGACGGCGACGCCGCGGTTGGGACCTTTCTGGAGGGCGGGTTGGTGTTCGTAGACCCAGAGGCGGCGGCCGGTGCGGGCGTCGAGAGCGTGGACTTCGTTGGGCTGGGTGAGGTACATGACGCCGTCGACGACGAGGGGGACCGTCTGGAGCTGCGTCGAGTTGGGGACGTGGTAGACCCACTTGGGGACGAGGGAAGAGACGTTGGCTTTGTGGACGTCTTGGAGGAGGCTGTGGCGTTGGGAGTGGAAGGAGCCGTTGTAGCTGAGCCACTGGCGGGGGTCGGCCTGGCGGAGCTGATCGTAGGTGACCTGGCCGAGGGCGAGGAGGGGGAGAAAGAAGGCGAAGCGTTTCATGGGCGTCTCCGGTTGGCGCGGGGGGCGTCGGGTTGGCGGGCGAGGCGGCTGAGATAGGCGACGATGTTGTCGAATTCGGAGGGGGTGAGGGTTTGATTAAAGCCGGTGGGCATGGGGGAGCGGGTGCCGTAGGTGATGGAACGGACCTCGTCGCGGGTGAGGAGGTGGAGGCGGCCGGATTGGTCGAGGATTTGGAGGGAGAAGTTGTGTTCGTTTTTGAGGGTGCCGCGGAGGCGTTCGCCGGCGGTGGTGACGAGTTCGACGGGTTGGTAGCCGGCGGGGATGTGGGGCCGGGGGGTGGTGAGGGCTTCCGAGAGGTAGCGGAGGCTGCGTTCGGCGCCGATGTTGGAGAGGTCGGGACCGACGAGGCCACCGCGGCCGTTGACCATATGGCAGGTGCTGCAGCCGCCTTTGCCGAGGAAGACGGTTTGGCCGGCGGCGGGGTTGCCGGTGACGGGGGTTTCGATGGCCGTGGCGCGGAGGCTGCGGATGAAAGCCACCATTTTCGCGATGTCGGCTTCGGGGAGGGGGGAAGAAGGCATGAGGGTGCCGGGGATGCCTTGTTTGATGGCGTCGAAGAGCTGCTGTTCGGTGGAGCGGAGGTAGCGGCGGCGGGCGGCGAGGGCGGGTCCGCGGTCGCCGGCGTCGCCGTCCTTGCCGTGGCACATGGTGCAGGAGCGGTTGTAGATTTCGCGGCCGGCGAGGATGGTGTCGGGTGAGGCCGCGGCGGTGGCAGCCGGCGGCTGGTTGCGGAAGAGGACGGGGCGGAAGACTTCGGGGGTATGGAAGCTGCGGACGCCGGGGGGAAAGGAGGCCCAGGAGCTGAGTTGGGCGTTGGTGCGGCCGCCGAGGCGTTGGAGGTTGAGGCGCCATTGATCGCCGTCGTGGGGCGGGGTGTGGGCGGCGTCGCGGGCGAAGTTTTGGAGGGGGATGGCGGCTTCGACGATCCAGCCGTCGTCGGTGGGGGATTCGTCTTTTTGGGGGAGGCCGTGGAAGGTGGCGCGGTAGAGCATGCCTTCGGGTTCCCAGGTGGGAGGGCCGGTCCACCAATCGGCGCGATTGCGATTGAGCATGGCGCCGATGGCGTTGATCTCGAAGGTGTAATAGTTGCGGACCTTGGCGGGATTGGGGCTGAGGAAGAGTTCGACGCAGTCGTCTTTCGAGACGGGGCCGTGGCGCTGGGTGACGTAGGCGGAGATGTGTTTATCGTGGGCCTGCCAGGAGACGTAGAGGTAGTTGTCGTCCCAGAGGAGTTTGGCGACGGTCTGTTCGCGGGTGCCGGATTCGAACCAGGGGAACTGGAAGTCGCCGACGGAGGGGGCTTGCTGCCAGGCGGGTTCGTCGAGTTTGCCGTCGATTTGTATAGGGGAAGGGGTGCGGAAAATTTCGTAGGGGCGAGGCTGGGCGGAGCCAAGGACGGTGGCGACGGCGAGGAGAATTAGAAGACGGGGAAGAAACAAGGGGCCTCCGGAACCATGGCGATATTGTATCGGGGTTCAAGAGGGAGAGGGAGGAGGTTACCAGACCAGGCGGAAGGCACCATGAAAGGAGGTGTTCGGGAACTCCCAGTGAGCGGTGGAGCGGGCGAGGGACGAGGAGGAGCGCCGGAAGGGCGGGGTGATGGTGAGATGCAAGTCGAGCGGTGTATCCGTTGGGAGCTTGGATTCGGCAGTAAGCGCGAGGCGGGTGCCCCAGACGGCGATATCTTTGGCGAGCTTGCCGGCATGGTGAAGACAGCCGATGATGGCGGCGTCACCGACCATGCGGATGACGAGCGGGATGGAGACGAGGCCGAGAGGGCTGCTGGCGACGACGCGGAAGTGATATTGCCCGGGTCCATGCGGCTGGACGGACAAGATGGTGTACTGATCCTGGGCGGCGCCGCGGTGAAGATACTGGCTACTTAGTTCTTCAACCAATGCGGGCGGGAGCGGATCCCCCGGTGAAGAAACCGAAAGGGGCCAACGATAACTGAGGTGGCCGGTTTCAAAAAACCAATCTTCGGCTCGATTCGTGTGGGCGAGAAGGTGGCCGGAGTCATCGACTTCGACATGGGCCGGACCGAGCAGTCCATTGAAGTGATTTGCCAAGGCGAAGCAGTAGGCGCCGGTGCGTTGGATGAGAAGCGTATCGCCGGTCTGGAGGTTGCCCAAGCGGGTTTGCGGAAGCAGGATGTCGCCGGCGAAGCAGTGCGGTCCGCCGATCGCATCGGGACCCTCGGTGGGCAGGGCTTTCCCTTCGGGGGTAAGGATGGGATGGGGCCAGTGAAGCAGGGTGACCTTGGCCAACTGGTCGGTGCCGACGTCGAGGAGGGCCCAGCGGCGACCGCGGATCTGTTTGACCTCGCGGATCCGGGAGAGTAGGGCGACGGCGTCGCCAACGAGGGCATGACCGGGTTCAATCCAATAGTGACAATCCTTCCGTAAGTGAGGCCTGACGGACTCGACGTAGGCAGTGATGGAGGGAAAATGCTGACCCGGTTGAAAGGGAATCCCCAGACCACCGCCGAGGTCGAAGCAAGTGAGACGGCGTCCGGTACGGTCGGCGATGGCATCGGCCAGTTGATGGAGGAGCGCAAGCGAACGCGGGAAGGGGCCGAGGTGGTCCATCTGCGTGCCGACGTGGATGTGCAGCCCGTCGATGGGTAAGGAGCAGGCGGCGGCGATGGCAGGAATCTCTTCGGCGGGGATACCGAATTTGGCAGAGGAGGAGGAATGCGAGGTGTGCGCGTGCCAATCCTGCCGATCGAGATACTCAATCGGTTCGGCGGGATTGACGCGCAGCAAGAGGCGACCGGCCGCGGCAGACGGGGAGACGGTCTGGGCCAGATGGTGCAGAATGGGTTCGGAGTCCGCAATGATGGTGGCGCCCTGGTGATACAGGTCGCCTAACAAGGAGCGGTCCGGTACGGGACTGTTATAAACGAGCGAAGTTACAGGAAATCCAGCGGCGAGGGCGGCCCGCACTTCATGGCCCGTGGCGCAGTCCGCCGAGCAGCCCAATTGGGCCAGGATGCGTAGCACGGAAATGGAGGGATTGGCTTTAACCGGATAGGCGATGCTGTTTATCGATCCGGTGAGGGCGGCGAACTGAGCAGCATTCCTGCGCAATTGGTCGGCGTTCAAAATATAGAGGGGGGTGTTGTACGCTTTGGCGAGGGCCGCCTGGTCCAGTTTCGCGGCCCAGGGATCGAGGGCGAGGCAACCTGTGTCAACGAAAGAGGAATCGGCCATAAATTTTGTGGACTCTACCACAGGGTAACCCGCTACGGTGGGCGGCAGGCGGGGGAATCTGGCTGGATGGAATTGGGCGTCCAGAGCTTCGAAAACTCGGAGGGCCGGTTTACGGAGGGGTTGGAAAGGGCCGTAAGCTTGGTAGACCCAAACGCCAGTGACATGACGCGGACAGCTTTGAGGACGGGCAGGTGCGACAGACGGACAGGCACGACGGTGCGGCGGCCAGCGGAACGTGATGAAATTAGGGGCGCTGCATGCGGTGTTCGGGCCGATCGGCCAGCCGGGCATTTGCAGCCGGGCATTTGCAGCCAAAAGGAGCAACCGATGATGAGAGATTCTTGCGGGGCGGCGGGCCGCCGGATGGACCGGCGGACGATGATGGGCCTAGGAGCGGCGGCAGCGGCGGGCGCGACGGTATTCGGCACGGAGAGGCGACCGCGGATTGCGTGCGTGGTGACGTACTGGGCGGCGCCGAGTTCGCACGCCGACTGGATCATTACCAAGCTGATTGACGGGTACTGGTGGAAGGGGGCGCACACGCCTTCGCGGGTGGATGTGGTGTCGGTGTATATTCACCAGTTAGCGGAGAGCGGGCTGGGCAGGAAGGTTTGCCAGGCGAAGAAGATTCCGATATTTAACACGGTGCGCGAGGCGCTGACACTGGGCGGGGGCGAGTTGGCCGTCGATGGGGTGGTGTTGGTGGGGGAGCACGGGATCTACCACACCAACCTGAACGGGCAGACTTACTATCCGCGGTGGTGGCTGTATCAGCAGATTGTGAAGGTATTTGAGCAGAGTAAGCGGTCGGTGCCGGTGTTCAACGATAAGCACCTGTCGACGAGTTGGAACGAATCGAAGTGGATGTTTGATCAGTCGCGGGAGTTAGGGTTTCCGCTGTTCGGGGGATCGTCGATTCCGTTCTATTTTCGGAAGCCGGAGATTGATATCGACAGCGAGACGCCGATCCGGGCTTCGATTGTGGCTTCGGGGGGACGGGAGGAGGGCAGCATTTTCCATAGCGTGGATGTGCTGCAGTCGTTTGTAGAGCGGCGGAAGGGTGGCGAGGCGGGGGTGGCGGCGGTGCAGTGTATCCACGGGCCGGAGACGTGGCGGTGGACGGAGCGGAACCCGTGGGCGGGACAGTTACTCGAAGCGGTGCGGCAGCGGTTCGGGTTCGCGGCGGGACACTTTGAGAAGACGGTGAAGAGCCCCGGGGTGACGATCGTGGACTACCGGGACGGGACCAAGGGGGCGGTATACGCGATTCCGGACGTGGGGTGGACGTATGCGGGGGAGGTGGCGGGACAGCGCGAACCGACGGTCGTCTCGATGCTGGGTTGGCCCGGGCCGTTTGCGCAGTACCACGCGGCGAACGCTTTTGAACACTGGATTGTCGAGATGATGGTAACGAAAAAGGAGCCGTGTAACGCGGAGCGGCTGTTACTTTCGAGCGGGATTGTCTCCTATAACATGGAATCGAACTGGGAGAACGGAAAGTACTCGGCAGTGGGGCGGCGGATTGAGACGCCGTTTATGCATATTGCTTACCGGCCGACGCGGGGTTCGCAGTTCGAAACGGGTCCGCGGCCGCCGGTAGTGCCGTACATCCGGGGGTTTGAGCGGTAAGGGTTAGTCCAGGCGTCCGAACAGGATGCGTTCTTTGCGGCTGTCGGAGGTATCGCCTTGCGTCACGGTGAAGTAGATACCTCCGCGGTGCTCGCGGAACGAGGGATACTGGAAGGACTTATCGGTGGCAAAGCGGTATTTCCGTTCCCAGTGAACGCCATCGACGGAGATATCGACGTTGAAGACCGAGCGGCTGACGCCGTTGACGCGGGTGGCTTCCTGCCAGCCGAGATAGTAGAGGCCGAAGAAGCGGTCGAGGGTGGGTTTGGAGTTGGTTCCGTTGGGGACGACGGGGCGGGATTCGTTCGGGGTCCAGCGTTTGCCGTCGGGGCTGGTGGTGAAGGTGTAATTCTTTGAGTCCTCCTCCTGGCGGCAGATGGCGAGCCAGGAGCCATCGGGGAGGCGCTGGACGGCGGATTCGGTGAGTTTGCGCTGGCCCGGTTCGTTGAAGTGGCCGAGCACTTCGAAGGTTTGGAGGTCGGGGTGGACGAGGGCGAGAGCGTTCTGGCCGGCGGCGAAGTTGTTCAGGACGGTGTAGAGTTGGCCGTCGATGCGTTTGAAGGCGTCGATCATGTAGAGGCCGTAGTCTTTGGGTTCGCGGGTGAAGCCGTGGGCGCGGGCGTCCTCGTAAAAGGGTTGGGGCTGCATGGCGAAGACGCCGGTGCTGGTTTTGATTTTGACCGGGTGGATGGTGGGGGCGAACTGCATCCGGGTGGTGTCGAAATCGCGATAGTACATTTGCGATTGGCGCTGGCCGGGGGCTTCGCTGGTGAAGTAGGCGCGGAGGGTGTTCGGGCCCTGGCGGATGATGCGGGGGACGAAACAGGCGCCGGGGGGCAGGGTTTGGTTATCGAAGGCCTGGCCGCCGCGGGCGAACGGGATGTTCTTTTCTACGGTGTTTGTCTTCAGGTTCAGCACCGCCAGCGAGACATAGATGTAGGGCCAGGCGGGGTTCTCGCCGGCCTGCTGATCATTCATTTCGGCGACGATGTAGGCGCGGTCGTCGAGGATAACGAAGTCGGAGTCGTGGGCTCCTTTGACCTCGGGTGCGGTGACGCGGACGAGGTTCGAGAGGACGCGGTCGCCGCCGGCTTTGGCGTCCCAATCGGGGGGCAGGAGGGTTTGGCGGCCGGCGCGGAGGGGTTTTTCGAGGCGGTTGACGAGTTGTTTCAGGCGCACCTGGCCGGAGGCGTTGCGACCCTGGGCGACATCGTTTTCGCGAAACGAAGCCAAGAGGATTTCGCCGGCGCCGCCGCGGTCGCGGTCGTAGACGATGCGGATGAGGCCGGCGGAGTCCTCGACGCCATCGGGGTAGGAGACGCCGGGGCGTTCGTCGAGCAGGAGCCCGTCGTTCCAGGTTTGACCGTCGTCGGTGGAGAGTTGGGCGGTGAGATGGCTGCGGCCGGTGAATTTGTGATGGTTGACGAGGAGGAGGTTGCCGGAGCGGAGGCGGCGGATGAAGAAGCGGGAGCCGGGGTTGGCGATGGTTGAGGCCGTGGCGGGGGTCCAGGTGCGGCCGCGGTCGGAGGAGTGGCTTTGCCAGAGGACGCCGCTGCCGGTGCGGATGAGCATCCAGAGGCGTTTGTCGCGGAGTTCGACGATCATGCTTTCGAGGGCCCATTCGGGGGCCTGGACGGCGCCGTGGAGGGTCCAGGTTTTGCCTTTGTCGCGGGAGATGCCGATGCCTTCGCGCTGGCGGGGTCCGGCGAACCAGTCGTAGGTGGGATCGGCGGCGTGGGTGACGGGGAGGATCCATTCGCCGGAGGCCAGGACGGTGGGCTTGTTCATGCGGAAGCTGAGGGGGGCTTCGTTGAACCCGAGGCGGAACTCGTCGGTCCAGACGGGGGAGGGGGCATCGGGTTTGGCGCAGAGGCGGGCGTAGACGCCGTGTTCGGCTTTGGTTTTGTTGCCGCGGTTGAAGATGTACCAGAGGCGGCCGCGGGGGTCGCGCCAGAGGGTGGGATCGAAGGCGCGGGCGCCGTTGCGGGGGCCGGCCATCGGGATGGGTGGGGCGAAGGATTGGCCGCGGTCGTCGCTGTGGGTGAGGTAGACGGTGTTTTCGAGAGAGGGTTCTTTGGGGCCGCCGGAGTACCAGGAGACAAAGACACGGCCTTTAGGGGTGACTTCGAGGCCGGGGATGCCTTGCCAGGTGCGAAGGAGGTCCGAGGGCGGGGCGGCCGAGAGGGAAGCGGCGAGGGTGAGGAGGAGAAGAAGGTGGTAGGGGCGAGGCATAGAAGGGTTGCTGCAATTGTATCGTCTGAGGAAGCGCGCACAACGGACTCGCTTCGGCCTGTGCGCTCTTTTTGAAACCGCGCACAACGGACTCGCTTCGGCCCGGCA
>JAINDL010000089.1 GCA_019931245.1 Bryobacteraceae bacterium CoA2 C42
AAATGCAGCCCGACCAGTCGGAGCCTCCCTCCACCATGCTGGTCGACGAGGCCGTCCAGCATGCCGCTCGCGCCCAGAGCGAACCCAGCTACCAGGCGCCCGAATGGGTCGATAAGCTGCTCAATAACAATGAGATAGTCGAACTCGTCGCCCGTCGCGACAATCGAAAAGTAGTCAACGGCCGGCTCGAAATCCCGCAGTTGCCGCGCGCCGCCTGAGTCATGAATCGCCGGAGAGCCACCCCAGCGCGACCGCGTTTCCCCCTCATCCCCGGCAAAATCGTCGTCCGAACGACGCAAAGCCCGCCGCCGAAGCGAGTCCGTTGTGCGCGTGTTCCTCAAAAGCCGAGCACCCTGGTCTGCTCAGGGCCAACACTGAGAAGTAACGGGGCGCGAGCGAGGTGTTAGACGCAAAGAAGCGCGAGCAGCGGAAGTAGGCCGTCCTAGCATTGGTGCCTTTGAACCCGATCAAAAGCTTGGTCCCAGGTTCCGAGCGCAATACCTTGGTTACAGCAGTGGCACTGCCGCTCCCTGATTCCGTTTAAAAGAGTGCCCTTTCTCTTTTCGCGACTCGGCCCTGCTCGTGCTTGCCTGTTCGTTGCCCTGTTCGTTGCCCTGTTCGTTGAAAGACCCGCTCGCCCACCAACAGGCTTCCAGAGTCTTGAGGAGTGGTGCGCCCCAAAAACGCCAAGACGCTAACTTTCCGCCAAACGCACCACGCCAATATCCCCAAGTCGTTGAATACAAACTACGTAGGCTGTGGTTCCTGAAAAGCCCGTCCGCTCACCCGTTTATGCGATTGCCGCCTCCGGTAATCGGCTTCCGCGCCCCCCCGCGGCTTCACTCCACCACCACGTCCCGCACCTTGGTCCATCGCGCCCGCCCCGCCGGACCCTCTACCTCCAGCGTCACCACATACTCCCCCGCCTTCCCGTACACGTGCACCGGATGCGCCTCCTCCGACGTCTCGCCGTCTCCAAAACTCCACCACCGCCGCGTCACCCGCCCCACGGACCGGTCCTCAAACGCCACCGCCCGGCGCCCGGCGTCCAGTATCCGGAAGCTCCACCGCGCGGCCAACTGTGGCCGCCACTCCGGCTCCAACTCCATCAGCCGGAACGCCACTAGTTGCGAGGCATCCCCGTACATCATCGTCTCGTGGGACAGATTCCAAAACCCGTCGTACTCCGCCGCGGCATCGTTGTCGTAGTCCAGCACCGCCCACGACATCCCGATTACCCGGTTCTCCCGCAGGTCCGAAACCACGGCCCGCCCCGGCCCCTCGGCCGGCGCGTAGTCGAAGGGGGTGATCCAGAACTCCAACGTCAACTTCCCGCCCTCGCCGTGCTCGAAGTGGTAGTCATACGCCGCGTTGGCCCACGGCAGCTCTTTGATCCAGGGCTGCGGCCCCCACACGAACGCCCAGTCGCGGTCCGGGGCCGGGGTGAAGATGTGGTAGTTTTGCGCGTGCACCCCGTGGAAGGACCGAAACGCCTCCCCTGGGCTCATGCGCCGGTCCGGATGGAGCGCGGCGATCAGCGGCCCACCCGACCGGTCGCCGTCCACGACCAGTTCGAAGATATCGTTATGCCGGTCCCCGCGCCGGAAGTCCCAGTAATCATCCGTCGCCTCGTAGAGAAAGTAGAGCCGGTTGAGCCCCTTCACCCATCCGACCGTGACGCTCACATCCAGGTCTTTCCGGTCGTACGCAAATCCGATCCCCCGCACGGTCTCTTTCAGTTGATCCATTCCAACGGCGTAGGAAGCGGGAACGATCGCCCAGTCCTCCCCTTTGCCGTCAATGCGAGGGATCCGGTCGGCGGGAAACTGAAAGATCTTATACTCGACCCCGGCCCGCGCCTGGCCCCACGCCACTCCAATCCCCGCACCAACGCCCATAACGAGCCCGCTCAACCCAACAAAACCCGTCCGGAACCACCGCATCGCGCTTCCAACCTCCCATCCGCCGCGCCACGCGCGGAAGCAATACGAACCATCTTCTCAGACCTGCCGGCCCCCGGCTTACTCGCCCCCGATCGGTCTTCGGCGGGTTGCCAACCCGGTCCCGGCTGGGGCCGAGGCGTTCACGCCGGCTTCGGGAAGATTTCCCCCCGTAGTCCGATCATTTCATTGCCACTACCCCCGCCGTCAGTTCCGGATCACGCCTGTTTCTCTTGCCCCTGGTGCTACCCTGCTACTGCAATTGTTGCCGGCGTCAGTCGATCGATTCGAGACAGCAAAACGCCCACCGCGCGGTGGGCGTTGTCCGCTCGCAACGCAACCAACGTAGCGCCCCCCCAAACCCAGCCATCAAAATCAACCAGCTCGCTCCTCTCCAAAGCCTCGGGCGCCATGCATGCGTTGTCCCGGCCCTCGCTCCGGCGCTCGGCCTCTCGACCCGCAAAAAAGATAACCCAGCTTCCAGACGACCGCATTCGCCTAGATCCGTCTGAATGACAGGGACTTAGCCGCCAGAGTCGACACCCGCGAAGACCGCGGCCTGGTCAACGGACTCATCGAAATCCCGCCGCTGCCGGACGCCGCCTTACCGAAGACAGCTCCACGGAAACGCGGTCTGCCCCGGCGGAACCAGCCCGGCGGTTGGCCCGTCCCTCCCGCAGGGAAAATTCGCCTCTTCCCGGGGGCCTTGGCCTAAGGTTTTCGCGGCTACTGGCCGATCACTCAATATGCCTAGGCGGACCGTATGATAAACCCTTCGGAAACATCCTCACCCGCTCAGCCCGGCAAGGGCCTCCGCTGGTCGCCCTCCCTGGCCGACTTCCTCTTCCTATCCCTCATCGTCTGGCTCTTCCTCGCCGGGCCGAACGGGTGGATTGGCCTTCTTTCCGATGGTGATACCGGTTGGCATATCCGCGTCGGCGATTGGATCCGCGCCAACGGAAGCGTCCCGCAAACCGATCTGTTCTCGTTCTCCAAGCCCGGCGCCCCCTGGTTCGCCTGGGAATGGCTCTCGGAACTCCTCTTTTCGTATCTTCACAGCTGGGCCGGCCTCAAAGGCGTGGTCCTCTTCTGCGGCATGCTGATCCCGGCCTACCTCCTGGTCCTGTTCCGCCACATGCTCTGGCGCGGTGCCACCAGCCTCCTGGCCCTGCTGATCATCCTGCTCATCAGCGGCAGTTCCGCCATCCACTATCTGGCCCGGCCCCATCTGTTCACTCTGCTCTTTCTCTCCATCGCCCTGTGGATCCTCGATGTCGATCAGCAGCGCCCTTCTCGCCGGGTCTGGAGCCTTGTCCCGCTCACCCTCCTCTGGGCCAACCTGCATGGCGGCTTCCTCGCTCTCATCGCCTGCCTTGGCGCCATCGCCCTCGGCCGCCTACTCAACGGCGAACGGGGCTCGGCCCTCCGCTACTCCGCCGTTGCCGCCGCCTGCCTCGCCGCCAGTGTCGTTAACCCCTACGGAATCCAACTTCACATTCACATCTCCCAGTACCTCCGCTCCGACTGGATCAAAAACGTTGTCGATGAGTTCCAATCGCCCCGCTTCCGCACCGAGTCCATGCTCTTCTATGAGATCCTCCTGCTCGCCGGGGCCGCCGCCTGCGTCGGCCTCGCCCGCAAAGGCCGTTGGAGCGACGTCCTCCTCATCCTCCTCTGGGCTCATCTCTCGCTCGGCGCCGTCCGCCACGTCCCGGTCTTCCTCCTCGTCGCCGCGCCCCGCATCGCCGCGCAGTTCTCGGAATGGTGGCGGGCCCTCGTCGATTCCACAGCGCGCCGCTCGCTGCTCCGGACCTTCGACGAACTCTCCTCCGACCTCATAGCCCGCTTCTCTTGGAACTCGGTCTGGCTCGCCCTGCCCGTGCTCCTGCTCATCTTCCTCGATAAGCCCATCAACTGGCCCCGCCAGTTCCCGGAAAGCCGCTTCCCCATCACCTTCATCGAAAAAAACGCCGCCACCCTCACCGGTCGCCGCCTCTTCGCCTCAGATGAGTGGGGCGATTACCTCCTCTACCGCTTCCCGCTCACCCAACGCGTCTTCTTCGACGGCCGCAGCGACTTCTTCGGCCCTGAAATCGGCCAGGACTACATCGCCCTCATGAACGGCGCCCCCGAATGGGCCGCCATCATGGACAAATACCGCCTCGACAGCGCCCTCCTGCCCGTCTCCTGGCCTCTCTATGCTCACCTCAAAAAGGACGGCAACTGGCAACTCGTCGCCGCCGACAAGGAAACCGCCCTGTTGACCCGCAAACCGCTCGCCGTTGCTACCACCTCCCAGGACCGCGGTCCTAAGGAATTAACAGCAGTTGGACTAATGAAACCCGGAGTTTCTGCCGAAACCTCTAGGGAGAAGCTACGGTAATGCCTTCCTGGCCCAAAAAACAGCAATCTTCGCCACCCGAATCGCCCGAGCCGCCTGTCCAGCCATCCGCCTGGCAACTCCCCGGCGGTCAGAGTCTTGCTGAGTTCGCTATGCGTTCCGGCATTGTCGCTCCAAAACTCCTCAGCACGCCTCGCCGCTCCTCTGCCCGCCGCCCGGCCAATTCCGCGCCGGCCTCCGGAAAAGCAAAGGAGGATGTCGCGTGATCTCACTCCAGGAGGGACTCACTCTCGGGTTCGGCGCCGCCGCCGTCGTCGAAGATCTGCGCTCTCGCACCATCTCTAACTGGACCACCGTCGGTGCCATGGCCGCCGGCATCGTATACCACGCTGCCACCAGCGGATGGACCGGCCTCGTCTCCTCGCTCCTCGGCCTCCTCGTCGGCTTCTGCGCCTTTCTCGTCTTCTATCTCAAGGGCGGTATGGGCGGCGGCGACATCAAATTGATGGCCGGTCTCGGCTCACTCCTCGGAGGCGCCGCCGCCTCGGGAATGGCCGCTCTGTTCGCTGCCGGCGTCGGCGGTCTTCTCGCCTGTGCCGTTCTGGCGTTTCGCTGGCTGCGGGCTTTCATACGGCGCCCGAAAACCCCCGAATCGCCTTTTATTCCCTATGCGCCGGCCATCACGGCCGGTGCTTGGCTCACACTCCTTGCGGGTTCCTAGAACTCGCTCGACGTTCTCTCTACCGTCCGGTCAACCCGGGCCTACTGTAAGTTTTGATTGAAAGGGCAAACTCATGGATCGTAGATTCCTACTCGTACTCGGCGTCAGCCTCGTGTTCGCACTCGTCGTCTCCGGCATTTTCTATCAGATGACGATGCGCGCCAGCACAACCGCCCCGACCGTTGCTCGAGTCGAGGAGAAGGATGTCGTCGTCGCCGCCAAGCCCCTCACCGTCGGCGCCACGATCAAGCCCGGTGATGTGAAAATCGCCAAGGTCACCGCCTCGCAGTTCCCGCGCGGCGCTTTCTCCACGGTCGAAGAGGTGATGGATCGCCCCCTCACCAGCAACATCCTGCTAGATGAACCAATTCAGGAAGGTCGGCTTGCCGCCCGCGGTAGCGGTCTAGGCATCGCACCGATTATCCCGGTCGGCATGCGCGCCGTCTCCGTCCGCGTCACCGAAGTCGTCGGCGTTGCCGGATTCGTGCTGCCCGGCATGCGCGTCGATATCCTGCTCACTGGCAAACCTCCGGACTCCTTCGACGTTGTCACCACCACCGTCCTGCAGAACATCACGGTCCTCTCCGCCGGGCAAACCTATCAGCCCGATGCGAAAGGCCAGGCGATCAATGCCAGCACTGTAACCCTGCTCGTCTCACCCGACCAGGCCGAAACGCTGACCCTCGCCAGCCAGGAAGGACGGATTCAACTCGTCTTGCGCAACGGCAGCGATCACAACATCGAAAAACCCCCGGGCCGCGAAGTCCGCCAACTGTTCGGTGCGCGGCGCTCATCCGGCTCCACGCCTCCGGTCGGTGGTCCTCCGCACGACGGAACTCCGCAGGATGGCGATGCAGAAGGACAGTCGCCCTTCCGCGTGCCCCGTCCGCGGCCCACCGTCATTCCCGCCGGCCTCGAAGCCACCGCGCCTCCGCCGCCGGCCGCCGCGCCGCCCCCACCCGACGAGATCGTTAGCTTCCGCGGGACCGTGCGCACGGTCGAAGTGGTTACGAACCGCAAGAACTGAACGGAAGAGAATACTTTATGACTACGCCGCCTGTAAACATCACTCCCACGGCCTGCCTGCTCCTATTCGTCAATCTCCTGGTCTCGGCCACCATCGCCGCGCCGGGCCTGCATGCCCAAACCATGCAGGAGCTGAAAATGATCGTCGGCCGCAGCGTCGTCGTCGACTATCCCGCCGATATCGGACGCATCTCGACAAGCAATCCGGAAACGGTCGATTACGTGGCCGTCACCACCCGAGAGATTCTCCTCCACGCCAAATCTCATGGCAATGCCACTCTCATCGTCTGGTCCAAGTCCGGCCAGCGCGAGTTCTACAACATTACCGTCGAACATAACCTCGAACCCATTCGCCGCATTCTCAAAGCAACGTTTCCGAATGAGTCCATCGAAGTGCAATCCGCCCGTGACACCGTTACCCTCAATGGCATCGTCTCTGCCCAACCTGTCATCGACCGTGCACTCGCCGTTGCCACGCCACTCGCCAAGTCGGTTGTCAACAACCTCAAACTCGCCACGCCAAAGATCGAAAAGCAAATTCTGCTGCGCGTGAAGTTCGCGGAACTCAACCGCAACGTCGCCGACAGCTTCGGCGTAAACCTGCTCACCGCCGGCGCGGGCAACACCCTCGGAAGAATTGATCCGGGAGGCAATCCCGCGCCCAGCTTGACGTCAGTCGGCGGCGGTCCGGCTGCCTCCAGCGCCAACTCCCGATTCACGATCAGCGACGCCCTGAATATCTTTGCCTTCCGGGCCGATCTCAACATCGGCGCGTTTGTCAAAGCCTTGCAGAGCCAGGGACTTCTGCAAATCCTCGCCGAGCCGAACCTGACTACGGAAAATGGACAAGCCGCCAGCTTTCTTGTCGGCGGCGAATTCCCCGTCCCGGTTCTGCAGGGCGGCGCCAATGCCGGCGCCGTCACCGTACAGTTTCGCGAATTCGGCATTCGGCTCAATTTCAAACCACAGTTGACGGAAAACAACACAATCAAAATGTACGTCAAGCCGGAAGTCAATACTCTCGACATTGCTAATGGCGTCACGATCTCGGGCTTTACAATCCCCGCACTGGCAACGCGCCGCATTGAAACGAATATCGAGCTAGGGCAGGGCCAAAGCTTCGTCATCGGCGGATTGATCGATGACCGGTTGACCAACAGCATCTCCCGGATCCCCGGATTGAGTTCCGTTCCTCTGCTCGGCAATCTCTTTCGCAGTCGCACCGAGAACAAATCGAAAACAGAACTCATTGTTCTCGTAACACCCGAGGTGACCTCCCCGCTTTCGGCTACTGATCCCAAGCCCGTGATTGACTTCCCGAAATCCTTTATTCCGCTTCCGCCAGCCCCCAAACAATCGGCGGCTCCAGGCAAGAGTGCTCCCGCCACCTCGGGAACCGCTGGCCCGAAGAACGACAAAAAGAAGGGCAACGGTTTGCGCAGGCTCTTGACGGGGGGACGCGGGAAAACATCCTAGGCTGACACGCCCGGCTGTGACGTCAGGCGAACTGTTGGCGGTTCCGATCTCACTGGAAAACCTAATGAGTCTGAAAGACACAAGCTTAAAGGCCCTCCTGATCTGTCCAAACCGGGATCTCGCCGAGTCGTTTCTGCAGAATCTAACCAAGGCCGGGGTGTTCCAAGTCATCGCGGATCTGCGCGACTATCCGGTCGAACAGGTCCTCGAGATGCGACTGCGCCAGATGGTTCCGCGGGTCGTAATCATTGATGTCATGTCGGACTTGGACGCCGCGTGCGGCCTCCTGCAGTTGCTCGCATCGCTCCGCCCTCCCGTTCACTCTGTCGGCCTTCACATGGTCCAGGATGGTGAGTCGATTGTTCGGGTCCTGCGAGCCGGCGCCACCGAGTTCCTCTTCTCGCCCTTTGACCCGGCCTCGCAGCACGAGGTGGGCGGACGGATCGCCCGGCTGAGCGCCCCCGAATCACCAAAAGAACGAAGTACTGCTGCCCTCTATGCGTTTGCCTGCACCAAGCCAGGTTCTGGCGCATCGACCATCGCCGCGCAGTCGGCTTTTGCAATCCGCCGTCAAACCGGAAAACGGATTCTACTTGCCGACTTTGATCTCGCCGGTGGAACAATCGGCTTTTATCTAAAACTGCAAAGCCCCTTTTCCATCCTGGATCTGCTTCAATCGCCTGGCCATCCCGAGACCGCCGCTCTGGACGCAATGATCACCACGGTTGACGGCGTCGATGTTCTCGCCGGCCCGGAGGAGCCCTATCTTGGTCCCCTGGATCCGGCGCGGCTCGAAGCCGTCCTTGACCTTATGCGACAGGCGTATGACTATGTTGTCCTCGATCTGCCCACGGTCTTTGATCGCTCCAGTTTGTTGGTACTTGCGCAGACGGATGCCGGTTTTCTCGTCACCACGGCAGAGTTGCCAAGTCTCCACTTAACCCGAAAGGCTCTGCATATGATGCAGCAGCTTGGTTTCGACAAACAAAAGCTTCGCGTCATTGTCAATCGGTTGAATCGCAAAGACGGGCTCGATGGCAACGATCTCGGAAAAATGTTTGACACTGCGGTGCACTCTACCCTGCCGAATGACTACTTCTCGCTCCATCGTGTCGTGACGCGCGGTGAGCCGCTCAGTGGCAGCGGGGAACTGGTTCGGGCCATGGACGCGCTAACCCGCAAGATCGTCGGGGTGGCTCCCGAGACTTCCTCCCCAACGAACCCCGCCGCATCCGTCCCCAGGTCAACTCTCACGCAAACGTAGATAGCTTACTGGAAAACAAAGCACTCTCTTTACCGGAAACACCATGGCCATCTCCAATATCGAACCTAAATCCGCGCAACAGCTCAGCTGGGAACAGCGACTCATGAAGAACTCCACTCAGCGGCGATCCGGTCCGCAGCCGGAGTACCAGCAACTGAAGTTCACCCTCCATCGCAAGCTCCTCGACAAAATCAATCTCGAAGCGCTCGCGATGATCGACAACCAGCGTGTCCGTGGTGAAGTCCGGCAAGCCCTGATTGCGCTGATCGATGGTGAGCCAACGTTGCTCAGTTCGGTTGAAAAACAACAAATTTGC
The DNA here is from genome assembly GCA_019931245.1 of Bryobacteraceae bacterium CoA2 C42. Classification (GTDB taxonomy): domain Bacteria; phylum Acidobacteriota; class Terriglobia; order Bryobacterales; family Bryobacteraceae. Next base: position 9,085 of record JAINDL010000089.1, read on the forward strand.
GACGAGGTGCTCGACGAGGTCTTTGGCCTCGGACCACTGGAACCACTGCTCGTGGATCCCACCATCTCCGATATCCTGGTCAACGGCAGCAAACAGGTCTACGTCGAGCGCCGAGGCCTGTTGGAGTTGACTAACGTTACGTTCCGCGATGATCAACACCTGCTCCGAATCATTGACAAGATCGTTTCGCAGGTGGGACGCCGTGTCGACGAGTCCAATCCGATGGTGGATGCCCGACTGGCGGACGGCTCACGCGTAAACGCCATCATTCCGCCGCTCGCTCTGGACGGACCACTCATGTCGATCCGCCGGTTCTCGCAGGACAAGCTCATGCCTGCGGATCTCGTATCCAAAAGAGCCTTGACCCAAGGCATGATGGAACTGCTCGAGGCGGCCGTCAAGGCGCACATGAATATCATCATCGCGGGCGGAACTGGCGCCGGAAAGACAACGCTCCTAAACGCGCTGTCTGCCTTCATCGCCCCCAAAGAACGCATTGTTACCATCGAAGACGCCGCCGAACTGCAGCTCAAACAGCCCCATGTGGCAAGACTGGAAACCCGTCCACCGAACCTCGAAGGCAATGGCGCCGTTCGGCAAAGGGAACTGCTGATCAACTCGCTCCGGATGCGGCCAGATCGCATCGTCGTTGGCGAGGTCCGCGGCGGGGAGGCCCTCGACATGTTGCAGGCGATGAACACGGGCCATGACGGATCGCTGACTACCATCCACGCCAACACCCCCCGTGATGCTGTCGGTCGGCTCGAAGTGATGGTTTCGCTGGCTAATGCCAATATGCAACTGGTCTCGATTCGTCAGCAGATTGCCAGTGCTGTCCATATCTTTGTTCAGGCTGCCCGTCTCTCGGATGGCTCTCGGCGCGTTACCAGCATCACCGAGGTCACAGGTATGGAGGGTGAGGTCGTCACCCTTCAGGACATCTTTGTCTTTGAAAAACGAGGTCTTGGCCCCAACAATGAGGTTCTCGGCCGGTTCGCGGCAACGGGGATCCGCCCCAAATTTTATGAAAAATTACTGGCCGCCGGTATCAAGTTGAGAAACGATTTGTTCGATGAAGTATTAGACGTTCCTTGATGCTGCCTGCCCGCCGGTCCTCTAGATCAGCCGCGAAACGCCGAGAAGCATGAAGCCGATTTCCACCTGCCACGATTAACAGTCTCGAATGCGATGACGACATTTATCGTACTTTTTATCTTAGTCTGGGGCACCGCCATGGTCGGGTGGTGGCTGACTAGCCGCTACATACACAAGAACGACCTCGGGAAAGTTCGTACCCGCCTGCAGGGCGCCCCGGCTAAGAAGGTTAGCGCCGGTCCTAAGACGCCTGAACTGATCGCCCAGGAGGATGCCGCTACGGGCCGTATTGCGCTAGGGCTGCTGCGGAAGTTCAATCTGCAGGACAGGTTGCAGGGAATGCTCGAACAGGCTGGTCTTAAGTGGAGCGTTGCCCGGTTGGCCCATGCTTGTCTGCTTTGTTTTCTGGTTTGCTTTGGTGTGGCCAAGGCCCTGTTGCCCCCTTCCGCCGGCAGCTTGGTGCTCATCCCCGCCATGATCGGCAGCGGTTTGCCGCTCCTGGTGGTTTCCCGGAAGCGGGCGGGGCGGGTTCGGCGATTCGAAGAACAGTTCCCGGAGAGTCTCGAATTTATTGCGCGCTCCATGCGGGCCGGTCATGGGTTTTCAATTGCCCTCGAGATGATTCACCGCGAATTCCAGGAACCCCTGGCGGGCGAATTCCGCCGGACCTTTGAGGAGCATAACTTTGGGATGCCTCTCGAACTGGCTCTCGAAAAGTTCGGTCAGCGAATGCCTCTGCTTGACGTCCACTTTTTTGTCTCCGCCGTCATGCTGCAGAAGAGAACGGGCGGCAATCTGGCGGAGATTCTCGACAAGCTCGCCTACATCATCCGAGAACGATTCAAATTGCGCGGCCGCATCCGGGCTGTCAGTGCCCATGGACGCATGACGGGCATGGCGCTGACCTCCATTCCCGCCGTCGTCGCCGCACTGATGTTCTTTGTTAACCCCGATTACGCGCACTTTTTCACCGTGGAAGAGACTGGGCAATGGATGTTGGGGGGGGCGGTCCTGCTGCAGGTTCTGGGTTACCTGATCATTCAGAAGATTGTGAGTATTGAGGTTTAGTCATGGCGATCCTGATGTCTTTTGTCATCTTTCTTGCCGTGCTGCTCGTTACCGCATTGATCGGCATGCGGCTCTGGGTGCGCCCCAAAGTGGCTATCGAACGGGTCACGGGGGCGGGAAGTGATGTGGCCTTTAAGATTCCGACTCATCCCAGCTTGATTCTCCATGACCTCGTCAAAAAACTCGGCGCGGTTCTGCCGGCCTCTCCCGCTGATGTGACCATAATGCGCCGCCGCCTGATCCGGGCCGGCATCAAGGGTGACAGTGCTCTCAGCATTCTGTATGGCAGCAAAGTTTTCTTCGGAGCGGCGCTTCCGCTGGGTATGGCGACGCTAGTCGCAGGTTCGCCGGCGGATTCTTCCAACAAGATTCTAGCGATTGGTGCCGCGGCGGTGGCAGGCTTTTGGGGACCTAATGAGTACATCAAAATCAAGGCCCAGCGCCGTCAGAAGGAGATTCAGCGTGGTTTGGCCAATGCTCTCGACCTGTTGGTCGTTTGCGTTGAGAGTGGACTCGGCCTCGATCAGGCTATCGTTCAGGTCGCCAAGGAACTCGCGCATGCCCACCGGGAAATTTCGGAGGAATTCGCCTTCGTCAACCTGGAATTGAAGGCCGGCAAGAGAAGGCTGGACGCCCTGCGCAACCTGGGCGAGCGGACCTCGGTAGATGATCTAAGAAAGCTGGTGGCGGTCTTGATTCAGGCTGATCGTTTCGGCACTGGCATTGGTCAGAGTCTGCGTGCACACGCCGACTTTATGCGGATTCAGGCTCGGCAGATTGCTGAGGAGAAAGCAGCCAAACTGGGTGTGAAACTTGTGTTTCCCATATTTTTCTGTATTTTGCCGTCGTTGTTTGTGGTCACGGTTGGCCCGATGGCGGTAAAGATCATCCGGGAACTGCTCCCGCTGATGAATGGTGTGTAACTAAACGAAGTACGAACCAAGTCCGGACCGGCGTTAGACCGGTGCCGGAAAAAAAGGAGAAGACCATGGATGAATCGATGATTCGAATCGTTTGCGCCTCACTCGCGGCAGTCTTGATCGGACTGATTGTGTTGCGCCGGCGTAAAACCGAAGAATAAATCCCCATTTCGGTGTCGCTTCGACCGCTGCTCCCGGGCGCCTTGGCGCCTCGGGAGCAGCGCGATCCGGCCGCAGCCTGAGAGAGGGCTGTGGGGAGTGGATAGCCGGGGAGCGGCTCGGGCAGTCAGAAGAAACAATTTGAAATCGATGGAGTGCATTATGCCTGGAAGAGTGGCTTACAAGAGTGCGGTTTTGCTGCCGGTACTGTTACTTGGTTTGGTTGGCAGTAACAGTGAGTTGGGTGCGGCGACATTTGGTCAGGTAGTCGCCATTGGCGGTCAAGCCGCCGATCTGGCACTTGACGAGGCTCGCGGCTTGATCTACGTTGCAAACTTTACAGCAAACCGCGTGGATGTCGTCTCGATGGCCTCCCGGTCGGTGCAGACTTCGATAAACGTCGCTCCCTTTCCGAGTTCGTTGGCGCTGTCCCCGGACGGTCGCTTTTTAGTGGTCTGTCACTACGGTAACTTTCAGGCGCCAGCCACCTCTCAGAATTCGCTGTCGATTCTCAACCTGACCAATAACACGAGGCAGACCTTTTCGATGGGTCAGTCTCCCTTGGGTATCGCCTTCGGTATCGATAACCGAGCCCTCATCGTTACTACCTCGGAGTTCCTTCTTCTCGATCCGGTCACTGGCGTTATCCAGACTCTCGACTCCATTCAGGGTGTGGTCACGAAGACCATTCCGACCCCGGTCGGGAATTTTCCGCCCAACATTGTGGCGAGTTCGATGGCGTCTTCCGGTGACGGCACCCGGATTGTCGGCATCGTGGCCGCCGGCGCCTCCGATGATCGGACGATCGAGTTCATCTACGATGTGTCGACCAGAGCACTGAGGGCTGGAGCCTGGATTGCCTCTCCTCCCAAGGGGCCGCGTGTAGTCAGCGTGAATCGAACCGGGAGCCGCTACGTAGCCGGTTGGGCACTCCATGATGAATCCGGTTCGATACTGGCGCAATTTCCTGACGCCGCCGGCATCTTGAATATTGGCAGCCATGCTATCGACTCGGCCCGGGGACTCATCTACGCCCAGGTTACAACCACGGCCTCCAGTCAGCCCCCTGCAGGGGGTGGTGGAACCGCGAATACGGTCCCGGTGCTTCAAGTGGTTGATATGGACAATCTGGCGGTTCTGGACCGACTACAACTGGCCGAGAATCTTGCCGGCCGGAGCTTGCTCAGTTCAGACGGAAGCACCATGTACACGGTTTCTGAAAGCGGTGTCACCATCTTTCCGATCGGGTCGCTTGCCCAGTCTGCCCGGATCTCCTTCGCGGTCGAAGATCTGCTGTTCCAAACCTCGTTCTGTGAGCGCCAATCACTTACCAGGCAGGTGGTCGTCTCCGATGCCGGCGGCGGTAGAATTCCATTCTCCGTCTCCTCGACGATGGGCGGGGTGACCATCAGCCCCTCGTCAGGGGTTACCCCCATGACCCTGACACTCCGTCTAGATCCGGTCGCCTTCCAAAACCTCAAGGGGACCGCGACTGGTACGGTCACGCTGACTTCGGCTGCCGCGATTAATCTGCCCCAACCGCTGCGCGTTCTGGTGAATAACAAAGAACCCGATCAGCGCGGGCTGAGCGTGAACATCCCCGGTAAACTTGTGGACATTCTTCCGGATGCGACTCGGGATCGCTACTTCGTTCTCCGTCAGGATCGCAACCAGGTTCTGGTGTTCGACGGCCAATCGCATAGCCAGGTGGCTACCCTGAAGACCGGCAACACCCCGACTCAGTTAGCCATTACTTTTGATCGGCGGCGGCTGCTCGTCGGCCACAACAACAGTCAGATGATCAGCGTCTTTGACCTAGAAACTCTTCAGGCCGAGCCTCCCATTCGCATGCCCGGCGGACACTATCCCCGCTCGGTGGCTGCGTCCGGCCGGGCGATCTTGGCGGCCAATCGCGTAGCCGGGCCGTATCACACGATCGACCGGGTCGACCTGTTCACGCGGTCTGCGACCGAGTTGCCATCGCTAGGCGTCTTCGAGAACAAGATTGACGGGAACACGGTTCTAATTCCCAGCGCCAACGGATCGTCCATCCTGGCCGCGCAAGCCAACGGGACGCTCCTGCTCTACAACGCGAATGTGGACTCCTTCACCGTGGGGCGGAAGGAAACAGCCACCCTGGCGGGCGCAGTAGCGGCCTCCAGCTTCGATCAGTTTGTCATCGGCAACCGGCTCTTCAATTCCTCGCTCGTCCCTATTCGGCAGTTCGATGCCTCAAATGGCACCAGTTCCGGTTTCGCCTTTGTGGATCAGAGCGGAATCCGCACCACCGCTTCTTCGCTTTCCAGCCCCGGCGTGATGCAGCGGGTCAATTTATCCAGTGCTAGTTCTGAGGTCCGGCCCGTTCGCCTGGTCGAGGCGCCCTTGCTGGGGGAGTCCGGCGCCGCCTTTACCAGGACCCTCGCACCTCTCTATGGTCGCCAAGCCATAGTCAACCTGACTGTCGGAGGGATTACGGTAGTTCCCTGGGCCTTCGATGCTTCGGTTTCGGTCCCCCAGATTCAACGACTCGTTAATGCCGCCGACTTCAGCGGTCTCGCGGCCCCGGGGAGCCTCGTCTCGCTTTTTGGGAGCAACCTCAGTCCCGTCAACCAGGCCACCAGCGTTTTCCCGCTCCCGACCGCCCTCGGCGAGAGCTGCCTGACGGTGAACGGTCAGCCGGTGCCGATGCTCTTCGTCTCTCCGACCCAGATCAACGCACAGCTACCCTACCAAATCGAAGGCAACGTGACGCTCATTCTGCGGACGCCGGGTGGCGTCAGCGACAATTTCAATCTGACGCTTCTCCCCGCCGCCCCGAGCATTTTCCGGACCGCCGTGGCGGGCTTCGAGTCGGGCGTTCCTGCCATCGTGCGGGCCCGGAACCAGGAACTCGTCACGCTCTCCAACCCGATTCGCCGCGAGGACACGATCACCATCTATCTGACCGGACTCGGCAATACCCTGCCCGCCGTTGAGGCTGGTTCCCCGGCCAGTTCGTCGCCCTCCCCGGTCGCGGTCATCTCTCCTTCCGTCCAACTCGGCGGCGAAGCTCTCAACATCGAATTCGCGGGTCTCGCGCCCGGACAGGTAGGCGTCTACCAAATCAACGCCTTCGTCCCTCGCAACGTTCCGCTCGGCCTCGACGTTCCGCTGACCGTCCGACAGGGTGGTCAGTCCACGCAGGTTGTGGTCCGGGTCATCAACTAACCCGGACTCCGTCCGAGGATCCATCATCCCCCGGAGACGTGGCGCCTTCGCCTGACCGCGAAGGCGTCACGCGATCAGGCCTGCCTAATCGATCCGCACCGGAGCCCGCCGTTCCACGTAGGGCGCAAACCGCAGCCGGTCCTCTTCGCCCAGGCGCATCGGTTTACCATCGGCGATCCGAACAAACAACCCGCGCTGGGTCGCCTCGGCCACCTGTTCGCCCCGCTGATTTGTCAACTGGTAGTGCACCATCGCCGAGGCCTTCCCAAAATCGCCCAACCAAGCCTCCAATCGCACCCGATCCCCAAGGTACACAGGCCGCTGGTAGACAATGGAGGTCGCCGCTACGATTGGTGTAATACCGCGCTCGGCCGCCTTGCCAACCGGCAGTCCAACCTCCTCGAGCAGTTTCAACCGGCCCACCTCCAGCCACTGGATGTAGACGATATTGCTCACGTGGCGTGCAAAATCGATCTGAAACGTGTAAATCTCGAACTCACAACACACCCGCGCCATACTATGCAACCTAGCACGTTCCGCAACCCCGCCTGGCCATCCTATCCTTAAATGCCGCAAAGCATCGCCATCATCGGCGCCGGCAATCTCGGTTCCTGGCTCGCCGTCCACCTTGCCCGCGCGGGCCATTCCGTCCATCTGTGCACCCGCCGCGATCCGGGTCCCCTCCACATCGAGGGTCTCCCGCCCCTCACTCTTCCCCACTATCTGGACGTCGGCCCCCCCGCCGATGTCGCTTTTCTCACGACCAAAACCTACGACACCCCCGCGGCCCTCATTCGCGTAAACGCCCCGGTTCTGGCCGCCATTCAAAACGGGCTCTCCCAGCCCGGCATCCCGGTGCTGTCCTACGTCTACATCGAACCGCAGCAGGGGATGCGTCAGGCCTTCCCTCCACCCGGCCCTCACTTCACCATCCCCGCCGGCACCCCCCTGCCGGAGTTGTTCCGCCACACCCCCATCGCCGTCCAAGAAGCTCCCGACTTCCTGTCCGCCGCCTGGCGCAAAATGCTCCACAACTGCGTCTCCAACCCCCTCACTGCACTCGCCGGCCGCGGCCTTGAAATTCTCCGCGAACCCCTCTACCGCCGCTGGGCCGAAAAACTGCTCGCCGAAGCTCTCCCCATCGCCGCCGCCTCGGGCGCCCGCGTCGATGGCCCCGACATTCTTGCCAAACTCGCCTCCTATCCTCCGGGTACCCGCACCTCGATGCTCCAGGACCGTCTCGCCGGCAAACCTCTCGAACTCGCCGCCCTCAACGGACACCTGATCGAACTCGGCCGCCAATTCAACCTCCCTACCCCTGCTCATGAAAATCTCCTCACATTGCTATGACCCTGTAGTGCTTCCTCGTTTTATGGGGTACGCTCAGAAGGCTATGCTCCGTCTCGCCTTGCTCTTTCTCGCTCTCTGTACCGCTTCGTTCGCTCAGGAGGTCCGCGCCAGCATCTCCGGCAACATCACCGATCCTTCCGGTGCCCCCGTGCCCGCGGCCACCATCACCGTCACGAATCTGGCCAAAAACACCAGCGTCGTCACCACCTCCAACGATCTCGGCCTCTACAACACGCCCCTGCTCGAACCCGGAGCCTACTCCCTCAGTGTCACCCGCGATGGCTTCCGCCGCGTCGTCCGCGAAAACATCGTTCTCCAGACCCTCGATAAAGCTCGCCTTGATGTCCAACTCCAGGTCGGCGCCGTCGCCGATTCGATCACCGTCGATGCCTCCGTCTCGCCGCTGCAAACCGAAACGGCCAATCGCGATACGGCCCTCGCCAATCAACTCATCGCCAACCTGCCCACCCAGGGCCGCAACCCCTTCCAGATCGCCTGGGCCGCGCCCGGCGTCTTCAAAACCGGTGGCTGGCGCTACCTCCGCTCCTTCGATATCGGCGGCACCACCGGCTTTTCCGTCAACGGCGGTCGCAGCGGCGAAAACGAAGTCCTCATGGACGGCATGTCCAATGTCCGCTCGAGCCGCACGGTCATGAACGTGCCCACCATGGAGTCAGTCCAGGAGTTTAAGGTCCTCCAGAATACCTACGATGCCCAGTACGGCCGCACCGGCGGCGGCATCGTCACCATCGTCACCAAGTCCGGCTCCAACCAGTTCCATGGCAATCTGTTTGAATACTTCCAGAACGACAAGCTCAACGCTAATCAGACCGAACTGAACTCCGCCGGCATCAAGAAATCGCCCAATAACATCAACGCCTACGGCTTCTTCCTCTCCGGCCCGATCTACGTGCCCAAGGTTTTCGACGGCCGCAACAAGCTCTTCTGGACTCTCGCCTACGAAGCCATGCGTCAACGCTCCGCTGACCCCGGCGTCGTCACCGTGCCGCTCATGGAATGGCGCAACGGCGACTTCTCCACTCTCCGCAATGCGCAGAACGCCCCCGTTCTCATCTACGATCCCCTCACGACCGTCACCAACGGTACCCGGCAGCCGTTCCCCGGCAACCGCCTCCCCGCCAACCGCATCAACCCCATCGCCGCCGCCGTCCTCAAGTTCCTGCCCGCGCCCACCTCGCAGGGCATCGGACCGGCGTTCGTGCAGAACTATCCCTATCCCTCCCGCTGGATTGGCGACCTCGACCAATGGTCCGGACGCCTCGACTTCCAGGTCAACTCCAAGAACAACACCAACTTCCGCTACGGCCAGAATCCGTTCAGTGAATACCGCGGCCTCGTTTTTGTCAAGAATCCCTCAGAAGCCAACCCGGCCGAGCCCACCGGCAACGCCCCGCTCCGTCGGAACGGCCGCACCATCGGCTTCAATTGGACCTCCACGCTCAACCCCACCACAACCTTCGACCTCCGGCTCGGCCTCAACCGTTGGGAAGAGTCCTCCGGCAACTCCTTCGGCACCGGCTACGATCCCCGTCAGTTGGGCTTCGATTCGAACCTCGTCTCCCAGTTCACTCGGCTCGCTTTCCCGCGCTTCGACTTCCAGAACAACGCCTTCCAGTCCATCGGACCCGGCACCCTGCTCAGCGCCGGCACCAACGATGTCTACACCCTGCAGCCGAATTTCAATAAAGTCATCGGCCGCCACTTCCTCAAGTTCGGCGTCGAAATGCGCCGCTACAACGACAACTCGCAGAGCCCCGGCCTCGCCTCCGGCGCCTACACCTTCGGCAAAGACTGGACGCAAGCCGTCTCCAACCGGGCCGACGCCACCTCCGGCAACGAACTGGCCACCATGCTGCTCGGCTACCCCACCGCTGGCTTCGTCGATCGCAACATCGACCCCGCCTACGTTCACTTCTTCTACGCTGGCTTCTTCCAGGACGATTTCAAAGTCTCCAACCGGCTGACCCTCAATCTGGGCCTCCGCTGGGACTACGAGTCTCCCATGACCGAACGCTACGACCGTATGGTCCAGTCGCTTGATTTCAATGCGGCCAGCCCCATCGCAGCCCGCTCCGGACTTAACCTGAAAGGCACCGTTCAGTTTGCCAACGCCGGCGGTGCGCCGCGCGGCTCCTTCGCGCCCGACAAGAACAACTTCGCTCCACGCGTTGGCTTTGCTTACCGGCTCAACGACAAAACGGTCATCCGCGGCGGCTACGGACTCTACGTCCTCGGCCAGGCCGCCACCGGCGTGCCGCAAGGCTTCAGCCAGCGCACCAACGCCGTCACCACGGTGGATAACCTTACCCCCGCCGTGAACCTCACGAACGCCTTCACAAACCAGGTTGGCGGCCGCCTCCTCGCCGCCGTCGGCAGTTCCGAGGGCGCCGCCAGCTTCCTCGGCCAGGGCCTCACCGTGAACTGGCAGCAGCGCCCCCTCCCTTACTCACATCAGTACTCCTTCGATGTGCAGCGCGAACTCCCCGGCGGTGTGCTCGTCGAAGTCGCCTACGTCGGCAACCTCACCCGCAAGCTGCCCGTCAACTCGAACGCGAACTTCGTCCCCACCAGCGAACTGAATCGCCGTACCCCCGCCGGCGCCATCGACAACGCCTACTACAACACCCAGGTGCCCAACCCCATGCGCGGCCTCATCCCGAACAACGCCGCCCTGAACGGCGCCACGGTCACGCGGCAGACGCTGCTGTTCACCTTCCCGCAGTTCACCCCGCTCACGGTGGCCAATCTTCCCATCGGCCGCCAGCGTTACGACGCCGTGCAGATCAAGGCGTCCAAACGCTTCTCGGGTGGGCTCACTTTCCTGGCCAGCTACACCGGCGCCAAGACGCTCGAACAGGTCAGCTTCCGCAACATTCAGGATTTTAACCTCGGCGAACCCGGCAGTTCGAAGCTCGAAAAGCAGTCGGCCGACCAGATCGATATTCCGCGCAAGTTTAATCTTGCCGGGGTATGGGAACTGCCCTTCGGCAAAGGCCGCCGTTTTGCCAATAGCGTCAATCGCGCGGCCGACCTCCTCATCGGCGGCTGGGAACTCAACGCCAACATCACTTACATGAAGGGCTGGAACATCGCCTATCCCAACGCCAATCAGGTCAACCCTGGCAGCGCCAAGCTCGAAAGCCCCACCATGGGCCAATGGTTCAACACCGACCTGTGGAACAATCCCGCCACCGGCCGCCGGGTCAGCGTCCAGGAACCGTTCACCCTGCGCGACTTCCCCCTTCGCTTCGGTAATGTCCGGCTGCCCGGCTACCAGAACTGGGACGCCTCCATCACCAAGTGGTTCCCCATCAAGGAACGGCTCCGCCTGCAGTTCCGCTTTGAAGCCGTCAACGCGCTGAACCGGCCCTGGTTCACCAACATCGCCTCGGTCGACGTTACCAACGCCGCCTTCGGTCGCCTCAACCCGGTGCAGGGTAATCTGCCGCGCTTCCTCAAACTCGGCCTGAACCTGCAGTTTTAATTGGCCACGTCCGCTCCCGGCCCCCACCAGCGGCCGGGAGCGGACTGCCTTTTCGCCTCATCATGCTTCCGCCCCGCTGCGCTTTTCTGCTCGCCGCCCTCCTGCTCGCCGCCTGCACCGACGGACCTCCTCGCCAAGGCCAGCCCACCATGGCCGAACTCGCCCTCCGCCAACCCTATCAGCCCCAGCCCCTTCCCCCCAAAGCCCAGGCCGCCGAAGACGCCGAACGCGCCGCCCTCGCCGCCCGCCCCCTCGCCGAACTCCTCACCAGCCCCGACGAAGCCGACCGCTTCCTCGGCCTCCCCGCCGCCCTCCGCCAGGCCTATGCCGCCAACCAGCTCGACGCCGCCGAGGCCCACGCCCGCGAACTCATCAAGATCATCCCCCACTTCGCCGGCCACCCCCGCTACGGCGACGCCATCTTCCTCGCCCATCAGACCCTCGGCAAGATCGCCCTCCGCCGCAACGACACCAAAACCGCCGTCGCCGAACTCCTCGCCTCCACCAATACCCCCGGCTCGGACCGCCTCACTTATGGCCTCATCCCGATGGACCTCGCCCGCTCCCTCGTCGATCTCGGCCATCGCAAAGCCGTCGCCCATTTCCTCGACCGCTGCTCCCACTTCCACGCCGAAAAGGACAAACTCATCGATTGGGGCATCCAGATCCGCAAGGGCTTCAACCCCGACCTCGTCCCCTACTGAGTTTAACGATATACTCGCCCCCATGCTCCCCCACGCCCGCCGCGCCTTTCTCGGCTACCTCGCCGCCAGCCCCCTCTATGCCCAATCCGCCCCCGGCCCCATCGCCAAACCGGAAGACGCCATCAACGTCTTCGACTTCGAAGCCGTTGCCCGCCAACTCCTCCCCCCCGCCCACTTCGGCTACCTCCAAACCGGCGTGGTTGCCGACGCCACCCTCCAAGCCAACCGCACCGGCTTCGATCGCTATCTACTCCGGCCCCGCCGCCTTATCGATATCTCGAAGATCGATACCTCCGTCACCCTGTTCGGCGCCCGCCAGGAGTTCCCCCTGCTCCTCGCCCCGGTTGGCAACATGGGCGCCTTCCACGCCGAAGCCGAACTGCCGGTGGCCCGCGCCGCCGCCGCTACCCACACCACGCAGATCCTTTCCACCTACGCCAACACGAGCGTCGAAACCATCAACGCCAACGCCGGCCGTCCCGTCTGGTTCCAGCTCTACGCCACCGGCAGCCCTGTCGCCGCCGACCGTCTCTGGCGCCGCGCCGAAGACGCCGGCTGCCCCGTCGTCCTCCTCACCGTGGACTCCCAGGCCGGCCGCAACACCGAAACCCTCTCCCGGGCCAAGCTCCTCGACTCCCGCAAGTGCACCCTCTGCCACGACCCCGCCCCCGGCGGCTTCTTCAAGCGCAAACCGATGCTCGCGGGCATCAACATGGCCGGCGTTCCCACCTCGAACGCCGCCCTCACCTGGGACTTTGTCCGCCAACTGCGGAAGTCGACCAAGATGAAGCTGCTCATCAAGGGCATCGTCACGCACGAAGACGCCCGGCTGGCGCTCGAGTGCGGCGCCGATGGCGTGGTCGTCTCCAATCACGGTGGCCGCGCCGAGGAGTCCGGCCGCGGCACCATCGAGTGTCTGCCCGAAATCGTCGATGCCGTGGGCGGCAAGATGACGATTCTGATCGACGGCGGCTTCCGCCGCGGCACCGATATCTATAAAGCCCTCGCGCTGGGCGCCAACGCCGTCTGCATTGGGCGGCCCTACGTTTGGGGCCTGGCTGCTTTCGGCCAGCCCGGTGTAGAGCGGGTCATCGATCTCCTCCGCGCCGAGTTCAGCCTCATCATGAAGCAGTGCGGCAAGCGCTCGATTCCGGAGATCAACAAAACCAGCATGACTACCCGCGGCTAGGAATAATCCGGAGAGAGCTTTTTCCTGATTTGCCCACTCTACTTGAATGGTCAAGCACCCCGCCGAGGAAATGCTCGAACTGTTGGCCCTGCGTCGTCTGCCGGCCGAATCCCGGAGCGAACTGTTGCTCCACCTGCAGGCTTGCCCGGCTTGCCGGCAAAAGCTCCAGGCCGAACGCCAATATATCGAAACCATCCGCGCGGTTCTCTCCGTCTGGCCCGTTCCGTAGCCTTCGCCACCCGGGCTAAATGAAAAAGTAGCCGTTGGTGAACAAGATGACGCAGAGCGTCTGCAGCATCGCCAGCAGCAGCACCAGGCCGGCCCCCAGCATGGGCCAACGCACCCCGGCATGCGCCAGAATCGGAAACGCCGTGCACACCGTCAACAGGTAGCGCGGTATGGAGTCCAGCACCGTGGTCGAAACGAAAATCAGCGGCAGCACGATCAGCAGCGAGATCCAGCGCAACGGCATCCTGGCCCACAGCCCATAGGCCGTAACCATGCCGAATCCATAAAGACTCCACCGGTGAAAAGTCCTTTGGAATAGCGGGGTGCCGTTGTTGTGAAACCCGTCCAGGAAGGGCAGCAGGGGACTGGCCAGCGTCCGTCCCCAATTTTTCTGCACAGTCATAAAAGCAATCGGATCGCCGTAAGCCCACCACAAGCCCCCGCAGTAGATTCCCAGGCCCGCCATGGTTCCCAGCACGGCCTTCGCCGCGCCCCAGTCAATCGTTACGCGCCGCGGACTGCCGGCCAAGCTGATGGCGCTCAGCGCAATCGGCAGCACCGCCACAATGCCCACGCTGCGCGTCAACGACAGCGCCGCGCCCCACAGGGCGGCCTCCCACCACGCCTTGCGGTCGCTCGCGTCCAGGCACAGCGCCAAAAGACACAGAAACAGTCCCTCGCTGTAGAAGATCGAAGCGAAAAAGGCGGTGGGAAACAGCAACATCAGACGATAGCTGAGCGTCGCCATGGCTTCGTTTCGCAAATGCCGCATCGTGATCCGCCAAAGCACGCAGCAGGCAATCGCCTGGCACGCCAGACTAAGGGCAAAGCCCACCACGATGGGATCGAGGGTCCTCCCCCACGACAGCGTCCAGACCAGCGCCGGATACAACGGGAAAAACGCGACGCTGGACTGCTTGGCCGGGTCGTAGAAATAGCCTTGGTTGACGATGCTCAGAAACCAACTGGAGTCCCACTGAAAAAAGATTTGCAGCACGCCTTGCTTGGACGGCTCATCGTGGGGACCGGGCCGGATCGCCATCCGCGCCAGCAGCGCCACCGCCACCAGGATCAAACGGCTGAAGATGACTTCCAGGCAGATTCTCCGCCAGGGTACGGCTTGATCGGGCAATCCCTCCCGCTGTCTCATACCGCCCCCCTCCGCTTGCCGTCCCCCGCCTCCCATCGCGGCGGCGCCATCTCGGCGTTCCTCTCTTCGAGCACCTTTCGTAACTGTACCACCCGCTCCGGTTCCGCCCCCGCCAAGTCCCGCTTCTCGCCCGGGTCCTGCTCCAGGTCATACAGGGCAAACTCCGCCTGCCCCTGCCGCACCAGCTTCCATCTTCCCTGCCGTACGGCGATGTTCTTCCCGTAGCGCCAGAACAGCGTCCGCTCGCCCAACTTGCCCCCCAGGTCCACCCCGTCAAACTCCGCCGCCGCGAACGGCACCCCCGCCGCCCGCAACACGGTCGGCACGATGTCGGTGGCGATCACCGGCGTCGCCTCCACCCGTCCCGCCGCCCATCGCCCCTTCCACTGCAGCAGAAACGCCACGCGGATCCCGCCCTCGTACAACTGCCCCTTGCCGCCCCGCAGCGGCCGGTTGCTCGAAGTCAGCTCCGCCGTCGGCCCCCCGTTATCGCTCAGAAAGATCACCAGCGTGTTCTCCTCCAGGCCGTGCCGGCGCAGCGCGCCCAGCACCCGGCCCACCCCGTCATCAAGCGCGCTCAACATCCCCGCGAACACCCGCCGGTGCGCATCGGCAATCCCGGCAAAGCGCTCCTGCGATTGCGCCGTCGCCTGCATCGGGCTGTGCACGGCGTTCCAGGGCAGATAGAGAAAGAACGGGCGCCGCCGGTGGCGGTGAATAAAACGCTCGGCCTCCCGCGCCAGCGCCGCCGTCAGATACTCCCGTTCCACCACCTCCTGCGTCCCCCGCAGCAACGGGTTCTCCGCATCGTAGGGCGGCTCGTTTTTTCGTAAGTGCGAAACCACTCCGTCGTAGGGCGGCGGCACGAAAAAGTGCCCTTCGTGCAGAAAGCCGAAAAATTCGTCAAACCCCCGGCGCAGCGGATGGTACCGCGGCGTCCCGCCCAGATGCCACTTGCCGATCACCCCGGTGGCATACCCTGCCTTTTGCAGCCGCTGGCCCAGCGTCACCTCGGTCTCCGGCAGGCCGATCGCCGGGTCCAGATTGGCGCGGCCCACGGCGTTCAACTCATGGCCGAACCGCGTCTGGTAGCGCCCCGTCAGCAGCCCCGCCCGGGATGGCGTGCAGTAGGGCGCCGTTACGTAGCCGTTCGTATACCGCACACCGTGGTGGGCGATTGAATCGATGTGCGGGGTGGGAATCTCCGGGTTGCCCTGACAGCCGAGCTCGCCGTAGCCCAAATCATCGGCCAGCAGCAGGACCACGTTGGGCTGCCGCCGCGGCTGCTGCGCCGCCGCTGTCGCCGCCAGCCCCGCCAAAAAACTTCGCCGGTTGAGCATCGCCGCCAGCTTACCCTATACAGATGGCCCGTGCTACTCTCGCCGCGCTTGCCCGCGAAATCACCACCTGCGAACTCTGCCCCCGGCTCCGGGAACACTGCCGGCACATCGCCGCCGTCAAGCGCCGTGCCTACCAGACCGAGACCTACTGGGGCCGTCCCGTCCCCGGCTTCGGCGACCCCGCCGCCCGCCTGCTGATCCTTGGCCTGGCTCCCGGCGCCCACGGCGCCAACCGCACCGGCCGCGTCTTCACCGGCGACCGCTCCGGCGACTTCCTCTTCCGCGCCCTGCACGAAACCGGCTTCGCCAACCAGCCCACCTCCACCGATCGCACCGACGGCCTCGCCCTCCACGACGCCTGGGTCTCGGCCTCGGTCCGCTGCGCCCCGCCCGATAACAAGCCCGACCCGGCCGAGATCCGCACCTGCCAGCCCTTTCTCGAACGCGAACTGGCCCTGCTCAAAAACCTCCGTGGCGTGGTCGTCCTCGGCCGCCTGGCTTTCGATGTCTACACCCGCATCGCCAACCTCCGCGGCCTCGACTTCGGCCATGGCCTGCTGCACCCCGCATCCTCCCCCTGGCTGCTCTGCTCCTACCATCCCAGCCAGCAGAACACCTCCACCGGCCGCCTCACCCGGGAAATGCTCCACGATGTCTTCGCCGCGGCCCGCCGCCAGTTGGACTCTGCGGCTCACTCCCCCACCGGCCGGTAATGCGCGTGAAAGTAGCGCTTGGTCACCTCCACGGCCAGCGCGTACGCCAACGCAATTCCCACCACCAGCCCCAGTAGCGAAACCGGCAGCGGCACAAAGCCCAGATACCCGCTCCCCGGCAGATACGAAATCACCAGCGTCAACCCCGCCACCGCGATCGTGGAATACAGCAGCCACCGCCCCGGCCGGCTCCGGTAGAACGGCAGCCGCGTCCGCACCACCAACGCCACGGCCAGTTCCGTCAACAGCGACTCGACAAACCACGCCGTCCGGAACTCCACCGCCGAAGCCTGATAGACCCACAGCAGCACCCCGAAGGTCAGATAGTCGAACAGCGAACTCACCAGGCCGAACAGGATCATAAAATTCCGGATGTAGGCCACGTCCCAGCGGTGCGGCCGCTCGATCCATTCGCGGTCCACCGCATCGCTCGCAATCGCCATCCCCGGCACATCCGACAGGAAATTGTTGAGCAGAATCTGATTGGCCAGCAGCGGCAGAAACGGCAGAAACAGCGACGCCCCGGCCATGCTGAACATGTTGCCGAAGTTCGCGCTCGTGGTCGTGAAGATGTACTTGATCGTGTTGGCGAACGTGCGCCGCCCCTCGGCAATCCCTTCCCGCAGCACGTTCAGATCCTGCTCGAGCAGCACCAGATCCGCCGACTCCTTGGCTACATCCACCGCCGCGTCCACCGAGATGCCCACGTCGGCCGCGTGCAGCGCCGGGGCGTCGTTGATCCCGTCCCCCATGTAGCCCACCACATGTCCCATCTTCTGCAGCGCCTGAATAATCCGCTCTTTCTGGTTCGGATCCACCTCGACAAACAGCGTCGTCCGCTCGGCCCGGTGCCAGAGCGCCTCATCGGAGAGCGCCTGAATCTCGGCGCCGGTCAGCATCGCCTCGGCCGGCAGCCCCACCGCCTGCGCCAGGTGCGCCGCCACCAGATGGTTGTCTCCCGTAATGATCTTCACCGCCACGCCCAACCCGGCTAACTCGCCCAGCACCGTCTTGACGCCTGGCTTTGGCGGATCGAGAAACAGCAGGTAGCCGGCGAAGTCCAACTCGCTCTCCTGGGCCGCCTCCCCCGCCGCGAGCGTCCGCGTCGCTAACCCCAGCACGCGGATACCCTGCGCACTCCAGGCGGCAAAGCGCGCCGCCGCATCGTCGGGCACCGTCCGGCAGATCGACAGCACGCCTTCGAGCGCACCCTTGGTCACCATCCGCCGTTCGCCGTCCCGCTCCACCACCACGCTCAGCCGCTTCCGGTGGAAGTCATAGGGAATCTCGTCCACCTTCCGGTAGCCCTCTGCCGGCGCGGCCGCCGCGACAATCGCCTCATCGAGCGGATTCGGCAACCCGGTCTGCAGCCCCGCGTTCAGCGCCGCCCAGCGCAACACCTCCGGGGAAGCCTCGCCGTGGGCGTCCACGGCTCCGTCGAGCCGTACCACGCCCACCGTCAAGGTCCCCGTCTTATCCGTGCACAGCACGTCCATGCTGCCGAAGTTTTCAATGGCGTTCAGCCGCCGGACAATCACGCCGCGTTCGGCCATCCGCTGGGCGCCGCGCGACAGCGTCAGGCTCAGTATCGCCGGCAGCAGTTCCGGCGCCAGACCCACGGCCAGGGCGATGGCAAACAGCAGCGCGTCAACGGGCGGTTTGGCGCCAAACACGTTGATGGCGAAAACCACCAGGACCAGCACCAGCATCACCTTCGTCAGCAGCTGCCCGAACTGCCGGATGCCGAGTTCAAAGCCGGTTTCGAGCGGCCGCAGCGACAGCCGGCCGGCGATCTGTCCGTAGGCCGTCTTCGTGCCGGTCGCCACCACCACGGCCCGTCCCGTCCCGCTGCGGATGCTCGTGCCTTGAAAAACAACGTTGGTGCGCCCCGGCAGACTGGCGTTGGCTCCCACCGCGCCGGCGTGCTTCTCGGCCGGGTAGGTCTCCCCGGTCAGTACGGCCTGGTTGACGAAGCAATCCCGCGCCTCCAGAATTACTGCATCGGCCGCGATCAGCGTGCCGGCCGCCAGCACCAGCACGTCCCCGGGCACCACCTCGGCCGCCGGCACGGCCAACGTGAGCCCATCGCGCACGACGGTCGATTTCACCTGCACCCGCTGCCGCAGCTTCTCCATCGCCCGGTTGGCCGAGAACTCCTGCAGAAAGCTCAGCACGCCGCTGCCTAAGATAGTGGCGAGCACGATGCCGGCATCGAGCCACTCCCGCACGAAAATCGATACGCCCGCCGCCCCGGCCAGGATCAGCAGCAGCGGACTCCGGAACTGCCTGAAAAACAGCCGCAGCATCGAGAACCGCGACTCCGCCTGCAGCGTGTTCGGTCCGTAGCGCCCCAGCCGCGCCTGGGCCTCGGCGGTGGTTAATCCGGCCGCGCCACTCCCCAACTCCTCGAGGATCTGGCTGCCGCTCCGGCTCCAATAGTGGTCAAGCATCTTACTTGGCAGTCTCCTCCTGCCAAGCGCCAAACACAACCGGGGGGCGCCCCCTTATCGGTCCCAGGGCATCACGGCCCGCGGCGGGTTGGCGTAGCGCTTCATGCCGATCTCCAGCCGCTCGCCCGCCCCGGCCGCCAGTTCGACCGTGACCAGCGGCCCCGTCATCGCCGTTCGCTTTCCCCCGGCCTCGACGTAGGCGCCCTCGTGCTCGCCGAACGCGCCCAGTTGTACCGTCACCGCGCGTCTCCGCAGCGGATTCGTGTTCACCAGCACCACGGTTACCGTTTCGGCCGTCAGCTTCGTCACCAGCGCGGCCACATCCTCAGGCAGCCCGGCGCGCCGCCGCGCCGGGTCGAAGTACCGTAGCCGCGCGTGCAGAATGTTGCCCGACGAGCCCGGGTCGTTGCCGCCCAGCATCAGGTTCACCAGGGTCTCGGTCGCCACCGGCGCAAAGCGCTGCGCACCGTCCGAAGGCCGCGTTCGTTGCGTCGATTCGTCCGCGCGCATGCCGGCCATCCGCGCGCGCAGCCGCTCAAAATCCCGCGCGAGCGCCGCCGCGGGGTAGCCGGGGTTTCTCCCCCGCAGGAAGTTCAGCCATGGGTCGGCGCCCAGATGCGCGAGGTCCGCCTCGTTCATCGACCACAGATACAGGTCGCGCTGCACGTCGAAGTACTGGTTGACCGTATAGCCGTACCAGCCGTTCGGCCCGTGCTTCTGCGGCAGTAGCGTCCGCCCGCCCTCTACGCGCTTCGCAGCGTACAGATTCGCCAACTGCCGCCGCAGCGGCTCGCTGTAGGATTGGTCCCCGGTCAGCAGCAGCGCAATGCCCAGGCCCGTCCGCGCGCCCCGCATATAGTAGTTCCGCCCGCTTACCGCCGGGTCAAAGTTCCAGCCGAATGTGCCGCCCCACCACTTGCCGCCCCACTCCCCGCCGATCGTGCCGTCGAGGCCGATGTTGGTCGGGATGTTGCCGCCGTTGGCCAGAATCCGGTCCCGCCACGCCCCGGCGTATTCGAGCACCCAGTTCCGGTAGGCGGCCTCGCCGGTCAGCGCGTAGGCGTTGAAGCCGAGCGAACACGTCCCCAGGTTCAACGGGTGATCGCCGCGCACGTTGCCCGCCGTCTTGTAGCGGTTGAGACGATCCGGCGCGCCGCGCACCACCTCGCCGCCCCAGTCGTACACCGTCGCTTCGTTCACAATCGGCCCGCGGGAGCCGTTGAGAATCGACCGGATGATCTTATGCTGCTTGTCGTAGTTCTCGGCCTCCGGGTCGTCGCCCATGTAGAAACCCGCGAAGCGCCGTACCCGCTGCTGATACTCTTTTGCTTCCGGCGCCGAAAGCGCGTAGTGGTGAAACGCCGCCAGGCCCTCGCCCGTGTGCTCCCAGTCGAAAGCGGTGACGAACTCGCGGTAGAACATCCCGTCTTTGGCCTTCTGCGTCGAGGGCGCCCGTGCCTTGGTGAACTGCCGCAGGTGCCCCTCCCAGATCTTCTCGTAGAGTTCGAGCACGCGGTCCGATCCGCCGAGGGCATGCAGCAGCGTCCAACCGCTGAAGGTCTCCATCACGTCGTCCGGCCCGTCGTTACCGCCCCAGCGTTCGATGCAGCGGAAGTATCCCCGGTCGTCGACATAGCGGTCGGCGAACGCCTCGGCGGCCTCCGAGTAGGCGCGCAGCAGCGCACGTTCGGCCAGCGCCCAGTCGGGCGGCCCCATGGGCTTGTCGATCTTAACCAAAGGCGGCGGCGCGGCCCGCAGTCCGGTAACGAAGAAAGCGGCCGCCAACAACAACGAGAGGGTGCGGAGCATGACCTAAATACTCTATGTCAATCCGTCCGCGCGTCTCCACCCCCACGCCGCCTCGGCGCGTCGAACGCCCATAGAAGTCCGATCCCCACGGCATAGGCCAACAGATCGGCCCACCCGAACTGCACCCCCAGCAGCCGCGCTACGATGCGCGCGAGTCCGTTGCCGCTCCCGAACATCCGCGCCGGAATCCCGCTGATCTGAAAGCTCTCGATCGCCACCATCACCCCCGCCGCCCAACCCGCCGCCGGCCCCGCTTGCAGGCCCGTCCGCAGCCACGCGTACATCATGGCCGCGTACAGCGCATCGCCCAGGTACTTGTCGCCCAGGTACTTGTCGCCCAGGTACTTGTCGATGACGACCCACCCGGTCGCCACACTGCGCGACAGCAGCCCCAGCGCGATGATGGCCAGTGCGCGCCGCGTCCAGAACCAACGTGCCGCCTCCATCGGCTAGCCTCTGCCCGCCGCCGGCAGCAGTTGCCGCGGCGACAGTACTCCCGGCCGCGTCAACAATCGGTTGAGCGGTTCTCCGCACCCTGTCTCCGGAATCGAATAGCGCGCGCCGATCGCCAAGGCAAAGCCGGCCAACGGGAGCCCGGTCGGCCCGCGCCCCGGCCTCCGTAGCGACTCGTCCGGAGCAGGGAAGGGAACCCGCAACAGTATCCGGCCAATCCTCGCCCCGGCTCCCATCAACATGCCGCCCAGCAAGCCACGGTGCCAGTCCATCCTTGCCGCGCTGAATTTCATGCTCCCTCCCCCGCGAAACCCCTGAGCATACCAAGCCCGCCGCTGCGAGATATAGTCTTCGAAAGGATTCTTCATGCGCCGCCGCACTCTGCTCAGCTCCGCCCTCGCCCCGCTCGCCATGTCCGCCGCCCCCCGCCGCCGCTACCGCGCCGCCGTCATCGGCCACACCGGCCGCGGCAACTATGGCCACGGACTCGACACCGTTTGGCAAGCCTTCGACTTCGTCGATACCGTTGCCGTCGCCGACCCGGACGAACCGGGCCTCGCCAAAGCCGTCGTCCGCACCGGCGCCCAACGGGGCTATCGCGACTACCGCGAGATGCTTGCTAAAGAAAAGCCCGACCTCGTCAGCATCGGCCCGCGCCATCTCGACCAGCGCGTCCCGATGGTGGAAGCCGCCGCTGCCGCCGGCGCTCACATCTACATGGAGAAGGCGTTCGCCGCCAACCTCGCCGACGCCGACCGCATGGTGGACGCTATCCGCCGCGCCGGCATCAAGGTGCAGATCGCCCACCAGATGCGCCGCTCGCCCTTCCTGCTGCGTGCCCTCCAACTCGTGCAGGAAGGCGCCATCGGGCGCATCCAGGAGGTCCGCGGCCGCGGCAAAGAGGACGCGCGCGCGGGCGGGGAAGATCTCATCGTCCTTGGCGTCCACATCTGCGATGTTATGCGCAGCTTCCTTGGCGACCCGCTATGGGTTTCGGCCCACGTCACCGACCGCGGCGCCGAACTCACCCCCGCTCACCGGCGCCAACCCACCGAGGCCGTCGGACCCGTCGCCGGCACCGAGATCGCCGCGATGTTCGCTTTCCCCGGCGCCGTGCACGGCTACTTTGCCTCGAAGGCCGCCCCCAAGACCGATCCCCTCCGCTTCGCCACCCAGATCCTCGGCACCGAAGGCGTCATCCTCCTGCCCAACGCCATCTATCCCGGCGGCCAGGCCTGGCTGCTGCGCTCCCCCGCCTGGCACCCCTCCCCGAACCGCGCCTGGGAGAAGATCGAACCCCTCACCGCCATCCCTGGCATGGTCGAACTCCGGGGCGGGGAACCGCTGCTGGCCAACGCACTGATGGCCCTCGACCTGATCGACACGATAGAACACGACCGCAAACCCGCCTGCAGCGAAGTCGATGGCCGCTGGACTCTCGAAATGGTCTCCGGCATCTACGCCTCCGAGCGTGCCGGCGCCCGCGTCCCGCTGCCGCTCGCCGACCGGCGCCACCCGCTTGATGCCTACTGAGCGCAAGCGTCCCGTTTTGGCGTATATCTATTCCATGTCCACTACCCGCCGCCACGCTCTTGAAACCATGCTCGCCGCCCCGGCGCTGCTCAACTCCCAAACCGCCGCCCCATCGGCGGGCAAGCCCGTCCACTACGTCCGCTTCCGCCGTGCCAACGCCACCAGCTACGGCATCATCGACGGTTCCACCGTCCGCGAAATTCGCGGCAGCCTCTTCGGCGCCCACAAGGAAACCGGCAAAAAGTTTCCGCTCGATCAGGTCAAGCTGCTCTATCCCTGCGAGCCGCCCAAGATCCTCGCCGTCGGCCTGAACTACAAAAGCCACCTCGGCAGCCGCACCCCGCCCGCGCGCCCGGAGATGTTCTGGAAGCCCGTCACCTGCCTGCAGAATCCGGAAGATCCGATCGTGATCCCGAAGGAGTCGAAAAACACCCACTACGAAGGCGAGATTGTCGCCGTCATCGGCAAGACGCTGCGCCACGCCTCGGTCGAACAGGCCCGCGACGGGATCTTCGGCGTCACCTGCGGCAACGACGTCAGCGAACGCGACTGGCAAAACGGCTCCGACAAAGACCTGCAATGGTGGCGCGCCAAGGGCGCCGACACCTTCGGGCCCTTCGGACCCTCCATCGTCCGTGGCATCGACTACAGCAAACTGCTGCTGCAGACGCGGCTCAACGGCAAGGTGATGCAGAAACAATCCACCTCCGATCTGTTGTACGACATCCCCACCTGTGTCAGCTTCATCAGCCGTTACGTGACGCTCACCCCGGGTGATATCGTCTTCACCGGCACGCCGGGTTCGACCACGCGGATGAGCCCCGGCGACCTTGTCGAAGTGGAGATTGAGGGCATCGGCATTCTCCGCAACAAGGTCGCCGCCGAGTAGCGGCGCACCTAAGCATGGCGCCGGTAACGGCGCCAGCACCACAGCGCCGCAAACGCCACCATCGCGCCCAGCAGCCCGCGCAGCGCCAGCGCGCTATCCCTCGTCGTCCACTCCCAGCGGAACTGCGAGAGCACCTGCCACCGGTCCGCCGTCCAATGCCACGCCGTATGCGCGACAAAGGCCGAGATCAGCACGGTGCCCAGGCGCGGCGTTACCGCCCGCCGGAACAGCAGCACCAGCGCGGGCAGCATCCCCGCCAGCGCGGCCAACTGCCCGGCTTCGACGCCCAGGTTGAACGCCAGCAGCGCGGCCGCCAGATGGCCCCCGGCAAACTGCAGTGACTCGCGCAGCGCGAACGAAAAGCCAAAGCCATGGACCAGCCCGAAGCCGAACGCCATCGCCGGGCCATGCGTTGAGCCGGCGCCGGTGATGTTGGCGAGGGCGAGAAAAAGAATCGAGACCGCGATCAGCAACTCCACCGCCGGCGGAAACCACAAGCCGGAAGGCGTCATCTCCAGCGCCGCCGCCGCCAGCGTGAGCGAGTGCGCCAGGGTGAAGGCGGTCACCACTTTTACGAGCGGTATCGCCCGGCGGACCGGCAGCACCAGGCACAGCAGAAACAGCAGATGGTCGGCCCCGTCGAGAATGTGTTCGAAGCCCATCCGGACGAAGTACCTCGAAGCTTCTATCCACGTTGGTTCGAGCGGAAAGCGGGCGACATCGCCGGGCACTACAAACCGGCGACCGCGAAAGGTAACCGTCGTCGTCACCTCCGTGGCCAGGCCGCCGTAGCCGGGCTCAATCGAAAAAGGCCCGCCGGCCGCCGGAAGATCGAACTCCAGCGCCACGTCGAAGAACAGTTGGCGGGCGACGAGCCGGTCGCCCGTCAAGGGCTCGGCCCGCCGCTGCCACGCCTCGGCGAACGAGGCGAACGCCGGATCGGAAGGCAGCGCGAGCCGTGCGCCGGCGAGGTGGGGCGGCCCCAGCGGCTGCCCGCCCGCGGCAAGGCGCAGCGGGTCCGCGGCCCAGAGTTTGGCGAGGCCGTCCAGACGCGGCGCGAGCGCGGCCGCGTCGAGGAACCCTTCAGCCGTGCGCGGAAAATCGACGTCGCGCACCGCCTCGAGCGGCAGACGCACCACCGCCCGCATTTGCCGGCCTTCGGCGGCCAGATGCACCTGCACGTTGGCCATCACCGGTGCCTCGTGCGCCGCCAGCGGCCAGCCCGCCAAGAGGAGAAGGGTCCACGCGCGAATCAATTCAGGTATGATATCGCCGATGCAACGGTCACAGTGGAAGATCCTCGGTTACGCGACCGCGTTAGGCCTGGTGGCCGCGGCTGCTTATGTTGTCGAAAAACAGGCGGCCGTCGAAGCCGCCGGACCCACGGCTCCCCGCCTTGAGGTGGATCCGTTCTGGCCCAAACCCCTGCCCAACCATTGGGTCATGGGCGCCGTCATCGGCCTCGGCGTCGATAGCAAAGACAACGTCTGGATCGTTCACCGCCAGGGCTCGCTTGAAGACAAAGAAAAATACGCCACCTGGAACCCCAAGGCCGCCGAATGCTGCGCCCCCGCTCCGCCCGTGCTCGCCTTCAGCCCGGACGGCACGCTGATCGCTCACTGGGGCGGCAACGGCAATGGCTTCGACTGGCCCTCTTCGAACCACGGCATCGATGTCGACCACAAAGGCAACGTCTGGATCGGCGGCAACGGCCGCGGCTCCGTACCCGCCGCCCTCGCCCACGACGAAAGCAAGATGTCTGCCGCCGGCGCCGTGCACGACAGCTTCCTGCTCAAGTTCACCCAAGCCGGCCAGTTCCTCATGCAGATCGGCAAACCCTTCGCAAGCAAAGGCAGCAACGACGTCACGAACCTCCGCCTCCCCGCCAAATCCCTCGTCGACCCCAAGACCAATGAGCTTTACGTCGCCGATGGCTACGGCAACCGCCGCGTCATTGTCTTCGACGCCGACACCGGCAAGTACAAGCGCCACTGGGGCGCCTACGGCAGCAAGCCGGACGACACCGACCTCGGGCCCTACAATCCCAACGCTCCAACGCCCAAGCAGTTCCGGACCCCCGTCCACGGCCTGATTCTCTCAAACGACCGCCTGCTCTACGTCTGCGACCGCACCAACAACCGCATCCAGGTCTTCCGCACCGACGGCACCTTCGTCAAAGAAGGCTGGGTCGCCAAACCCACCCTCGGCGACGGGGCCGCCTTCGACGTCGCTCTCTCCCGCGATCCCCAGCAGAAGTATCTCTACATCGCCGACGGCTCGAACATGAAGGTGCACGTCCTCGATCGCCAAAGCCTCGAAGTCCTCACCACCTTCGGCGACGGCGGCCGCCAGCCTGGCCAGTTCTACGCCGTTCACTCCATCGCGACGGACTCAAAGGGCAACGTCTACACCACGGAAACCTACCGCGGCCAGCGCGTCCAGAAGTTCTCCTACCGCGGCGAAGGGCCGATTGCCAAAAAGGAGCAGGGCGTGGTCTGGCCCAGGGCGGGGCGCTGATGCTAGCCCGTCGCGGCCTGCTCTGGAGCGCTCTCGGGGCGGCCGCCGCGCCGCCGCCGTCGGACCGCATTCGCATCGTGCTCATGGGTGTACGCGGCCGCGGCCGCAGCCTCACCCAGGCCTTTGCCGCGCAGCCCGATGTCGATGTCGCCTACGTCTGCGACGTCGATAGCTCGGTCGTCGAACCGGCGCTCCAGCTCATCGAAAAGAGCGGGCGCCCCCGCCCGCCCGTGGTCAGTGATATCCGCCGCTGCCTCGACGATCGCTCCGTCGATGCCATCGTCATGGGCACGCCCTTGCACTGGCATGCGCCCGGCACCATCCTGGCCTGCGCGGCCGGCAAGGACGTCTACGTCGAAAAGCCCGTCTCGCATAACATCCGCGAAGGGCGCCTGATGGTGGAGGCGGCGCGGCGCCATCGGCGTATTGTGCAGGCCGGGACGCAACTGCCCAGCCTGCCCGTCACGCAGCGCTTCCAACAGTACGTCGAGTCGGGCCGCCTGGGCCGTGTTCTGATGGCCAAAGTGTGGAACGTGCAGTTGCGCCGCAACATCGGCCGCAAGCCCGATGAGCCTGTACCCGCCGGTCTCGACTACGACATCTGGACCGGTCCGCTCCCGCCGCTGCCCTTCAACCGCAATCGCTTCCACAGCACCGTCAACTGGCACTGGCACTACGGGTGCGGCGACATCGGCAACGATGGCGTCCACCAACTCGACATCGCCCGCCGGGCCCTCCAGGTCGGCCTTCCGCGGTCCGTCTCCGGCATGGGACGGAAGATCTATTTCGACGATGATCAGCAAACGCCCGACACGATGAACCTCACTTACGACTACGGCGACAAGCTGCTCCAGTACGAACAGCGCCTGTGGAATCCCTACGGCCTCGAGGCGTGCGATAACGGCGTAGCCGTCTACGGCGATCGCGCCGTGGCCCAGTTCGGCCACTTTCGGGGTAAACAATGGGGCTTCCGCGTCTTTGACGACAAGAATCAACTCGTGCACGAGGATCAGCACGAGGGCGGGTCGATCGACGTACCCCACGCGCGCGATTTTCTCGACTGCGTCAGAAGCCGCCGCCGGCCCCGCGTCGAAATCGAGGATGGCCACCTGTCTACCGCGCTCGCCCATTTCGGCAACATCGTCGCGCGCACCGGCCGCTCTGTCCAGCTAACGGGCGAGTCCATCGCGGGCGACCCCGAGGCCAACGCCCTCATCCGGCGCGACTACCGCCGCCACTGGTCCACCCCGCGGCTCTCCTAGCCGGCTCCCCCGGCGCTGTTCCTCCTAGCCGGCTTCGCCGGCGCTGGTCCTCCTAGCCGGCTTCGCCGGCGCTGGTCCTCCTAGCCGGCTTCGCCGG
>JAINDL010000029.1 GCA_019931245.1 Bryobacteraceae bacterium CoA2 C42
GTGCGCTTATTAGGAACCGCGCACAACGGACTCGCTTCGTCGGCCTGTGCGCTTATTAGGAACCGCGCACAACGGACTCGCTTCGTCGGCCTGTGCGCTTATTAGGAACCGCGCACAACGGACTCGCTTCGGCCTGTGCGCTTTTGACGTCTCAGGCGAGGATGGCTTTGACGACGTTGCCGTGGACGTCGGTGAGGCGGAAGTCGCGGCCGGCGTGGCGGTAGGTGAGGCGGGTGTGGTCGAAGCCAAGGCAGTGGAGGATGGTGGCGTGGAAGTCGTGGACGTGCACGGGGTTTTCCGCGATCTCGATGCCGAACTCGTCCGACTGGCCATAGACGATGCCAGGCTTGACGCCGCCGCCGGCGAGCCAGGAGGAGAAGACCTTGTTGTAGTGCTCGCGACCATGCGGGGCGCCAGCCCAGGGGGTGCGGCCGAACTCGGTGGTCCAGACGACGAGCGTATCCTCGAGCATACCGCGGGATTTGAGATCTTTGATGAGGCCGGCGATGGGCTTGTCGGCGTTTTTGGCCAGCGGAATCATGCCGTTGATTTCGGCGTGGACATCCCAGTTGTTCGAGGAGCCGGTATCGATTAGCTCAATGAAGCGGACGCCGCGCTCGGCGAGGCGCCGGGCGACCAGGCACTGCCAGCCGAAGCCGGAGGTTTGGCCGCGCTCGAGGCCGTAGAGCTGCATGGTGGCGTCGGATTCCTTCGAGAAGTCGAAGACGGCGGGCATCTCGCTCTGCATGCCGAAGGCGGTTTCAAAGCTCTGGAGGCGAGCGGCGAGGGCGGGGTCGCCGGGGCGGGCGGCCTGGTGCTGCTGGTTGAGGCGTGCGAGCAGGCCGAGTTCGAGCGACTGGAGCTTTTCGCTGGGGGCGCGGCGGGCGAGGTCGGCGACAGGCTGAGCACCGCCGACGATGCGGGTGCCGGCGTGGGCGCCGGGGAGAAAATCGGAGGACCAGACCTGAGCGCCGGCGTAGGGCAGGACGGGGGCGAGGGCAATGAAGCTGGGAAGGTTCTGGTTTTCCGTGCCGAGTCCGTAGCTGACCCAGGAACCGATGGAGGGGCGCTTCACGGTGACCGATCCGGTGTGCATGCCCATAGTGGCCTGGAAGTGGTCGTTGTGATCGTTGTGGAGCGAGCGGATGACGCAGAGGTCGTCGACGATGCCGGCCATTTCGGGGAACAGGTCGCTGACGCTGGTGCCGCAGCGGCCGCGGGGGCGGGCGCTCCAGGGAGAGGGCAGGAGGCTTGAGCCTTTCTTACCGAAAGGCTTTTTGCTGGCGGCGGCTTCGACGAGGGCGGGCTTGGGGTCGAAGGTGTCGACGTGGGAGACGCCGCCGGTCATGAAGAGAAAGATGACGCGCTTGGCTTTGGCCGGAAAGTGGGGCGATTTGGGGGCGAGGGGGTTGGCGAGCAGGTCTTGTACGACGGCGGGCAGGAGGGCGGAGGCTCCGAAGAGGGAGCGGAGGAGTTGGCGGCGGGGCAGGGTCATGGCATACACCTCAATCGACGAAGAAGAACTCGTTGCTCGACAGGAGGACGCGCATATAGCTGGTCCAAGAAGCGCGGGCTTCGAGTTGGCCGGTGGTTTGGGCGAGGAAGCGGGCGGCCATCTGCTGTTCGGCGGGGGAGGGGGCACGGTGGAAGAGCAGTTGGTGGGCGAGGCGGATCCGCCCGGCGGTGGTGGGTTCGGCCATGCCGACGCGGACGGCGAGGGCGTCGGCCTGTTTTTGGACGAACTCGTTGTTCATGAGATAGAGCGCCTGGGTGGCGGTGTTGTTGGCGGCGCGGACGGCGGTGGCGGCGTTCGCGTCGGCGCCGTCGAACAGGTCGAGATAGGCGTGGGGCCGGAAGCGCTGCTGGAAGAGATAGACGCTGCGCTTGTTGTGGTCGAAGGCGGCGGGGTCGGCGACGAAGGGGCGATGCTGGGTTTGGATGTAGCTGGCGCGGGGGGCGAAGGGGTGGGGACCGCCGGGCACGGGGTCGAGGTTACCGCTGGCAAGGAGCATGGAGTCGCGGATCTCTTCGGCGGTGAGGCGGCGACGGTCGAAGCGCCAGTAGGTTTCGTTTTTGGGATCTTTGACGGCATTGGCCTCGAGGTGGCCGGAGGCGCCTTGCCAGGCGCGGGAGAGGAGGATCTGTTTGTGAAGCTGCTTGAGGCTCCAGCCGTTCGACAGGAGGGTAGCGGCGAGGTGGTCGAGGAGTTCGGGGTGAGTGGGTTTTTCGCCGCGGGCGCCGAAATCGTTGGGGGTGTTGACAATGCCGCGGCCGAAGTGCCAGGTCCAGACGCGGTTGGCGAGGACGCGGGCGGTGAGGGGATTGGCGGGATCGGTGATCCAGCTGGCGAGGAGGTCGCGGCCGCTGCCGGGGTGGGCGGGGGGCACCTGCTGGCCGCCGAGGATGGTGAGGAAGCCGCGGGGGACTTCGGGGCCGAGGGTGGCCGGGTCGCCCTTGACCATGATTCTGGCGTTGACGGGGGTGGCTTCCGCGACGGCGTAGGCCATGGGGAGGTCGGGCCAGGAGCCACGGATCTGGAGGAGTTCGGCCTGGGCCTCGAGGAAGGCGAGGCGTTGGGGGGTGGGGGATTTCGGGTCTTTGCCTTCGCCCTTTTTGACGGTGCGGTAGGCGTTGACCATGCGCTCCTGCTGTTTGCGGAGGCGTTCGGAGTCTTTGGGTTCGAGGGCGGCGAAGCCGTCGAGGTACTGATGGTGTTCGAGGCCGGCCCAGGCGTATTTGCTGCTATTGAAGATGCCGGCGAGGGCGTAGTAGTCGGCGGTGGGGATGGGGTCGAACTTGTGATCGTGACAGCGGGCGCAGCCGACGGTGAGGCCGAGGGCGACTTTGCCGAGGTTGTCGATGGTGTCGTCGATGGTGAGGTAGAACTCGCCTTCGGTTTGGCCGAAGCGGCGGGCGTTGGCGAGGTAGCCGGTGGCGATGAGCTTGTCGCGGCGGTCCTCTTCGTTGAGGTGGGGCAGGATGTCGCCGGCAATTTGTTCGCGGAGGAAATCGTTAAAGGGTTTGTCCTGCTGGAAGGAGCGGATGACGTAGTTGCGGAAGCGGTACATCTCCGGGACGGGATAATCGGAGGCGTCACCGGCGGTGTCGGCGTAGCGGACGACGTCGAGCCAGCGGCGGCCCCAGTGTTCGCCGTAGGCGGGGGAGGCGAGGAGGCGGTCGAGGAGCTTGGGGAAGGCCTGGGGGGAGGGGTCGGCGAGGAAGGCGGCGGTTTCCTGCGGGGTGGGGGGCAGGCCGGTGAGGTCGTAGGTGGCGCGGCGGAGGAGGGTGAGTTTGGAGGCGCGGGGGAGGGGCTTGATCTGCTTTTCGTCGAGCCTGGCTTTGAGGAAGCGGTCGATGGGGTTCTGGTTCCATTCGGGGTCGGCGATGGCCGGGGGGGCGGCGGCGCGGAGGGGTTGATAGGCCCAGTGCTTCTTTTCTTTTTCCCAATCGTAGGCGGGTTTGGCGGCGGCGACGGCGCCGCCGGTGCGCGGGTCCGGGGCGCCCATTTCGACCCAGGCGACGAAATTGGCGACCTGGTCTTTGGGCAGCGGGTTGCCGGGCGGCATTTTGAGATCTTTGTGGGTGCCCTGAATGACCTTGATGAGGAGGCTTTCCTGGGGCTTACCGGGGACGACGGCGGGGACGCCACTGCGGCCGCCTTTGCGGGTGGCTTCGAGGGAGTCGAGATAGAGGCCGCCTTCGGCTTGTTTCAGTTTGGCGCTGTGGCAGCCGTAGCAGCGGGCGGCGAGGACGGGGCGGATTTTCGCTTCGAAGAAGTCGAAGTCCGGGGTGGCGGCCGGCAGGAGAGCGACGGTACTCAGGGCGAACAGGAGGGGGCGCATGGCGACCTAAATAAATCATATCCCGTCCTGGCTTGGGGCGCATCCGTTGCAGGGAGGATAGCAGGATGCATGACAGCAAAGACCCGATTGAGGAGTTAGTTCACCTTTACGTGGACGGGGCGTTCAACCGGCGGGAGTTGGTGGCGCGGGTAACGCGGATGCTGGGTAGTCCGGCGGCGGCGGTGGCCGCTGTGAGCGGATTGGCGGAGTTGGAGGCGCAGGGGCCGGGGGCTTGTCCGGCCGGGGTACGGGTGCCGGTGGACGCACCGGACATTGTGGCGCGGGATATTGAGTTCGCGGGGGCGGAATCGCCGATCTACGCCCATTTCGCGCACCCGCGGAATATGCAGGGGCCGCAGCCGGGGCTGATTGTTATCCACGAGAACCGGGGGTTGGTAGAGCACATTAAAGATGTATGCCGGCGGGCGGCGCGGGCCGGATTTGTGGCGATTGCGCCGGATCTGCTGAGCCGGCAGGGCGGGGTGCAGGCGTTTGCCGAGCCGACGCAACAGACGGCGGCGTACAACCGGACGACGGTGGAGCAGCGGCGGAGCGACCTGATCAGCGCGCTCGACTACCTGAAGTTTTCGCCGCTGTGCCAGTTTGACCGGATTGGCGCGCTGGGCTTCTGCGCCGGGGGCGCCAACGTTTGGGAGTTGGCCGTGTACCTGGAGGAGTTGGCGGTAGCGGTGCCGTTTTACGGAACGCCGCCGGCGGTGGAGGTGCTGCAGCGGATTCAAGCGCCGGT
This sequence comes from Bryobacteraceae bacterium CoA2 C42, assembly GCA_019931245.1. GTDB lineage: Bacteria > Acidobacteriota > Terriglobia > Bryobacterales > Bryobacteraceae. Next base: position 4,591 of record JAINDL010000029.1, read on the forward strand.
GCTGGCGATTTACGCCGAGCGGGACCGGGCGTTGACGGCGCGGATGGCGCCGGTGCTGAGCGAGTTACTGGCGCGGCAGAAGCGGTTCGGGTTCAGTGTGTACGAAGGCGTAGGGCATGCCTTCGTGAATGACACGGGCGCCAACTATAACGCCACCGCCGCGTGCGAGGCTTGGGCGCAGGCCATGACGTTCTGCAACAAATGGCTGCGAGCGCCGCGGACTTAGGCGGCTAGAAGATCCAATTGAGGCCAATGATCGGGAAGAGGCCTAACTGTTCATTGGCCACGGGGCGGTTGGCGCGGCGCGCCCACTGGTATCCGGAGATATTCTCGCGGTTGATGACGTTCTGGGCGCCGAGGAAGACCAGGAGCGGTTTGTCGCGGAAAGTGAAGGTACGGTCGACGCGGACGTCGATGCGGACGTAGGCGGGGACGCGGAGATCGTTGACGCGGGTCAGGTCAAAAATGCCGCGGCGCTGCTGGGTGGAGAGCGCCGTATTGAACGGGGTGTAGGGCCGGCCGGAGGTGACGGTGGTGCGGGCCGAGAACTCCCATCTTTTGTTCAGGCGGTAGCCGCCGACGGAGTTGAAAATAACCGGGAAGTCGTAAGTAGAAGGGCGGAGGACGCCGTCGAGGCCGGCCTGGCGGGCGCGGCTGATGGAGAGGTTGGCGTTGCCGAACCACTTGGCGCCCCACTTCTTTTCGGCGAAGAGTTCGACGCCGCTGGCGCGGCCGCGGCCGGCGCTGGTGAGCGGGAAGAGGATGTCGCGAATCTGGAAGGTGTCGCCGACGCTGGCGAGCGAGAGCGAAGGGAACTGCGTAGAGACGGGGTAGTCTTTGTAGTCCTTCCTATACGCCTCGACCGTGAAGCGGAGCGAGGCGCTGGGGATGTAGGTGAAGCCGGTGACGACGTGCTGGGCGCGGAAGGGGGTAAGGAAGCGGTTCTGCGGGAAGGCAGCGAGGAAGAGGAACTGGGGCTGTTGGAAGTAGGTGCCGAAGCTGGCGCGCCAGGAGAGCTTATCGTTGATGCGGTAGCTGAGGCCGGCGCGGGGGCTGAAGCGGGTGCGGGCGATGAACTGATAGTTGTCGACGCGGCCGCCCCAGGTGAGATTCCAGCGGCTGTTCAGGTTGCGGCTGCTCTGGACGTAAGCGCTCGACTGGCGGGCGGAGAACTGCTGGCGGATGTCGAAGGGGTTGACGTCGCGGATGGTGGTGTACGGGCTGTCGGTGCCGAAGGGGGAGGCGGCGTTGTAGTTGACGCGGAAGAGCTTGAAGCTGCCGCCGGCCTGGAGTTTATCGAGCAGGGGGAGGTAGCCGGTGTAGTCGTATTTGATGGTGGTCTCGCCTTCCCGGGAGTTTTCGCGGAAGACAGTGGGGCTTGCGGCGATGAGGTTGGGGATATTAGCCGTAGGCGGGGGGATGCCGTTGCGGATGAGGTCGCGGACGGATTGGTCGACGCGGGCTTCCGAATGGGTAATGCCGAGCAGGCCGACGCCGCGGGCGCCGTAGAGACGCTGCCAGTTGAAGCCGTTGGCGCTGCGCCAGCCGCCGTAGCGGATGTCGAGGTTGTTGAGCTCCTCTTCGTCGAAGGTGGCTTTGCGCTCCTTCTCTTCGCGGAGGCCGAGGCGGATGTCGTCCGAGCCGGAGATGGAGACGGCCCAGATGCGGTCGCGGGGAGTGAGGTCGTAGAGGACTTTGGCGTTGTAGGTGTAGAGCACGGGGACGCCGCCGATGCCGATGTCTTTGGTGAACAGGTCGAGATAGCTGCGGCGGGCCGAGACGATCCAGGAGCCTTTGCCTTTGTTGAGGGGGCCTTCGACGATGCCGCCGATGCCGGGGTCGCCGGCGGTGATGCGGCCGCGGAGGCGGTCGCGGGCGCCTTCGGTCTGGGCGACCTGGAGGACGCTGGAGGTGCGATTGATGAACGGCGCGGGCTGGCCGCCGGTGAGGAAGGTGACGTCGCGGATGAGTTGGGCGTCGAGAATGCTGGTGGTGCCGCCGGCCGAGGCGAAGTTGGCGAAGGCGTTGATGTTGGGGATTTCGATGTTGTCGACGATGAAAAGATTTTCGAGGGGGCTGCCGCCGCGGACGATGATGTCGTTGCGGAAGTCGTTGGCGCCGATGGCGACGCCGGGGAGGAGCTGGACGTAGCGGGAGACGTCCTGGCGGGCGCCGGCGGCTTTGAAGAGCTCTTCGGTTTGAATGACGTAGCTCGAACTTTTGATCTCTTCGGGGGCGACGAAGACGGATTCGGTGACGGTAAGCGTCTGCTGCAGGGCGCCGGCGGCGGCGAGGGTGACCTCCACCTTGCCTTCAAGACCGGCGCGGACGGTGACGACGGAGCTGCGGATGGGGGGCTGGCCGGGGGCGGTGATGTCGAGCTGGTAGTCGCCGGGGCGGAGGTCCGGGAAGCGGAAGAGGCCGCGGTCGTCCGAGGTGGTGCAGCGGGAGGAGTCCACGAGGCAGACCTTGACCTGCGGGGCGGGCTGACCCTGGGCGGTGGTGACGGTGCCGAGGAGGCCACCGACGCCGGTCGTGTCCTGAGCAGCGAGGGGCAGGGAGAGCAACAGCAGAAGGAGAACACGCATTCGTATTCTTGTTCGGATGATCGCGGGCGGGTTAGCGGACTAACTTAATGTTGTCGATTTCGAGCCAGGTGCGGACGCCGGCGGGACGGCTGATGACAAATGTTACAGCGGTGGCGTCGGCGCAGGGGCAGCCAAATTCGGCGAGGGGGATGCGGAATCGTTTCCAACCGGCGCCGGGAGTAAACGGAGTTGTAACTGGATCCGCTTTGGCGCGGCGGGCGAGGGATAAGTTGTAGGCCAGGCTGTCGCCGCGGGCTTCGAACTCGAGGGTCTTCCAGCCGGCGAGGTCCATGGGCTCGATGCCGCCGGGGCGGAGGGGCAGGGTGAGGTGGACACGGGGTTTGGAGGACTCGGACATTTGGGCCTGGATGGCGAGGGCGAAGTTGCCGGGGGCGCGGGGGGCGCGCTGGAAGAGGGCGCGGGAGAGGTCGGCGCCGCCTTCGTAGGTGTTGATCCAGCGGGTGTCGAGGCGGCTGCGGCCGTCGACGCGTTCGAAGTCATCGAGGAGGGCGGGCGCGGGGATAGGGGCGAGGGGCGTGGGGCCGGGGGCGGCGAGGGCGGCGGCGAGTTGGGGGAGGTTTTGTTCGACGCCGTTGAGCCAGACGCGGTGGACCTTTTGGATGTCCTGGATGTTTGCGTGGGGGGCGCCGTCGATTAAGACGAGGTCGGCGAGTTTACCGGGTTCGATGGAGCCGCGGTCTTTGTCGACGCGAAGGACGCGGGCGGCGTTGAGGGTGGCGGCTTTGATGGCTTCGAGGGGAGGAACGCCGGCGTCGGCGAGGAGGGTGATTTCGCGGAGGGTGGCCCAGCCGTGGTGGGTGTTGGCGATGCCGGCGTCGGTACCGGTGACGAGGGGGATGCCGGCGTCGAAGAGGGCTTTCGAGTTTTGCTTGAGGACCTCGTATTTGCGGATGCGGAGGGCCGAGGGCGGGGCGAAGGCCGGGCGGGTGCGGAAGACCTGGAGGGAGACGGTATCGAGGACTTTGGCGAGGAGGTCGTCGAGGGCGGGGGTGCGGGGTTCGTAGACGGCGGCGGTGGGGCCGTAGGCGGTGCGGCCGGCCTTCATCAGGGCGAGGAGTTCGTCGTCGAAGGGTTTGTCCTGCATGCCGTGCATGATGGCGTCGACGCCGGCGGCGGCGGCGATTTTGCCTTTGTCGACGGTGACGGTGTGGGTGAGGACGGGAAGGTTAGCTTTGTGGGCCTCTTCGACGATGGCGCGGAGGGTGCCTTCTTCCATGCTAGTGAGATCGGCCGAGGAGCCGTAGCGCCAGCCGTCGGAGAAGACTTTGATGACGTCGGGGCGGTAGGGGAGGAGGCGGCGGACGGCGGCGCGTCCTTCGCGGGGGGTGAGAACTTCCTGGGTGAAGATTTCGCCGCGGCCGATTTCGAGGCCATGGCCGCCGGGGGTGGTGATGCGGCTGGCGAGATGGAGGCGGGGGGCGGGCCAGGCGCCGGAGGCGGTGAGGCGGCGGACGGTCGAGAAGGTTTCGCCGTAGGTGCCGAAGTCGGCGACGGTGGTGACGCCGCTGAGGAGGTAGGCTTTGAGATTTTTGCCCCAATCCTGGCCGGAGCCGCTGACGGTGGCGGCCTGGACGTGGGTGTGCAGGTCGAAGAGGCCGGGCAGGAGGGTTTTGCCGCGGGCGTCGAGGCGGGTGGAGTTGGGGGCGGGAAGGTTCAAGCCGACGGCGACGATGCGTCCGTTCGAGACGAGGACGTCGGCTTGACGCGGGGGGGCGCCGGTGCCGTCGATGAGGGTGGCGTTCTGAATCAGGAGGCTCTGCGCCGGAGCGAGTCCGGCGCAGAGCAGAAAGAGGCCTAGGCTACGCTTCACTCACTACAGGATTGCGCAACTGGCCGAGGCCTTGCACTTCGATGATGCAATCGTCGCCGGCTTTGAGCAGGCGCTGGGGTTTGCGGGCGAAGCCGACGCCGGCGGGGGTGCCGGTGGTGATGATGTCGCCGGGCTTGAGGGTCATGACCTGGGAGATGTAGCTGAGGAGTTTGGGCAGCTTGAAGATGAGCTCGGAGGTGTTGGAATCCTGCAGCACTTCGCCGCTGATGGTGGCCTTGATGGGGAGGGCGTGGGGGTCGGCGATTTCGTCTTTGGTGACGATGTAGGGGCCGATGGGGCAGAAGGTGTCGATGCTCTTGCCCATGAGCCACTGGGAGGAGGCGAGCTGGAGGTCGCGGGCGGAGACGTCGTGGAGGTTCATGTAGCCGAAGACGTGGCTTTCCCAATCGGCTTCGGCGATGTTCTTGCCGGGCTTACCGATGACGACGGCGAATTCGGCTTCGTAGTCGGGGGTTTGGGCGACTTTGGGGAGGACGATTTCATCGCCGGGGCCGATGATGCAGTTGTTGAACTTCGAGAAGATGGTGGGGACGGTGGGGATGGCCATGTTGGATTCGATGGCGTGATCCCGGTAGTTGAGTCCGACGCAGAGGATCTTTTCCGGGCGCGTGAGGGGCGCGAGGATGCGGACGCCGGCTTCGGCGACCTGACCGGTGGCGGAAGCGGCGTAGGCAGCGGCCTTGGCGGGACCTTCGGGATCCGCGATGAGGGCATGGAGATCGGCGTAGCCGGCGCCGGCGAGGGGGGTGATGGTGGAGCCATCGGAGACGCCCGGCTCAGGCTGGCCGCCGGGACGCGCAAACATCAAAAGTTTCATAGTTTCCAAATTGTATCAATGCGGGGTGAGAATGGCGGGGTAAAATGGAGACTTAGGGAGGGGAGTACTAATCTGCCGGAGTATTTAGCGATGGTGCTGATCCTGCTCTGCCACTGGGAAGTGTGGCGCTGGACGCGGGACCGGATGCCGCAACTGGTTTGGCTGTTGGGGGCGAGCGCGTTGTTTGGCGCGGCGGGGATGTTTTTTGAGTTGCCCTGGGCTTGGCGGTACGTGCCGCCGGGGGAGTGGTTTTTCTGGGCGCGGGGCGCGGCGATTGCGTGGGGGATCTGCTCCTGCGGGACGACGCTGATCTGGGCGCTGGGCCGGCGGATGACGCCGCGGTTTGATCCGGGGCGGCGGCAGTTGGTGCTGACGGCGCGGGCGGTGGCGGCGGCGGCGCCGGCGGCGGTGACGGGGTTTGGCATTCTGGTGGGGCGGCGGGACCTGCAGGCGGTAGAGGTGGAGATGCGGGTGCCGGGGCTGTCGAAGGATCTGGACGGCGTCCGGATTGCGCAGCTGAGCGACATCCACTACGGACCGTTTTTGAGCCGGCGGGAGTTGGCGCAGGCGGTGGGGATGGCGAACGACTTCCGGCCGCATCTGACGGTGGTGACCGGGGATTTGATCACGCGCAACGGCGACCCGATTGAGGAGTGTCTGCGGGAGCTTGCGGCGCTGCGGGCGTCGAGCGGGGTGTGGGGCTGTATGGGGAACCATGAGATCTACGCCAACTGCGAGGCGTACGTGCAGCGGGAGGGCCGGCGGCGGGATCTGCATTTTCTGCGGGGGCAGAAACAGGAGTTGCGCTTTGGCGAGGCGCGGCTGAACCTGGCCGGGGTGGACTATCAGAAGATGCACGGGGATTACTTGCGCGGGGCCGAGGCGCTGCGGGAGGCCGGGGCGTGGAACGTGCTGCTGTCGCACAACCCGGACGCGTTCCGGACGGCGGCGGAGCAGGGTTGGGATCTGATGCTGGCGGGGCATACGCACGGGGGGCAGGTGACGGTGGAGTATCTGCATCAGCATTTGAACTTTGCGCGGTTTTTCACGCCGTATGTGTACGGGCGGTATGAAGAGGGGGGATCGCAGTTGTACGTGACGCGGGGGATTGGAACGGTAGGAATCCCGGCGCGGATTGGAGCTCCGCCGGAAGTGGCGTTGATAAAACTGTGCGCGACCTCATAATCAGCGATATTCACGCCAATCTCGAGGGTCTCGAGGCCGTGGTGGCGGCGGCGCGGGACGGGTACGACCGGGTGGTGTGCTGCGGGGACCTGGTGGGCTACGGGGCGGATCCGAACGCGGTGGTGGATTGGGTGCGGGCGCACGCGGCGGTGGTGATCCGGGGCAACCACGACAAGGTGGCGGCGGGGCTCGATTCGATGGAGGCTTTCAACCCGATGGCGCGGCAGGCGGCGGTGTGGACGGCGAGCGCGTTGACGGCGGAGAATCGGGCGTGGGTGAGGGGGCTCGAGCGGGGGCCGGTGGTGGTGGACGGGGCGTACGCGGTGGTGCACGGGTCGCCGCGGGACGAGGATGAGTACGTTGTGGAGGGGCCGGAGGTGCGGGTGGCGATGGAGGCGGCGACTGAGGAGTTGACGTTCTTTGGCCATACGCACGTGCAGGGGGGCTTTCAGTTGAAGCAGCGGCAGGTGATTGCGATCGGGCCGCCGTTTCTGGACGAGAGCGAGTACACGTTTGCGCTGTCGCCGGACTACCGTTACCTGGTGAATCCGGGGTCGGCGGGGCAGCCGCGAGACGGGGATTGGCGGGTGGGAGCGGCGATTTACGATGCCGGGGCGAAGACGGTGCGGCTGCTGCGGGTATCCTATGACCTCGAGACGGCGCAGCGGAAGATTCGGGAGGCGGGGCTGCCGCCGCTGCTGGCCGACCGGCTGGCGCGCGGCTATTGACGAAACGAAGCCAACGTCAGGGAGCGGCGGGGGCGTGCTGGGGATGAAAGTGGGTGAAGATTTTGCGGGCGGCGGCGGGGCCGACTTCGCGGGCGAGGGTGGATTCGGTGGCGAGTTTGACGGCTTCGAGGCTGCCGATGGTCTGCAGGAGCTTTTCGACGGTGCGTTCGCCGACGCCGGGGACGTTGAGAAGCTCTGAGCGCATGCGGGTGATGTTGCGGCGGGTGCGGTGGAAGGTGACGGCGAAGCGGTGGGCTTCGTCGCGGATGGTTTGGATGACGTGGAGGACGGGGTTGTGGCGGTCGAGGCGGACGGGTTCGTCCTCCTGGCCGTAGATGTAGATGATCTCTTCGCGTTTGGCGATGGAGGCGATGGTCTGGTCGGTGATGCCGAGGGCTTCGAGGGCTTCGGCGGCGGCGTGGAGTTGGCCGAGGCCGCCGTCGATGAGGACGACGCTGGGGAACTTGGCGCCCTCTTCTTTGAGGCGGGAGTAGCGGCGGGTGACGACTTCGCGCATGGAGGCGAAGTCGTCGTTGCCGGCGACCGTCTTGATGATGAATTTGCGGTAGTCGGCCTTTTTCATCTTGCCGTCCTCCCAGACGACCATGGAGGCGACTTTATCGGTGCCCTGGATGTGGGAGATGTCGAAGCATTCGATGCGGCTGGGGGGAGCGGGGAGGTTGAGGGAGTCTTCGAGGGCGTTGGCGATGGACTGGGCGGTGGGTTTGAGGATGCGGAAGCGGGCTTCAAAGCAGTGTTTGGCGTTGGTTTCGGCGAGGTCGAGGAGAGCTTTTTTTTCGCCGCGCTGGGGGGTGCGGATTTCGACGCGGCGGCCGCGTTTTTCGGTGAGGAGTTCGGCGAGGGCTTCGCGGTCTTCAAAGTCGTCGGGGACGTGGACGATGAGCGGGACGTAGCGCTGGTCGAGGTAGACCTGCTTGAGGAGGGCGGCGAGGAATTCGGGGGCGTCGAAGTCGAAGCGGTCTTCCCAGTAGAACTCGCGGCGGTCGACGATGCGGCCGTTGCGGACGTGAAAGAGGTTGACGGCGAGGAGCGGGGGTTCGGCGTAGTAGGCGAAGATGTCGATGTCGTCGCCGTGGGCGGTGGCCATTTTCTGGGTTTGGGCCATTTCCTCGATGGTGACGAGGTTGTCGCGGAGGCGGGCGGCGCGTTCGAAATTGAGCTCTTCGGCGGCTTCGGCGATTTGGTGGCGGAGGTGGGATTCGAGGTCTTTGAGGCGGCCTTCGAGGAAGAGGCGGGTTTGGCGGACGGCCTCGGCGTATTCGGGGGCGGCGACGAGGCCTTCGACGCAGGGGCCGAGGCAGCGGCGGATGTGGTACTGCAGGCAGGGGTGGGAGTGTTTGCGGTTGAAGTCGATTTTGCAGGAGGGGATTTTGAACTGGCGGTGGATGAAGTCGGTGAGGCGGTAGGCGAGGTTGCCGGGGAAGTAGGGACCGAAGTAGGAGGCGCCGTCTTTGCGGAGGCGGCGGGTGACGAAGACGCGGGGGACGCGTTCGCTCGTGAGTTTGATGTAGGGGTAGGTTTTGTCGTCCTTGAGGAGGACGTTGAAGCGGGGCTTGTGCTGCTTGATGAAGTTGTTTTCGAGGGCGAGGGCCTCTTTTTCGTTTTCGACGACGATGTAGTCGAGGTCGGCGGCTTCGGAGATGAGGGTACCGGTTTTGGCTTCCGAGAGGCGGTCGTCGGAGAAGTAGTTGCGGACGCGGGCGCGGAGGTTCTTCGCTTTGCCGACGTAGATGATGTCGCCGAAGGCGTTTTTGTAGAGATAAACGCCCGGCAGGAGGGGCAACTGCGACACTTTCTCGCGGAGATTCATAGAACGCGGTGCGTTATCCTTTGATTGTGGCACGCGGACTCTGGTTAGCTTTGTTTGCCGCGGTATGGCTTTGGGGGCAGGCGCCGGTTCCGGCGCCGCAGGAACAGGAACCGCCCGAGGAAGATACCGCGCTGACCGGGGCGAAGGAGTATGCCTTTAATCCGCTGCAGGCGGAAAAAGAGTTGAAGATCGGCCTGTTTTACGCCAAGCGGAGCAGTTGGAAGGCGGCGATCATGCGATTCCGCGAGGCGACGCGCTGGAATCCTGGGTTAGCGGAGGCGTGGCTGCGGTTGGGCGAGTCGCTTGAGCGCGCGAAGGATCGGAAGGGCGCGCGTCAGGCGTTTGCGAAGTATCTGGAGCTGGAGCCGGAGGCGAAAAACGCCGCGGAGATTAAGAAGCGGATGGGCTCGTAGCCTTGATCGTGGTCAACAGTTGGCGCAGGCCCGTCTCCGGCTCCGGGAACAGGTCGATGTACTGCAATTGCGCCGTAATCTGCCGCGGCAGAGGGCAATCTTCGAGCCGCACGGGGATGACAAAGGGGTATTCGAGCGGCCATTCCGCGGCCCGTTCGAGCGCGTAGCGCAGTTCGGCATGAAACCGGCTGGGCCGGCTGAGAGCATGTTGGGAAAAGCAGGGGATGAAGAAGTCGGCTTTGCTAATGGCTCGCTCAATGGCTTTGGGCCAGTTTTGACCGGGAAGCAGTTTCCGGCGGTCCATCCACGGATGAAAGCCGGCGTCTTCGAGAGCCTCGAAGAGCGTTTCGACGAAAGGGGCATCTTCGATGGTGTAGGCGAGAAAGACTCGCTTGCCGCCCGCGGCACGAAAGCGAATCTGCCCGGCCTCGTCGGTTCGCAGGGAGCCGACCGCTTCGATGTCGATGGTCAAGCCCTCAGCGAGGCATTGCCGAATGACTTTGGCGATGTCGTCGAGTCCAGGTTTCGGAGGTGCTTTCATTCGGACTCCTCGCGCGTGGGGCGGATGACCCCGAGGCCCCTGACTTTCACCTGTTTTCGCTGTCGCAGCGTAGTCACGAGGCGGGTGACTAGCTGATCGAGTTGGTCGGCCGCGACCGCGGGCGGCTGACCCGTTGCCGCCGCGATGCGGTCGAGCAGTTCCGGAGTGGTCATTGCAAGCCCAGAATAAGGGGCAGGCCGGGGTCAACCCGGACAAGACGAGGGCCTGGAGGGTGATAACTATCGGGGACTCAAAGGGATACGAGAGGCAAAGATTTTCCGATGCCTCGTGAACGGCTGTTTGTCCGGGCGGGAGAATGACGCGGCAAGCCTGATAGAATCGGGGTGCATGCGGCGCTGGTTGATTGTGGCTACGATGGCGTCTTTGCTCCCGGCAGCAGAGCAGGATGAGTTTTTTGAGCGGAAGGTGCGGCCGGTGCTGGCGGGGCGCTGCCAGAGCTGCCACGGGGCGCAGAAGCAGTTTGCGGCGCTGCGGCTGGATGACCGGGAGTCGATTCTGAAGGGCGGGATGCATGGCCCGGCGGCGGTGCCGGGGCAGCCGGAGGCGAGCCTGTTGATTCAGGCCGTCAAGCACGAGGGCCGGAAGATGCCCATGGGCGAGAAGCTACCGGAGGCCGAGATTGCCGCGCTCGAAGAGTGGGTGCGCGCGGGGATGCACTGGCCGGCGGGCGCCAAGCCGGCCGGGGCGGGTTTAGCGGCGAAGGCGTTTTATGAAAAGCTGCGGCGGGAGCACTGGTCGTATCAGCCGGTGCGGAGCGTGGCGCCGCCGGCGGGGAAGGCGGCGCATCCGGTGGACCGGTTTCTGGACGCGCGGCGGGCGGCGGCGGGGCTGAGCCTGGCGCCGGCGGCGGAGCGGCGGGTGCTGGCGCGGCGGGCGGCGTATGTGGTGACCGGGCTGCCGCCGGAGGCGGGGCTGCTCGAACGGTTTTTGAACGACCGGAGCGCGGGGGCTTACGAGCGCTACGTGGACGCGCTGTTGGCGTCGCCGCGCTACGGCGAGCGGTGGGCGCGGCACTGGATGGACGTGGTGCGCTACGCCGAGACGCACGGCTACGAGTGGAACTACGAGATTCAGGGGGCGTGGCGGTACCGCGATTATCTGATCCGGGCGTTCAACCTGGATGTTCCCTACAACCAATTTGTGCGGGAGCACGTGGCGGGGGATTTGCTGGCGAAGCCGCGGGTGGTGGAGGGGCGCAATGAGTCCGTACTGGCGACGGCGTTCTACCGGCTGGGGGAGATGGGCCACGACAACTGCAACCAGTTTCGCGAGCTGCGGACGGATGTGGTGGACAACCAGATTGATACGTTAACCAGGGCATTTCAGGGGGCAACGGTTTCGTGCGCCCGTTGCCACGACCACAAGATCGACCCGATTCCGACCGAGGACTACTATTCGCTTTACGGGATTTTGAACAGCTCGCGGCAGGTGGCGCGCACGCTCGAAGTAGGCGCGGCGCCGCCGGCGGGGGTGGCGGAGCTGAAGCTTGCCATCCGGCAGGAGCTGGCGACGGCGTGGCTGGGCGCGACGGCGAAGCTGGAGGCGGAGTTGGCGGCGGCGCTGGCGGAGCAGAAGGACGCGCCGGAGGCGGCGGGGTTGGCGGCGGGGCTGGAGGCGGCGCGGGTGCAGCAGTGGAGCCGGCTGCTGCAACGGGACAAGGTGGACCTGGCGGATCCGCTGGCGGTGTTTGCGCATCCGGCGGCGGAGTATGCCAAGGAGGCGGCGGCGCGGGAGCGGTTCAACCGGGAGAAGTTTGTGACGGCGGCGGACTTCCGGGCGGGGGTGCCGGCGGGGTGGAGCGCGGAGGGCTTGGGACTGCAGGCGGGGCAGGCGCGGGCGGGCGATTTTGCGGTGGCGACGGAGGGGCGGGCGGCGGTGGAAGGCATCTTCCCGGCGGGGTTGTTTACGAATCTGGTGACGGACCGGTGGAACGGGTCGCTGCGGTCGCCGATGCTGCCGGCGGAGAAGAAGTTTGTGAGTTTCGAGGCGCTGGGGGGCAAGTTTGCGGCCCGGCGGGTGATTCTGGACCACTGCGTGATTGGCGAGAACTATGACGTGCTGGACTCGCCGCGGCTGCGGTGGGAGAAGGTATCGGCCAAGGACGCCGCGAAGTTTCCGGTGTATCTCGAACTGAACACGAAGACGGATAACCCGCGGATTCCGGACCGCCCGGGGCGGTTGAAGAAGACGCCGGACGCGAGTCCGCGGTCTTACTTCGGGGTGACGCGGGTGCTGTACCACGATGAGGACGTGACGCCGCAGGAGACGCTGGAGCATGTAGCGGCGCTGGTGGCGGCGCCAACGCCGGCGCAGTTTGCGGCCATGGCGCGGCAGGCGGTGCGGGCGTGGGGCGCGGGGACGGCGACGGCGCAGGATGTGAAGTGGTTGAATTGGCTCGTCGACAACGGCGTGCTAGTGAACTCGCGGAATCTGACCCCGGCGCTGCGGCGGCTGACGGACCGGTTTCGCGCGATGGAAGCGGGGATGGTGGATCCGACGGTGGTGGCGGGGATGGGCGATTTTGACCCGGGGGCGGATCATCCGATCTTTCAGGCGGGGTCGGCGACGAATCCCGGGCGGGTGGCGCCGCGGCACTTTTTGAGTCTGATGCCGGAGGGGCTGAAGCCGGTGGGGCCGGCCGGGAGCGGACGGCGGGAGTTGGCCGAGGCGATGGCGAGCGAGGAGAATCCGCTGACGGCGCGGGTGATGGTGAACCGGATCTGGCACCATGTGTTCGGCCGGGGGATTGTGGCGAGCACGGACGACTTCGGGAGCAATGGCGCGGCGCCCTCGCATCCGGAGCTGCTCGACTATCTGGCGACGGAGTTCGCGCGGCGGGGATGGTCGACGAAGGGGATGATCCGGCTGTTGCTGACGTCGGCGGCGTTTCAACAGGGGAGCGCGGCGGAGGCCGCGGCGCGGGCCAAGGACCCGGCGAATGCGCTGCTGCACCATTATCCGGTGCGGCGGCTGGAGGCCGAGGCGGTGCGCGATACGCTGCTGGCGGTATCGGGCCGCTTGGAGGAGAAGCTGTACGGGCCGAGCATACAACCGCACCGGAGCGAGCCGCAGGAGCACCGGCGGCTGTTTCAAGGGCCGCTGGATGGAGACGGGCGGCGGAGCGTTTACCTGAAGATCACGCGGATGCAGGGTCCGCGGTTTTTGGAGCTGTTTGATTTTCCAAGCCCGCTGCAGACGCGGGGCAATCGGGATGTGACGAACGTGCCGCCGCAGGCGCTGGCGCTGTTGAACGATCCGTTTGTGCTGGACCAGGCGCGGGTGTGGGCCAAGGCGCTGACGGCGCAGCGGGACGATGCGGTGGACGCGCGGATTGGGCGGATGTTCCTGCGGGGGCTGGGGCGGCCGGCGACGGAGGCGGAATTGGCTAACTGGCGGGCGCTGGCCGGGGAGTTCGCGGCGCGGCACGGGGCCAGGGATGTGCTGGGGAGCGAAGCGGTGTGGACCGATGTGGCGCATGCGCTGTTTAACCTGAAGGAGTTTGTGTACCTGCGATGAAGATCAGCCGCCGGGAGTTACTGCGTACGAGTTCGACGGGCTTTGGGTATCTGGCGATGGAGTCGCTGCTGGCCGGGGCGGCGCCGCACTTCGCGGCCAGGGCCAAGAACGTGATTTTCTGTTTCATGCCGGGCGGGGTGGGGCAGATGGACAGCTTTGATCCGAAGCCGAAGCTGGCCGAGTTGGACGGGCAGGCGGCGGTGCTTGACAACTACGTGGCGGGGCCGAAGCGGAAGTGGCTGAAGTCGCCGTGGGCGTTCCGGCAGCACGGGCAGTCGGGGCTGCCGGTGAGCGAGATCTTTCCGCATATCGCGAGCGTGGCGGATGAGTTGACGGTGATCCGTTCGATGAAGAGCGAGTTTCCGCTGCACGCGCGGGCGAATGTGTTTCTGCACACGGGGCGGAACTTTGGCGGATTTCCGAGTTTGGGTTCGTGGGTGAACTACGGGCTGGGCAGCGTGAACAAGAACCTGCCGGGCTATCTGCTGCTGAACCACGGGGACAACCCGCCGGGCGGGTTGGAGAACTTTTCGAACGGGTTTTTGCCGGCGACGCACCAGGCGATGGGGGTGCGGGCCGACGGGGTGCCGGTGGACAACATTGTGCCGGCGGGGGCGGCGCTGCAGGGCGCGAAGATGGCGGCGGTGCGAGCGCAGGACCGCGAATTTCTGGCCGCGACGGCGAACGCGGATGCGGTGGAGGCGGCCATCAGCAACTTTGAGATGGCCTACCGGATGCAGGCGCTGGCGCCGGATGTGTTGAACCTGGACCGGGAGACGGAGGCGACGAAGAAGCTGTACGGGTTGGACGCGACGAATCCGCACAAGCGGGCTTACGGGCTGCAGTGTTTGCGGGCGCGGCGACTGGTGGAGGCGGGGGTGCGGTTTGTGGAGATTACGCCGCCGAACCTGTACGGCGGGAACAACGGGACGTGGGACCAGCACGATAAGCTGCGGGAGGGCCATTCGACCAACGCCATGGTGACGGACCAGGCGGTGACGGCGTTGATTAAAGACCTGAAGTCGCGGGGTTTGCTGCAGGAGACGCTGGTGCTATGGGCCGGGGAGTTCGGGCGGACGCCGGATACAGGGAACGGGGACGGGCGGGATCATCATCCGTTTGGATTCACGATCTGGATGGCGGGGGGCGGGGCGAAGGCGGGGTTGATTTACGGGGCGACGGATGAGTTAGGGAACCATGCGGTAGAGAACGTGATGACGGTGCATGATCTGCATGCGACGGTGCTGCATTTGTTGGGGTTGGACCATACGAAGCTGAGCTACCGGTTTGGCGGGCGGGATGTAACGCTGCCGGATGTGCACGGGCGGGTGGTGCGGGCGCTGGTGGGGTAGGAGGGCGGGAGTGGTGCCCGGGGCGGGACTTGAACCCGCACACCCGTTTCCGGATAACGGATTTTAAGTCCGTTGCGTCTGCCGATTTCGCCACCCGGGCACTGAGGATATTGTACCTGCTTGGGGAGAACCGCTTGTGGGTTATTGGGGCCCGGAAAGAATGATTGTGTCGATACCGGGCAGAGGGCATCCAGGGAAGCATGGAACAAAAACCGGAAGATACCAGGACATGGCCCGAATTGGCGATTGGTCTGTTTGACCAACTGACGGGCCGTGGCGCCGAGATTTCGTATGTTTTCGAGAACATGGAGGTGCATGTGCCGAGCTCGACGGCGGCGAATGCGGAACACGCTTTGTGGCGGGTGAACGGCACGATGCGGATCCGGACGAGTGGCGGGACGATGCCGCCTCGTGCGTGAGCCGGAGCTAGCGCTGGAGCTGCAGATTGAAAACGGGGGCCATCGGATGCGGATTTCGGGTTCGGCCGGCCAGTACGTAGCCGAGTTCCCTTCTCTGCGGTCGTTGGTGCATTTTCTGGCCATCGGCTGGCGGTGGCGCGGACAGGTCCCCCGGGGCTGGCGAGTGCAGATGGCATGGCGTGGACTGCGGTGGGGATAACGAAAGGCACGATTGCCATGGCGGGGGCGACGGGTTACGTGGGCGGGCGGTTGGCGCCGCGGCTGCTGGAGTTGGGCTATGGCGTGCGGTGTCTGGTGCGCACGCCGGAGAAGCTGGCGGACCGGCCGTGGGCGCAGGGTGAGGGGGTGGAGGTCCGGCGGTGTGACCTGTCGGACCGGGCGGCGCTGACGGAGGCGCTGCGGGGGTGCGCGGCGGCGTATTACCTGGTGCATTCGATGGTTTCGGCGAGCGCGGAGTACGCGCAGCAGGACCGGCGGCTGGCGGAGACGTTCGGCGCGGCGTGCGCGGCGGCGGGGGTGGGGCGGATTCTCTATCTGGGCGGGCTGGGCGAGACGGGGGCGGGGCTGAGCGAGCATTTGCGAAGCCGGAGGGAGGTGGAGGGGGCGCTGGGGGCGAGCGGGGTGCCGGTGACGGTCTTTCGGGCGGCGATGATCATCGGGTCCGGGTCGGCTTCGTTTGAGATTCTGCGCTATCTCGTGGAGCGGCTGCCGGTGATGATTACTCCGAAATGGGTGGCGACGCCGTGTCAGCCGATTGCGATTCGGAACGTGATTGGTTACCTGACCGGGGCGCTGACGGTGCCGGAGACGGTGGGCGGGGTGTACGATATCGGGGGCCCGGAGGTGTTGACTTACCGCGAGTTGATGCGGCAGATGGCGGAGGCGCTGGGGGTGGGGCGGCGGTACGTGATTCCGCTGCCGATTCTGTCGCCGCGGCTGAGTTCGTACTGGATTCATCTGGTTACGCCGTTGAGCAAAGAGATCGCCAAGCCGCTGGCCGAGGGGCTGCGGAACCCGGTGATCTGCCGGGAGCAGCGGTTGGCGGCGCTGATTCCGCAGGAGCTGTTGACGGTACGGCAGGCGATTGGAGCGGCGCTTAAGAAGATTGCGGAGCGGGAGGTGGAGACGTCGTGGTCGATGGCGGGGGTGATCCCGGGCGACCCGGACTGGGCCGGGGGGACGGTGTTTCGGGACGAGCGGAAGGTTACCGTGGCGGCGCCGGACTGGGCGGTGTACCGGGCGGTGTGCCGGGTGGGCGGGGGCCATGGGTGGTACGCCGCGGATTGGTTGTGGCGGCTGCGGGGATGGATGGACGAACTGGTGGGCGGGCCGGGGCTGCGGCGGGGGCGGCGGGACCCGGAGGCGGTGGGCTACGGGGAGGCGCTGGACTTCTGGCGGGTGGTGGGGATTGAGCGGGACCGGCGGCTGGCGCTGCGGGCGGAGATGAAGCTGCCGGGGGAGGCGCGGCTGGAGTTTGTGATTCGAGAGATGGGGGAGAACGGGTGTGAGTTGACGCAGCGGGCGTTGTTTGCGCCGCGGGGGTTGTTCGGGTTGCTGTACTGGTATGCGGTGGTGCCGCTGCACCATGTGGTGTTTAACGGGATGCTGCGGGGGATTGAGCGGGAGGCGCGTCGACTGGCAGCAGCAGGAGCAGATCGAGGCTGAAGGTGACGCGGCCGGGGGCGGGGGGTTGGGGCTGCAGCGGGCGGTAGATGGCGTGGAGGACGTCGGCGACGGCGGCGTCGTCGAGGTCGGCCGTTGTGGTGGCGCGGCGTTGGGCGGCGAGGGTGAAGTGGGGGGCGAAGTCGGCGACGGCGACGGGGATGCGGTCGCGGGAGGGGCCGCGGAGTTCGATGAGGTCGTCGGGGGCGGGGATGGCGAGGAGGAGGCGGCCGGTGGGACGGAGGACGCGGTGGAACTCGGGGGCGTTTCGGCGGGCGGTGATGGAGAGGACGAGGGAGAAGGTTTGGTCACCGTAGGGGATCTGGCGGTCGGCGTTGGCGAGGACCCACTGGCAGTGAGGGTAGCGGCGGGCGGCGGCGAGGATGGCGGGTTGGGAGATATCGACGCCGTGGCCTTGGGCGCCGGTCTGTTCGGCGAGGGTGCCGAGGTAGTAGCCGTCGCCGCAGCCGGCGTCGAGGACGGTGTCGGCGGGGGAGAGGGCGGCGAGATCGCGGATGGCGTGGAGCAGGGGGAGGAAGAGGCCGCGGTCGGAGAGGCGGCGGCGGGCGTGGACGGCTTCGGCGGTGTCGCCGGGGTTTTTGGACCGGCGGTCCTGGGGTTGGAGGAGGTTGATGTAGCCGCTGCGGGCAACGTCGAAGGAGTGAAGCCGGGGGCAGGAGTAGGCGTTGCCGGTCCGGGTGAGGGGTTGGCCGCAGCCCCGGACGGTACAGAAGAGCATTGCCTTCGAGTGTAGCGGAGTAGACTTGGACGATGGATGCGCTGGTGATTGGCGGGACGCGGAATTTGGGTCCGGGGATTGTGGAGGAGCTACGGGAGCGGGGGTTTCGGGTGACGGTGTTTCACCGGGGGGTGACGCCGGCGGCGCTGCCGGAGGATGTGGAGCGGGTGCACGGGGACCGGGCGGTGGAGGCGGATTTGCGGCGGGGGGTGGGGGGCCGGAGCTTTGACTTTGTGGTGGACACGACCTTGTACACGGGGCCGGAGGCGGCGGTGGCGGGGCGGGTGCTGGCGGGGCGGGTGGGGCGGTATGTGATGCTGAGCACGGGGCAGGTGTACCTGGTGCGGACGGGGGTGACGCGGCCGTTCCGGGAGGAGGATTACGAGGGGCCGGTGATGGCGGCGCCGGAGGGAGCCGATTACGGGGACTGGCTTTATGGGGTGGACAAGCGGGCGGCGGAGGAGACGCTGTTGGGCGTGCCGGAGCTGCCGGTGACGGTGCTGCGGCTGCCGATGGTGCATAGCGTGCGGGACCACTACCAACGGATTGGGGCGTATCTAGCCCGGCTGCTGGACGGGGGGCCGATTCTGGTTCCGGCCGGGGAGGAGCCGGGGCTGCGGCATGTGTACGGCGGGGATGTGGTGCGGTGTATCGGTGAATTGGCGGGGGGCGGGGCAGGATTGGACCGGGCTTACAACCTGTCGCAGAGCGAGGCGCCGGGGTTGCGGGAGTTTTTGGAGGAGTTGGCGCGGTTGGTGGGGGCGGAGCTGCGGCTGGTGGAGGTGGAGCGGGAGCGGCTGGAGGCGGCGGGCTTGTTGCTGGACTGTTCGCCGTTTAGCGGGCGGTGGATGTCGGCGCTCGATAACGGGCGGAGCCGGCGGGAGTTGGGGGCGCGGTTTACGGAGTGGCGGGAGTATTTGCCGGGGCTGGTGGAGGGTTTGGTGGAGCGGGTGCGGGAGGCGCCGCCGCGGTATGGGAATCGGATGGCGGAGTTGGCGCTGTTATCGGATTGAAACGGTTTGGTAACGGCGGTGCATTGTTAGCTGGCTACGCTCAGTAGCATGAAGATCTATTTGGGATTGTTGACGATCGTGTCGGCCCTCTGGGCGCAGACCGACTCGGCCTCTTTACGGGTGCTCGTGGAAGACCCGAGCGCGGCGGCGGTGGCCGGGGCGAAGGTGACGCTGGTGAACCGCGGAAGCGGGGCGCGGCTGCTGGTAGAGAGTTCGGCCGATGGCTACGCGCTGTTCAGCCCGATTCAGCGCGGCACCTACGACGTGGAGGTGGGGCGGAGCGGATTTAAGAACGTGAAGCTGAGCGAGGTGCGGATCAATATTGACGAGCGGCGGCTGGTGCGGGTGAAGCTGGAGGTCTCTACGGTCAGCGAGACGGTGGAGGTGACGGCGAGCGTGGCGGCGATTCAAACCGAACAGGGATCGCTGGGGCAGGTGATCAGCGGGCGGACGGCGGTGGAGCTGCCGCTGGCGGGCCGGCGATATACAGAGTTGGCGCTGCTGTCGCCCGGGGTGGCGGCGAGTACGCTGAACCCGACGACGCGCGGGCCGGGATGGTTCGTCGCCAACGGGAACTACCATACGCAGAACAACTTTCTGCTCGACGGCGTGGACAACAACCAGGGCACGCAGAACGCGCAGAGCCTGAGCGCGCAGGTGGTGCAGCCGAATCCGGACGCGATTGCCGAGTTCAAGGTGCAGACCAATTCGTTTTCGGCCGAGTTCGGGCGCAGCGCCGGGGCGGTGGTGAACGTATCGATCAAAAGCGGCAGTAACGAGACGCACGGCACCGGCTACTACTTCAACCGGAACTCGGCGCTGGCGGCGCGGGGATGGACGAATAACCTGCAGAACGTGCCGAAGAATAATTTGAAGTGGGACCAGTTTGGCGGCACCATCGGGGGGCCGGTGGTGAAGAACAAGCTGTTCTACTTTGGCGCTTATGAGGGCTTCCGGCAGAGCTTTGCCGATACGTTTCTGACTACCGTGCCGACGATGGCGCAGCGGCAGGGGCAGTTCGGGGCGCTGAACATTGTGGACCCGTCGACGAATGCGGCGTTTCCGGGTAACGTGATTCCGGCGTCGCGCTTCGATGCGCTGGCGAAGAAGGTGATTGACCTGTACCCGGAGCCGAACACGGCGGGCCAGTTCCAGAACGGGCGGCCGACCAATAACTACAGCCTGCAGCGGGACGGCAACGAGAACACGCATAAGTTCGACACGCGGCTTGACTACAACGTGAACGACCGGAACCAGATCATGGGGCGCTTCAGCTGGCTGCGGCAGAAGTTCAACCGTGATGCGATCTTCCCGGGCCTGGCCGATGGCGTGGGCAACCAGGGCGCGCAGTTCAACGAAAACCGCAGCCTGGCGCTGGCGTGGACCAAGACGATTTCGCCGCGGATGGTGAACACGCTTCGCTACGGCAACAACGATACGTTCGCCGAGTTCGCGCACGCCACGGCCAGCGGCCAGAAGGCCGATGCCTTCGGCTTCCGCGGATTTCCGCCGGAGATGCTGCAGGTGGGCGGGCTGCCGCTGATCAACCCGACCAACTACAACCAGCTCGGCACGCGGAACTTTCGCCCGCAGTTTCAATCGCCGAAGCTGAACCAGATTATCGACACGATTTCGCTCACCGCGGGCAAGCACTTCCTGCGCGGCGGTTTTGAGATGCGGCTCAAGAACAACAGCTTCATTGACGTGACGCGACGGACCCCGGCCTATAACTTCCAGGGGCGGTTCACCAACGACGCCATGGGCGACCTGCTGCTGGGCTTCCCCGAGAGCGTGCAGTTGAACACGGTGCCGGAGGTGAAGCAGTTGCAGGAGGCTTATAGCTTCTTCCTGCAGGACGACTGGAAGCTAAGTCCGCGGCTGACGCTGAACCTGGGCCTCCGCTACGAGTACACAACGCCGTTCTACGGCAGCGGGACGAACAAGAACATCAACTTCGACCCGGCGACGGGTGGCCTGGTGCTGGCGAGCGACAAGGACAAGTACCTGACGACGCCGGACAAGAACAACTTCGGCCCGCGGCTGGGCTTTGCCTGGCAGGCGATCGAGGAGAAACTGGTGGTGCGGGGCGGCTACGGGATCTTCTACAACGCCGAGGATATCTATGGTTCGGAGGCGAGCCTGGCGCTGAACCCGCCGCAACTGATTCAGCCGACGCTGCTGCGGGTGGGCACGGGCCCGGCGCCGGTGCGGCTGAGCGATCCGCTGCCGGCGGGGGTGCTGTCGAACTTCGACAGCCGGACGATCGGCCTGCGGACGCGGGAGCGCAACCAGCGCAGCGGCCGCATTCAGCAGTTCAACCTGGCGGTGCAGTACCGGGTGAACCGGGCGAGCACGTGGGAGGTAGCCTACGCCGGGAACCGGGGCGTGAACCTGTTCGGGCTGTACGAGCGGAACCAGACGGCGTTCGGCGTGGATGGTTCGGTGGCCGCCAACCGGCCGTTTCCGCTGTGGCAGGGCATTCAGACGGGCGCGAGCCGGGGCAAGAGCTGGTACAACGCGCTGCAGACGAAGTTTGAACATAACTTCTCGAACGGGTTGTATGCCCTGGTCAGCCTGACGTGGGCGAGCGCGATCGACCAGGTGGGCACGTGGGACGCGGGCGCTTCGCCGCAGTTTCTCGACCGCTTTGACCAGGAGAACGGCCGGATGACGCAGACGCCGAAGGTGCAGTACACAACGGCGGTGACCTACGAACTGCCGTTTGGCAAGGGCAAGAAGTTCGGCAGCGGCTGGAACGGCTTCACCGATGCCGTGCTGGGCGGCTGGCGGACGTCGGGGATTATTAACTGGCGCACGGGCCTGCCGCTGAACGTCAGCCTGAACAGCAACGGCATCGACCCGCGCACGGGGCAGGCCTATCGCTTCCTGAACCGCAACGGCGGCGGGCTGCGGCCGGACCGGGTGGGCGAGGCCAACACGGGCATCGATCCGAAGACCGACCGCTTCCGGTTCCTCGACGCGGCGGCGTTCCGGATCCAGGCCGTGAACACGCCCGGCAACGCGGCGCGGAATGCTGCCTACGGGCCGCGGCTGTTCAATACGGACTTCAACCTGTCGAAGGGCTTCCGCCTGACCGAGCGGCAGAGCTTCGATATCCGGTGGGAGGCGTTCAACCTGTTCAACACGGTGAACTTCAACAACCCGCAGACGACGGTGGGCAACACCAACTTCGGCTGGATCACCTCGGCGCGCGACCCGCGGATCATGCAGCTGGCCATTCGCTACCGTTTTTAGCGGTATAACGGGGGGATGCTCTCCCGTCGTGATCTCGGTTGGCTGCTGGCACTGCCGGCAATAGCAAAGGAAAAGGGGTTCGAAGCGATGGCGGGGAAGTTCCCGCCCCGCGAACGAACCCCGGTTTCCGTGGAGACGCTCGGCGAGGCGCAGGTAGCGCAGGGCTACCGGCGGCAGAAGATCCGCTATGGCGCCAAGCCGGGCAATCCGGTGTATGCGTGGGTGCTGACGCCGGATCAGTGGAGCGGCAAGGCGGCGCTGTGCCTGCACCAGACGACGCGCATCGGCAAGGACGAACCGGCCGGGCTGGGCGGGAAGCCGAACCTGCACTACGCGCACGAACTGGCGCAGCGGGGCTATCTGTGTCTGGCGCCGGACTATCCTTCATTCGGCGATGACGTGACGGACTTTCCGAAGGACGTCTTCGCGGCCGGGCTGGCTTCGGGAACGATGAAGGGGATGGTGAACCACCGGCGGGGCGTGGACCTGCTGCTGGAGCGCGGGGCGAAGTCGGTAGTGGCGATCGGGCATTCGCTGGGCGGCCACAATGCGCTGTTTATCACCGGATTCGACCGGCGGATCCGCGCGGCGGTGACCAGTTGCGGCTTCACGTCGATGGCCAAATACAAGGGCGGGAACCTGAAAGGCTGGGACCAGGACCGGTACATGCCGCGGGTGCGGGAGCGGTACCACAACAACCCGGCCGAGGTGCCGTGGGACTTTCCGGACCTGTTCCGGATGATGGCGGGGCGGGCGTTGTTCATCAGCGCTCCGCTGCGGGACGACAACTTCGACAACAGCGGGGTGCGCGACACGGTGGCGGCGGTGAGCGGCGTGTTCCGGCCCGGGAAACTGGTGACCGCGTATCCGGACTGCGGACACGATTTCCCAGCCGAAATCCGCCAACAGGCCTACGCGTTCCTCGACCGTGCGTAACCCTTTTACAAAAGTTTCACAACCTGGAGACGACTGGACGCCAAATTGCCCGTAAGATCAAGTCCGGAGCCTTACACGGATTACAGATGCCGATCTTCCAGGACGAATTTCTTTTTATTGACCATTCGGTGGTGTTTTTTGAGGATAGGCGGTTAACGTTGACACGCAAGGAGTTCGAGCTGTTGGCGGTCCTTTCGCAGAACGAGGGCGAAACGATTGAGCGGGATTTGCTGCTCGAGACGGTGTGGGGATACTGCCGGGGAACGCGGACGCGGACGCTGGACGTCCATGTGCGACGCTTGCGCCGCAAGCTGGGCGGTTATGGCGAATCTTACATTCAAACCATCTTCGGGGTAGGTTACCGGTTTTCCCGTTTGCGCCCCGCGCGGGCGCTCGTAATGCCCGGTCCATCGGTCTACGCAATCGGCGCCTGAGCAGGCAAAACCCTCTACAATAGAGGTTTTGCATGCAGGTAACGATTCAACCCGCGTCCGCGATCAGCGGCGCCATCCGGCTTCCCGGCGATAAATCCATCTCGCACCGCTACGCGATTCTGGCCTCGATTGCCGAGGGCACCTCCACGCTCCGCAACTACTCCACCGGGGCGGACCCGCATTCGACGCTGCACTGCGTCGAGACGCTGGGCATCGGCGTCGAGAAGGACGGGACTACCGTGAAGGTCCACGGCAAGGGGTTGCGGGGCTATGCGGCGCCGTCGAAGACGCTTGATGTGGGCAACTCGGGGTCGACGATCCGGATGATGAGCGGGATTCTGGCCGCGCAGCCGTTTACGAGCCGGCTTGAAGGCGACGCCTCCATTGCGCGGCGGCCGATGAAGCGGATTATCACGCCGCTCGAGCTGATGGGCGCGCGGATCAGCGCCGTCGACGGGACCTATCCGCCGCTGGAGATTCAGGGCAACCCGGAGTTGCGGGCGATTGACTATACGCTGCCGGTGGCGAGTGCGCAGGTGAAGAGCTGTGTCCTGTTTGCCGGGCTGTACGCCGACGGGACGACGGTGACGCGGGAGTCGCACAAGACGCGCGACCATTCCGAGATTGCGCTCAAAGAGTTCGGCGCCGAGATTACGGCGCGGGGCACGACGGTCTCGATTACGAGCGGGGCGGCGCTGACCGGGCGCGAGTTGCTCGTGCCGGGCGATCTTTCGGGTGCGGCGTTTTTTCTGGTGGCGGCGATTCTGGCGCGGGAGTCGAATCTGGTGATCTACGACGTGGGCGTGAACCCGTCGCGGACGGCGTTGATCGACTTTCTGGTGGGCGGCGGGGCGCAGATCAAGGTGCTCGACGTGCGGTCTTCGGGCGGCGAGTTGATCGGCGATCTGCAGGTGCGGGCGAGCCGGTTCCGGGGCGGGTTGATTGAGAAGGGCACGACGGCGGCGTTGATTGACGAGATCCCGGTGCTGGCCGTGCTGGGCGCGATGAGCGAAGAGGGGCTGGAGGTCCGGGACGCGGGCGAGTTGCGGGTTAAAGAGACTGACCGGATTGCCACCGTGGCCGAGAACATGCGGCGGATGGGAGTGACCGTGGAGACGACGCAGGACGGCATGCGGATTCCGGGTAAGCAGAAGTTCCGGGCCGCGGAGGTGGAGTCGTTCGGCGACCACCGGATTGCGATGGCTTTCGCCGTGGCGGCGCTGTTTGCCGATGGTGCGAGCACGGTAAACGAGGCCGAGGCGGCCAGTGTGTCGTTTGCCGAGTTCTACGATACGCTCGACCGCATTCGAGGCTGACGTGGAGCGAGATACCGAGCTGACCGTCGCCGGCCTGGCGCACGACCTGAACAACGTGTTTGAGACGTTGGCGGAGTCGGCCGAACTGCTCGGGCGGGACCCGAAGTGGGCCCGTTTGGCGGCGACGATTCGCCGGAGCGTGACGCGGGGCAGCCGGATTGTGGACAGTCTGACGGAGACGGCGCGGGAGTCGGGCGAAGTGCAGGCGGTGCTCGACAACGCGATTCAGCACGCGGACGACTTTTTGCAGGTGACGCGGGCGGCCACGGTGACGTGGCACCGGGAGATTGAGCCGGGCTTGCGGCTGCCGGGTTCGACCGCGGGGTGGGAGCGGGTGTTCGTCAATTTGTTTCTGAACGCGGCACAGATTAAGCCGGAAGAGGCCGTGATTGAAATTGCGGCGCGGCGGCGGGCGGAGAATCTGGTGATCACGGTGGCGGACAACGGACCGGGGATTTCGGCCGAGATTCTGCCGCACATTTTTGAGCCGCGTTTTACGACGAAACGAAGCCGGAGCCGGACGGGGCTGGGGCTGCACATTGTTTCGTCGATCGTGCAGAGCAACGGCGGAACGGTGAGCGCGGAGAACCGGGAGCCGCGCGGGGCGCTGTTTACGATTACGCTGCCGGTGGATTAAGCAGGCACGCGGAAGCCTTGCGCCAAAGGGCTTTGCGGCACAGAGGCGGGTCCGGAGGCCCGCAAGATGGGGGCTTGAAGCGCGCAGAACGGAAAAAACTCCGGAAAATGGGGCTCCCGGAGCGATTTTCCCTTTACAGGAGCAGGAAAACTGCCTTATGATTGCAACTGCATAGGAATCGATTGGAACATTTCAGCATGAAAATGATTGAAACGTTTTAGGCGGGTTCCGATTCTCCAGGAGAATCAGTAAAGGAGCAACATGGCTGTCGTAACACGTATGACGCAGACGCAACTCGTCGCTGCCCTCGTCGAGGGTGTGGAAGGGATCAATAAGAAGCAGGCGAAGGCATTTTTGACACTGTATGCCGAAATCGCCATCAAGGAAACCAAGAAGAACGGGGTGGCCGTGCTTCCGGGTCTCGGCCGCCTGGTGCGCCAGGAGCGCAAAGCGCGCACGGGCCGCAACCCTGCCACGGGCGCGACCATCAAGATTCCGGCCAAGAAGGTTGTTAAGTTCCGCGTAGCGAAGGCGGTGAAAGACGCCATCGTGCCGCCGAAAAAGACCAAGGCTTCGAGCTAAACCTCTCTCTCCTCTTTCCATCCAGTTCCAAAAACTCAAAACCCCCGCCGGGACTCCCAGCGGGGGTTCTTTTCTTACCGATTCCGTTCCGCCCAAATTGCGGGCGACCAGAGGAAGCCTTACGCCTGCTTCTTTTCTTCGGCCTGTTCCGGGGCTTTTTCTTCGCCTTTGAGAGCGTTCTTGAAGTTCTTGATCCCCTCGCCCAGACCCTTTGCGACCTCGGGAATCTTCTTCCCGCCGAACAGCAAAGCGGCAATGGCCAGGATGACCAATAGTTCTTGCCAGCCAAATCCTCTCATATGGCCTCCTTTGGAATTTACGCCTTTATTATACCCATACGGCAAGCCGTAGGAAACCAGCCGGCTAGCGAACGAAAGCGCCGGCCAGCGCGAAGACCAGGCCAAGCAGCCAGACCGGAGCGGTCATGGCGAAGCCCTTGGCTTTGCTGACCCCGGCCAGGGCGGCAAAGCCGAGGCCAAGGATAACGATGTACCAGACGGTGAAGAACGAGAAGTAGTTGAGCAGGGCGGCGAGCAGGGGCGGGGCCTCGGCGCCGAGCAGCAGGTCGAAGCCGAAGGCGGGTTGCAGTCCTTTCATCGAAGCGAGCGTGCCGCGGAGGTGGACGACGACGGACTGGGCCACCTGCGCGAGCAGGGGAATCAGCGAGCAGTGGGCGAGCAGCGTGAAGACCTCCGGGAACTGGAGCCGGGCGCCCAGGATGGTGCCGAAGCCCAGGACGAGGGCGCTGCTGATGGCGAGCATGACGGCGAGCATGACGGGGGTCATGATCATCGAGAAGTTCAGGCTGGAGCGCATGAGGTCCATGGATTCGCGGGCTTTCTGTTCGGCCATTTGCTCGAGCATGTCCTGGTACATGGCGTTTTCGAGGAGCGGGCGCAGCAGCAGGCTGAGGGCGACGGAGGCGAGAGCGGCGAGGGCGAGCGGAGGGAGCCAGGCGAGTCTGCCCTGGGTGCGCTGGCAACGGACCGAGGCGACCGGATCGAGAAAGATGTTGAGGATGGCGAGAACGGCGTTCATGGTTTGCGGGCGCTCTGTTTACGGGCAATATGCAGGGCGACGATGCCGAAGGTGAGGCGGTCGAAGGTGACGTCGGCAAAGCCGGCGGAGCGGAAATCGGCGGCGAGGGCTTCGGCGCCGGGGAATTTGCGGACCGATTCGGGCAGGTAGGTGTAGGCATCGGGGCGGCCGCTGAGCAGGGCGCCGATGCGGGGGAGGATCTGCAGGCTGTAGAAGTTGTAGAGGGCGCGGAAGGCGGCGTTGGGCGGGGTGGAGAATTCGAGAATCGCGGCGGCGCCGCCGGGGCGGAGGACGCGGTGGAGTTCGGCGATGCCCTTGCGGTAGTTGGCGAAGTTGCGGAAGCCGAAGGCGCAGGTGACGAGGTCGAGCGAGGCGTCGGCGAGGGGGAGCGCGAGGGCGTCGGCTTCAAAGAGCGGGGAGCGGGCGCGTTTGGCCTGGGAGGCGGTAAGCATGGGGTGGCAGAAGTCGCTGCCGAGGAGGGGGGCGCGGCGGCGCTTTTCGAGGGCGAGCAGCAGGTCGCCGGTGCCGCAGCAGAGGTCGAGGATGCGCGCGGCGGGGTTGTCGAGGTAGGCCTGCACGCGGCGGACGGTGTGGGCGCGCCAGAGTTGATCGATCTGGAGGGAGAGGACGCGGTTCAGCAGGTCGTAGCGGGGGGCGACATCGGCGAACATGCCGCGGACCCAGCGGGCGGCCTCCTGTTCGGTGCGGGCGCCCGGGGGGGTGGTGCCGCGGCTCATGCCAGGGCCGCGGCGGCGGCGGCGACGACATCGGCGTGGGGGATGCCGCGGACGATCTCCGTCCGGCCGATGGCGGTGGCGAGGACGAAGTGGGTTTGGCCCTGAATGGTTTTCTTGTCCTTGTAGATGTGGCCGGCGAGGGCTTCGGCGGTGACGCCGGGGACGGGCGGGAGCGGGCCGTAGAGACCGATGACGCGGGCGATTTCGGCGGCGGTGGCGGCGTCGAGGTGGCCGGTGCGGACGGCGAGGTGGCCAGCGGCGAGCATGCCGTAGGCCACGGCTTCGCCGTGGAGGAAGACGGAGTAGCTCGTCTCGGCTTCGAGGGCGTGGCCGAGGGTGTGGCCGTAGTTGAGAATGCGGCGCAGGCCGCCCTCTTTTTCGTCGGCCGAGACCACGCCGGCTTTGATGCGGACGCTTTCGTCGATGATCTTTTCGAGTACTTCCGGGTCCTGCGCGAGGACCGCATCGGCGCGTTCGGCCATAATGGCGAACAGTTCGGGGCTGGCGATGATACCGTGCTTGACCACTTCGAAGAGGCCGGCGCGGAACTCGCGGGGGGGCAGGGAGGCGAGGACAGTGGGGTCGATGAGGACGGCGTGAGGCTGGTGGAACGAACCGATCAGATTCTTGCCGCCCACCAGGTTGACGCCGGTTTTGCCGCCCACGGCGGCGTCCACCTGCGCGAGAAGCGTGGTGGGCACCTGAATCACCGGGACCCCGCGCATGAAGATGGCGGCCAGAAAGCCGCCGACATCGCCGCAGATGCCGCCGCCGAAGGCGACGACGACGCTCGAACGGTCCGCGCCGCGGGCGAGCATCTGGTCGGCGAGGGATTCGACTACGCTGAGCCGCTTGTTCGGTTCGCCGCCGGGATAATGCAGCACCTCGAAACCGGCCAGGCGGGGGGCGTAGAGTGCGTGAACATCCGGGGTGGTGACCACGAAAACCTTGCCGGCTTGGGCCGGCAGAAAGTCGGGAATTCGGGCGCTAATTCCGTTCCGGACGGTGCAGGTATAGGTTTGCGCAGCGGTGGTGACGACGTGGGAAGGCACTGATTTCCTTGTACCATAGGGATTGCGGATTACTACGGATTTCCTTGTCATTGGCGCCGGGGTGGCGGGGTTGCGTGCGGCGATCACGCTGGCTGGGGTGGGCCAGGTGTTGGTGCTGGCCAAGGATACGCTGCATGAATCGGCCAGCGAGTACGCCCAGGGTGGCATTGCGGCAGCGTTGAGCGACGACGACCAGGTGGCGCTGCACGAGCAGGACACGATGCAGGCCGGCGACGGGCTTTGCGACGCCGAAGCCGTGCGGACGCTGGTGGCCGAAGGGCCGCGGGTGATTGAAGAGCTGCTGGGCTGGGGCGCGGAGTTCGACCGCGAGGACGGCGAGTTGGTCTTCGGCCGGGAGGGGGCGCATTCGCGGAACCGGATTCTGCACGCGCACGGCGACTCGACCGGCCGCGAGATCTCCCGCACGCTATACCGTCGGGCCGCCTCGCTGGCGAACGTCCGTTTTTTGAGTTTTGCCGCGGTGACCGACCTTTTGCTGCACAACGGGGAGGTGCGGGGCGCCATGGCGTTCGACGCCCGGCATCAGCAGCAGATTCCGATCTACGCTCGCGCCGTGCTGCTGGCGACCGGCGGCCTGGGCCGGGTGTACAAGGAGACGACCAACCCGGACGTGGCCACCGGCGATGGCGTCGCGATGGGCTACCGGGCCGGCGCGGTGGTGGAGAACATTGAATTTGTCCAGTTCCACCCCACGGCGCTGCACCTGGACGGCGCGCCGCGGTTTCTGCTGTCGGAGGCGCTGCGCGGGGAAGGCGCTTATTTGCGAAACGCCGCCGGCGAGCGGTTTCAGGACGAACTCGCTTCGCGCGACATCGTGAGCCGGGCGATTGTCCGCGAGATGGGGCGGACCGGGGCGCCGCACATGTTTCTGGACATGACGCACTTTCCGCCGGGCGCTATGGAGGCCCATTTTCCGCGCATCTTTGAGACGTGCCTGCACTATGGGCTCGACCTCCGGCAACAGCCGGCGCCGGTGCACCCGGCGGCGCATTACGCGATGGGCGGGGTGCAGACGGACCTGGCCGGGCAGACGACGGTCCCCCGGCTGTTTGCCGCCGGTGAGGTCGCCTGCACCGGCGTACACGGCGCCAATCGCCTGGCGAGCAACTCGCTGCTCGAAGGGGTAGTTTTCGGGGCGCGCGCGGCCGAGGCAATGCAGGGCCTGGCGGCGGTTAAGGCGGAGGGTGAAACGCCGCGGCCCGAGCTGTTTCCGGCCATCAGCGAAGCCCATCTGCGAGCGATTGCCTGGGAGTACTGCGGCATTACGCGGGACGGGGCCGGGCTGCGGAAGGCGCTTGAACTGTTCCGGTCGGTGCCGCTGGAGGCCAAGCGGCAGGCGCAGCGGGTTGACTATGAGCTGCGGAGCCTGCACCAGGTGGCGCTGCTGATTGCCGAAGCGGCGCTCACGCGGCGGGAGAGCCGCGGGGGCCACTACCGGAGTGACTTTCCGGACAAGAGCGCGCCGGAGAACTCGCGGCTGCGGCGCGGCACGTTAGAATAGGCGTTAGATTCATGTCTCAACGGATTCGATCGACGACGGTCCTGGCGGTGCGCCGGGGAGGGAAGGTCGTCATGGCGGCCGATGGCCAGGTAACCATGGGTTCGGAAGTACTCAAGGGGAACGCCAAGAAGCTGCGGAAGCTGTACAACGGCAAGATCATGGCCGGGTTTGCCGGCTCGACGGCCGATGCCTTTTCGCTGTTCGCGCGGTTTGAAACCAAGCTTGAACAGCACAACGGCAGGCTGGACCGGGCCGTGGTGGAGTTGGCCAAGGACTGGCGGACCGACAAGGTGCTGCGGCATCTGGAGGCGCTGCTGCTGGTGGCTGACAACGAAAAGATCTACCTGCTCGGCGGCAACGGCGATGTGATTGAGCCGGATGACGACGTGATGGCGATTGGCTCCGGCGGTTCGTTTGCGCGCTGCGCGGCGGTCGCCCTGCTGCAGAACACGGAGTTTCCCGCGCGGGAGATTGTCGAGAAAGCCATGAAGATCGCCGGCGACATGTGCATTTACACGAACCACACGTTCGTGTTTGAGGAGTTGAGCTAATGGTGATCTATCTCCCGCAGCACGGCGCGCACGGCGATGGCGAATCGCCGCTGCTCGATGAACTCACTCCCCGCGAGATCGTCCGCGAACTCGACAAATACGTCATCGGCCAGGCCGACGCCAAGAAGGCCGTGGCGATTGCCCTGCGCAACCGCGTCCGCCGCCAGAAGCTCGACCCGGACATGGCTGATGACGTCATGCCGAAGAACATTCTCATGATCGGTTCGACCGGCGTTGGCAAGACCGAGATCGCCCGGCGCCTGGCCAAGCTGGCCAATTCGCCGTTTCTGAAGGTGGAGGCGAGCAAGTTCACCGAGGTGGGCTACGTGGGGCGGGACGTCGAGTCGATGATCCGCGACCTCGTCGAGATCGCCATCGACATGGTGCGCGAGGAGCGGCTGGACGAGGTGGCCGACCGCGCCGAGCGCCACGCCGAGGACCGGCTGCTTGAACTGCTGCTGCCGGCGCCACCCGAGAACGCGGCCGAGACGGCGGAGAGCACGCGCGAAAAGCTGCGCGAGAAGTTCCGGGCCGGCAAGCTCGACGACAAGCAGGTGGAGATCGACGTCAAAGACCGCGGGCCGATGATCGAGTTCGGCGGCGGCCCCGGGCCCGACGAGATGGACGTGAGCCTGAAAGAGGTTCTGCCCGCGCTGTTCGGCAACCGGACCAAGAAGCGGAAGATGCGCGTGAGCGAAGCCTTCGATTACCTGGTGGACGAAGAGGAGCAGAAGCTCATCGACATGGACCAGGTACAGCGGGTGGCCATTGAGCGGGTGGAGCGCAACGGCATGATCTTCCTTGACGAGATCGACAAGATCGCCGGCCGCGAGGGCGGCCAGGGGCCGGACGTGAGCCGCGAAGGCGTGCAGCGGGATATTCTGCCGATTGTCGAAGGAACGACGGTGAATACGCGCTATGGCTTTGTGCGGACCGATCATATTCTCTTCATCGCCGCCGGGGCGTTTCATGTATCGAAGCCAAGCGATCTGATTCCCGAGCTGCAGGGCCGTTTCCCGATCCGCGTGGAGCTGAAGTCGCTGACCGAGGCCGACTTCATCCGGATTCTGAAGGAGCCGAAAAACGCGCTGATCAAGCAGAGCCAGGCGCTGCTCGACACCGAGGGCATCAAGCTGAGCTTTACCGACGACGCGCTGGTGGAACTGGCGCGGTGCGCCGCGCAGGTGAACGCGCAGGCGGAGAACATCGGCGCCCGGCGGCTGCACACGATTCTCGAAAAGGTGCTCGAGGAGATCAGCTTCGAGGGGCCGGACCTCAAGAAGAAGACGGTGAAGATTGACGCCGAATACGTGCGGAAGCAGTTGACGGGAATCATCCAGGACCAGGATCTGAGCCGGTATATTCTGTGATGCGGCGGCTGGCGATCATCGCGCTGTGTGGCTGGCTGGCCGGGTGCGGGTACATCGGCGACCCGCAGCCGCCGGCGCTGCTCATTCCGCTGCCGATCGTCGATCTCGCGGCCGAGCAGGTGGGCGGGAAGATCCGGCTGCGGTTCACGATTCCGGACCTCACCACCGAGCGGTTGCCGGTGAAGGACGTGACCGTGGACCTGCGGGGCGGCGAGGCGCCGATTCCGGTGGCGGCGCGCGCGCCGGGCGCCGTGGAGGCCGAGGCGCCGGTGGCGGCGGCGTGGGTGGGCCAGGAGATCGCCTTTCGGGTGCGGCTGCAGAATGCCAAGGGGCGGTACTCGGAGTGGTCGAATGCCGTGCTGCGCCGGGTGGTGGCTCCCGTGGGGACGCCGGCTGATTTGAGCGTGAAACCGGAACCGGGCGGGATGGCGCTGCGTTGGTCCGGGGTGGCAGAGACGTGGTCCGTGCTCCGCGATGGCGTGGCGGTGGCGACCGTAAGTAAGCCGGAGTATCTGGACGCGGCCGTGGAGCCGGGCAAGAGCTATCGCTACCAGGTACAGGCCGCGGTGAAAGCCGGGACGGGGACGGCGGTGAGCGAACCGACGGCGGAGGCGGCCGTGCCGTACGTGGATCGTTTCCCGCCGGCGCAGCCGGTGCGGCTGAACGTCATCGCCAGCGCGAACGCGATCGAGCTTTCCTGGGAGCGCAACACGGAGGCTGACCTCAAGCACTACCGCGTCTGGCGGGACGGCCAGGTGCTGGCCGACGCCATCGACGTCCCCGCGTATACTGACCGCACGGCGGCCCGCGGAAAGAGCTACCGCTACGCCGTCTCCGCCGTAGATCTTTACGGCAACGAAAGCTCGCCATCGCAACCAGTGGAGATCACAACACCGTGACCAGATTTGTACGCTTCAGTCTCGACCGGGGCATCGCGCCAACGGCGCCGGATAGCCATCCCGGAGTTCGCTATGGAATCTTGAACGGCGAGACGATTCAGGAGACGCCGTCGCTATTTGAATATCGCCCCGGCACGACGCACGGGCTGAAGGCGGTGCGTCTGCTGCCGCCGGTTTCGCCGTCGAAGATCGTCTGCGTGGGGCGCAACTACGCCGACCACGCCAAGGAGTTGGGCAACGCCGTGCCCACCGAGCCGCTGATTTTTCTGAAGCCGCCGAGTTCGCTGATTGCGCACGGGGATGCAATTCACTATCCGGCGCTGTCGAGCCTGGTGAGCTACGAGGCCGAACTGGGCGTGATCATCGGGCGCCGCGCCCGCAATGTCCGCAAGCAGGACTGGGCCGACTACGTGTGGGGCTATACGTGCGTCAACGATGTAACCGCGCGGGACCTGCAGAAGAAGGACGGCCAGTGGACGCGCGGCAAGGGTTTCGATACGTTCTGCCCGGTGGGGCAGTGGGCCGTGCCCGCCGGCACCGTAGCGCTTAAAGGGCTGCGGGTGCAGGGCTACCTGGACGGCAAGCTGGTGCAGGACGCCCCGGTGACGGATATGATTTTCGACCTGGGTGATATAATGGCCTATGTCAGTCGATTCATGACACTTGAGCCGGGAGATCTCATTGCCACCGGCACTCCCCCTGGGGTTGGTCCCCTGTTGCCGGGCTCTGCGGTCCGCGTTGTCATTGAAGGCGTGGGCGCGCTAGAAAACCCTATTATCTCCGAATCCTGAGAACTCACCATGAAAATCTTTCTCGATACCGCCAACCTGGACGAAATTAGAAAAGGCGCCGACTGGGGCATTGTTGACGGCGTTACCACCAATCCTTCGCTGATTGCCAAGGAAGGCCGGCCGATTGAGGAGCAGGTCAAGGCGATCTGCGACATCATCGACGGGGATATCTCGGCTGAGGTCGTCGCCGTCGAAGCCGCCGCGATGATTGAAGAGGGCAAGAAGCTTGCGAAGATCCACAAGAACATCGTGGTGAAGCTGCCGCTGATCCGCGATGGCATCAAGGCGTGCAAGGCGCTGTCGAGCGAGGGTATTCGCACGAACGTGACCCTGTGCTTCTCGGCTCCGCAGGCGCTGTTGGCCGCCAAAGCGGGCGCCTATCTGGTGAGTCCGTTCGTCGGCCGCCTGGACGACATCGGCCACGTGGGCATGGAACTGATCGAGCAGATCACGGCGATCTATTCGAACTACGACTTCAAGACGCAGGTGCTGGCCGCGAGCATCCGGACGCCGATTCACGTGGTGGACGCCGCGCTGGCGGGCGCCGATGTGGCGACGATGCCGTTCAAGACGCTGGATATGCTGTTCAACCATCCGCTGACGGACCGGGGCTTGGAGCAGTTCCTTAAGGACCACGCCAAGTCGCTCGGCAAGTAACGTTGCTCATGCTGTTCGCCTGGCTGCCGGGATCTTCGCTTGCCTGGGTCGTGCCGGCCTCGGTGGGCGTGGTCGCCCTCGGGGCTGGGGCTTGGATTCTGGCCGGAGCGATCCGCGCCCGGCGCAGCCCGGCCGAAGTCGAACGGCGGCGGCGGATTAAGCTGCACGTGGTGGGGCGGATGGGCGAGGCGACCGTTGAGCAGGCGGATGCGGAAACTTTGCGCTACTGTTACGAGATTGCGGGCGTCTACTACTCTACGTCCCAGGATATCGGGGCGCTGGCGGAACACCTGCCGGCTCCTCCGCACCTACTGATCGGCAATGCGCTGATCAAATATCACCCCCAGAACCCGGCGAATTCGATCCTGATCTGTGAACACTGGTCGGGATTGCAGGCCGGGCGCAACGCATCTGAACGAGGAGAATCAAACCAATGAAGCAATTTCTGATGATCGCCATGGCGGCTGTGATGCTGACCGTGGGCGCGAGTTCCGCCGCGGCCCAGAGCAAGACCGCTCCGAAGTCGGTGATTCACGTGGTCACCGTGAAGTGGAAGGCCGGCACGACGCCCGCGCAAATCAAGGCCGCGCTCGACGGCGTGCAGGCGCTGCCCGCCAAGTACAAGGGCATCACCCGCGTGTGGACCAACTCGATCAAGGTGCAGGGCGGCAAGGCCAATGCGTTCGTGATGGAGTTCAAGGACGAGGCGGCGCTGAAGGCTTACGCTGACAGCCCGGCGCAGAAGGAGTGGTACGGCGTCTATCTGCCCATCCGCGAAGAGAGCACCACCTTCGACATCACCAACTAAGCTACCTGGGCACCCCCGCCGGATTGGCCACAATCCGGTGGGGGTGCGTATAGACGTTGCAGCGCTCGCGGCGGAGGAAGCCGACCAGCGTGATGTGGTGCCGGCGGGCCAGTTCGACGGCCATTGTCGAGGGCGCGCCGATGGCGGCAACGATAGTGGCTTGCGCAGCGGCGCATTTTTGCAGTAGTTCGTAGCCGGCCCGGCCGCTGAGCAGGACGATGTGACCCGCCAAGGGGAGTTGGCCGGTGCGCAGGCGGTGGCCGATGAGTTTATCGAGCGCATTGTGGCGCCCGATGTCCTCGCGGAGCGCGAGGAGTTCGCCTGCGGGCGTGAAGAGCGCCGCGGCGTGCAGCGCGCCGGTGCGTTGGAAGGCCGGCTGCGCGGCGGCCAGACGGCCGGGCAGGGCGTAGAGCAGCCCGATGGGGAGCGTGACGGCGGAGGCCTCCGGCGGCGAGGCGAGGCCGGGGAGGTCTTCGCGGCCGCAGAGACCGCAGGCGGCGGTGCGGGCCAGGTGGCGGCGCGCGGTCGCGACCGGCTCAACGCCCGGCCGCAGGGCCACCAGGACGGAGCCGGGCTGCACGTGGATGCCTTCGATTTGGGCGGCGCCGGTGAGCCAGCCTTCGGCGTGGAGCAGGCCGCAGGCGAGGTCCTCCTCCTGGCCGGGCGAGGCGAGGGTGAGGCCAAGGGTTGCGATCTCGCGCCGGTCCTTGAAGGAGTACTCGACGCGGATCTCGACGGGTTCTTCGGCGCCGAGGGAGTCGGAGGCCGCCTGCGCGCGGCCCCCTTCCCAGCGGGCGACCGGAACCTGTTTTTCCGGCATGCGGGTTTAGCGGAGGCTGCGGAGCAGCTCGATGGCGGCTTTGATGTCGTCGACGTGGGCGAGCTTGGCCTGGTGGCGATCGTCCATGTCCTGGTCGAGCGAGACCTCGCGCTCAATGGTCAGCGGGCCGGTGTAGCCGACCTTCTTGAGGGTATTGACGAAGTTGGCCATGCCGACCGAGCCCTGACCGAGGGGCATTTCGGTGCCGAGGGTGCCGGGTTTGGCGGGGTCGGGCCAGTTGCCGTCTTTGGCGTGGACGGAGACGACGTGCTTGCCGACGAGTTCGAGGGCGGCGATGGGCTCCGAGGTGCCGTAGAGGATGAGGTTGGCGGGGTCGAAGTTGAGCTTGAGGTTGGGCCGGTCGACGTCTTCGAGGAAGTGCAGCAGGGAGGCGGCGGGTTCCTGGCCGGTTTCGAGGGCGAAGGTGATGCCGTGTTTGGCGGCGTAGTCGCAGATGCGGCGGACGAGGTCGCGGACGGGGGCGTAGTTGGGGTGGGCGTGGTCTTCGGGGACGAAGCCGACATGGCAGGCGAAGATGGGTACGCCCATGGCGGCGGTTTCGTCGATGACCTGGTAGGTGCGGGCCTCGCGATCGGCGCGGGTGGCGGCGGGGATGAAGCCGACGGTTTGTTCGACGGTGGGGGCGTCGGCGTAGCTTTCGCCGTCGTAGGCGGCGAAGACGGCGGTGACGGCGAAGCCTTCCTCGGCGAGGGCCTGTTTGTAGACAGCGCCGAGACCGGCGAGGGGGACGGCGCCGGTGAAGCCGAGGTGGCCGCAGCGGATGCCGAGCGACTTGACGGCGCGGATCATCTTCAGCGGTTCGGTATCGCCCCAGAACATCAGGCCAACTTCTAACTCTTCGAGTGCAATTGCCATGGATACTATTCTCTGTCAGCGGCGAAGAAGTTGCACTGCCTTTCCCAGGCGAGGAGCCAGGCTTTGGCGTCGAGGCCGCCGGCGAAGCCGGTGAGGCGGCCGGAGGCGCCGATGACGCGGTGGCAGGGGATGACGATGGGCAGGGGGTTCGCGCCGTTGGCGAGGCCCACGGCGCGGGAGGCGTTGGGTTTGCCGAGACGGGCGGCGAGGGCACCGTAGGTGGTGGTTTCGGCGTAGGGGATATTGCGGAGGAGGGCCCAGACCTGGGCTTGGAAGGGGGTTCCCTGGGGGCTTAGGGGGATGGAGAAGTGTTGGAGGGTGCCGGCGAAGTAGGCGGCGAGTTCTTGGGCGGCGAGCGGGAGTTCGCCTTCCGAAAGAGTCTGGCGGAGGGCTTCGCGGCGGGGGGAGTTGGCGAAGAGGATTTCGGTGAGGGTTTCGCCGTGGCCGACGAGGGTGAGTTCGCCGATGGGGGTGGCGAGGGGCTGCCAGAGGGTCATGCCTGGGATCTCCAGAGGTGCACGGCGGCGTAGGCGCGCCAGGGGCGCCAGGCTTCGGCGCGTTGAGCGAGTTGTTTTTCGGTGCAGTGGGCGGCTTTGCGGAGGACGAGGTCGCCGGCGGGGAAGGCGTCGGGGTCGGCGAGGGCGCGCATGGCGTAATAGGCGCGGGTCCAGGGGCCGATGCCGCGGATGCCTTCGAGGCGCTCGTTGCCGTCGAGGACGGCGCGGGCGTAGGCGCGGAGGGTCTGCTGGCGGGCGGCGGGGAGGCCGATCGAGGAGAGGTCGGCGTCGGCGAGCTGCTCCGGAGTAGGCATTTTGCGAAACGAAGCCAAGAGGCGGCCGGCGAGGGTGCGGGCGCCGGCGACGGAGATCTGCTGGCCGAGGATGGCGCGGATGCCGATTTCGAAGGGATCCCAGGCGCCGGGGACGCGGAGGCCGGGCCGGGCGGCGAGTAGGGGGGCGAGGAGGGGGTCGGTACGCAGGGCTTCGCGGATGGGGAGGGGGTCGGCGTCCGCGTCGAACAGGCGGCGGGTGCGGCGGAGGAGATCGGGGGAGGGGTGGGGGGTGGCGCCTTCGATGTGGAGGAGGAGGTGGGGGGCGGTGTAGCGGACCGTGATGGTGACGTCGTCGCAGTGGCGGGTGTAGCGGTGGTCGTCGACTTCTTCGAGGCCGGGGATGGCGCGGGCGCGGAGGAAGGCGAGTAGGCTGGGCCAATCGTAGGGTTGGCGGACGGGGAGGAGGAGGGGGGAGTCCGCGGGTGGGCGTTGGGTTGGGGCGAGGGGGGCGATGGGAGGGCGGATGGCGGGTGGTTGGACGGCGGCGGGGCGGCAGCGGAGGCAGGGGCGGAAGCCGGCGGCTTCGGCGGCAGCGGCGGTGAGGTAGTAAACCACGTTGGCTTCCTTGGCCGCGGGGGCGGGGCAGACGGGACGGCAGTAGATCCGCGTGGTGCGCACGGCGACAAAGAAGCGGCCGTCGAAGCGGGGGTCACGGGCGCGGCGGGCCGATTGGCAAAGCTGCGGATCGAGGGTCACTTCCCCTAGCTTATAGCCGGTGGGTGCACGCGGCGGCGTTTTGGCGTACGCTGACAGGGTATGTCACAGATTAAAGGTCCCGCATTGTTCCTCGCGCAGTTCATGGGCGACGAGGCTCCTTTCAATTCTCTTCCCGCCATCACGGAGTGGGCGAAGTCGCTCGGTTACCTCGGCGTGCAGCTCCCTTCGTGGGATAGCCGCATCATGAACCTCGAGAAGGCCGCGAAGTCCAAGACTTACTGCGATGATCTCAAGGGCCAGACCAACGGGCTGGTGATCACCGAACTGGCGTCGCACCTGCAGGGGCAGTTAGTGGCGAGTCATCCGGCTTACGACGAACTTTTTGATGTCTTCGCGGCGTCCGAGGTGCAAGGCAACCCGGCGGCGCGGAGCGAGTGGGCCGTGAAGCAGTTGAAGCTGGTAATCAAGGCTTCGGCGAACCTGGGCCTGAAGGTGACGCCGTCGTTCTCCGGCGCGCTGCTGTGGCCGACCATTTATCCGTGGCCGCAGCGTCCGGCGGGGCTCGTCGAAGAGGGCTTCAAGGAGCTGGCCAAGCGGTGGAAACCGATTCTGGACTTCGCCGACCAGCACGACGTGGATTTCGCCTACGAGCTGCACCCGGGCGAGGATCTGTTCGACGGCGCCACGTTTGAGCGCTTCCTCGAAGCCACGGGCAACCATCCGCGGGTCCATATCAACTATGACCCGTCGCACTTCGTGCTGCAGTGCATGGACTATGTCGGATTCATCGACGTTTATGCGAGCCGCATCAAGGCCTTCCATGTGAAGGACGCCGAGTTCCGGCCTTCGGCCAAGGCGGGCGTTTATGGGGGTTACTTGAACTGGCAGGAGCGGCCGGGGCGGTTCCGCAGCCTGGGCGACGGGCAGGTGGACTTCAAGCAGGTGTTTTCGCGGCTGACGGCGGCGGGCTATGCAAGCTGGGCCGTGCTCGAATGGGAGTGCTGCTTTAAAGACAGCGCGCAGGGGGCGGCGGAGGGGGCTCCGTTTATCGCCTCGCACCTGATTGATGTCCCGAAGAAGGCGTTTGACGATTTCGCGGGCGCTTCGAGCGATGCCAAGCGGAACCGGCGCATTCTGGGACTGAAATAAGCTAGCCGCCGATGGAGTACATCGGCCGCGGGGGCGCCACAAATTTTTGGGTGTTGATCTCGTGGCCGATCCACTTCCGCGCTACCGTCTCCCGGATGGTAGCGCGGATTGCGTCGTCGGAGGCGTTGCTGCGCAGGAGGCCTTTGACATCGGTCTCTTCGATGGCGAACAGGCAGTAGCGCAGCTTGCCGTCCGAGGTGAGGCGGATGCGGTTGCAGTTGAGGCAGAAGGGGTGGCTGACGGAGCTGATGAAGCCGATGCGGCCGATGCCGTCGGTGAAACGGAACTCGCTGGCGGGGGCGCGGGGGTCGCGATCGGGAATCTCGGCGAGGGGGCCGATGCCGGCGGCGAGGAGGGCGAGCATGTCGTCCTGGAGGAGAACCTTCGACTTATCCCAGAGGCCTTGGGCGTCGAGGGGCATGAACTCGATGTAGCGGATTTCGATGCCTCGCTCGCGGCCGAATTGGGCCAAGGGTACGATGTCGGGTTCGACGAGGTTTTTGACGGCGACGGCGTTGATCTTGATGGGGCCGAAGCCGAGGGATTGGGCTTTGTCGAGGCCGGCGAGGACTTTGGGGAGGTCGTCGCGGCGGGTGATGTGGGCGAAGCGGGCGCGGTTGAGGGTGTCGAGGTGGACGTTGAGGCGGCGGAGGCCGGCGCGGTAGAGATCTTCGGCCTGGTCGGCGAGGAGGACGGCGTTGGTGGTGAGAGCGATGTCCTCGACGCCGGGGATGGCGGTGAGCTTTTCGATGAGAACCGGAAGATCTTTGCGGACGAGGGGTTCGCCGCCGGTGATGCGGAGTTTGCGGACGCCGAGCGAGACGGCGACGCGGGCGAAGCGGGCGATTTCCTCAAACGAGAGGATCTCTTCGCGCGGCATGAACTTGACGCCGTCTTCGGGCATGCAGTAGAAGCAGCGGATGTTGCAGCGGTCGGTGACGCTGATGCGCAGGTTGTCGTGCAGGCGGGCGAAGGCGTCGATGAGGGGTGCTTCGGCCATTTACTTCACGGCGAGCATGCGTTCGATGGGCAGGCGGGCGCGTTCCATGAGTTCGGGGGAGAGTTCGACGCGGGGGGCGAGGGAGGCGAGACAGTCATGAAGCTTTTCTAATGAATTTTTCTTCATGTATGGACATTCGCTGCAGTTACAGTTTTCGTTGGTGACGAAGTAGAACTGTTTGTGGGGGGCGAATTTGCGGAGCGAGTGCTGGACGCCGCTTTCGGTCATGACGATGAAGGAGTTGCGCTCGCTTTCGATGCAGAACTTGATGAGGGCGGAGGTGGAGCCGATGAATTCGGCCTGGCTGAGGACGTTGGCGGGGCATTCGGGGTGGGCGACGACCATGGCTTCCGGATGGGCGGCGCGGGCTTCCATGACCTTACGAGCGGCGAAGGTGGTGTGGACGATGCAGGCGCCCTGCCAGATGCGCATATTTTCGCGGCCGGTCTGTTGTTTGACGTAGTTGCCGAGGTTACTGTCGGGGAGGAAGAGGATGGGTTGGTGGGCGGGGATGGAGTTGACGACCTTGACGGCGTTGGACGAGGTGCAGATGATGTCGCTTTCGGCCTTTACGTCGATGGAGGTGTTGATGTAGCTGACGACGACGTGGTCCGGGTACTTGCGTTTGAAGGCGCGGAGCATGTCGACCGGGCAGCTGTCGACGAGCGAGCAGCCGGCTTCGCGGTCCGGGACGACGACGGTGCGGGTGGGGTTGAGGGCCTTGGCGGTTTCGGCCA
This sequence comes from Bryobacteraceae bacterium CoA2 C42, assembly GCA_019931245.1. Taxonomy (GTDB): domain Bacteria; phylum Acidobacteriota; class Terriglobia; order Bryobacterales; family Bryobacteraceae. Next base: position 45,924 of record JAINDL010000029.1, read on the forward strand.
TGAACCAGACGCCGCAGAAGGCGATGACTTCGCAGTCGAGTTCCCGGGCCTTGCGGGCGAGTTCGAGGCTGTCGCCGATGACGTCGGCGAGTTCCTGGATCTCGGATTCCTGGTAGTGGTGGGCGAGGATGACCGCGTTGCGTTGGCGCTTCAGCGCGAGGATCTCGTCGGCGATGCCGGCACTGACTGGAGTCATAGAAATTAGAGAAACGCGGTAGGAAGCCCGCCTCTCTATATAGTATCCTGCCGGGGGAGCACAGAATGGATTTGCGGCTATGGGGTTTGCTGATGGTGACGGCGGCGGGGGCTTGGGCCCAGGCGGCGGGGGTGAACTGCCGGGCGGCGGCGGTGCCGGCGATTGTGCGGGTGGAGGGGTTGAGCGAGCGGGTGGGCGATATGGTGCTGAACTGCACGGGCGGGGCGCCGGGGGCGACGCTGCGGGGCGAGTTGACGCTGATCTCGTTTGATGGGCCGGTGACGAACCGGCTGCTGGCGAACAGCGCGCTGGATATTGTGGTGACGGCGAACAACGGGTCCGGGGAGGCGATTGTGAATACGACGGCGCAGGCGGTGGCGGCCAACCAGGTGACGCTGGGGGGCTTGCAGGTGGTGCTGTCGGCGACCGGGACGGTGGCGCTGCGGATTACGAACGTGCGGATTGCGCCGCCGAGCGCGACTGAGCAGGCGGTGCGGGTGGCGCTGGCGTCGGTGGCGGCGGGGCCGATCCGGACGGATGCGGCGCCGTTTACGGTGGGGATTACGCAGCGGGGGCTGTTGGCGACGTATGCGACGACGTTTTTGTGCACGCAGTCGCGGCTGCCGGAGGTGGTGAACTTTGGGGAGTTTGTGCGGCGCGGGGTGCGGTTTGCTTCGGTGCGGTTGACGGAGGGGTTTGCGAGCGCGTTTGAGCGGCGGGGTCCGCAGACGGACGCGGGGACGCGGCTGCTGGTCCGTTACTCCGGGTTTCCGGCGGGGGCGCGGCTGTTTACGCCGGCGGTGGTGGTAGGTTCGAACGGGGCGACGCCGACCTCGGCCGGGGATTTGGGGCTGCCGGTGAGCGGGGGCCGTTATTTTTCGGGGCTGGGCGGGCAACTGCTGCTGGCGCGGGTGGGGGGCGCCGATCTGGCGGGGTCGGGGGGAACGCCGCTGTTTACGCCGAGCGGCGGGGTGGGGATAACGGAGTTTGATCTTGTGGCGGAGGTGCCGCTGGTCAACGGAGCGGGGGCGGCGGTGTTTGAGGTGATGGACAGCGCGGCGAATCTGCGCGAGTCGGCGCAGGTGCCGACGTTTTTGATTCTGGAGCAGCGGCCGGAGGGGGGTTCGGCGCGGGCGGGCGTGGCCTTACACCTGGGGCCGCTGTCGAACGCGGCGGCGCCGAGCGTGATTGCTCCGGTGCCGCGGTTTCAGGAGGTGGCGCCGCCGGGCGACTGCACGGCGCTGGGGGACTGCGATGCGAACCTGTTTCCGCGGCTGGCGGTGGAGTCGGCCGAACTGACCTACGATGTGCTGATTGGTTCGAGCGGACAGACGCGGTACATCCGGGTGCTGAACCAGGGGGGTGGGGTGATGGCTTGGGCGGCATCGGTCGTGTATCGCCAGGGGAGCGGATGGCTTCGCCTGGACCCGGAGAGCGGGGTGAACAACGCGACGATACGGCTTGATGCGGTAGCGGACGCCGGCTTTACGCCAGGGACCTACGAAGCGGCGGTAGTGATCGACGCGGGTCCGCTGGCGGGCACCCGGCAGGCCACGGTCCGGATGGTGGCGCGGGAGCGCACCACCCCGCCGGCGCCGGCCCCGGTGGTGACGGGGGTGACGCACGGGGCGTTCCAGGATGGGCCGCTGGTGCCCGGGTCGCTGGGGACGGTTTTCGGGCAAAACCTGGCGGGCACGGCAGTCCGGGTGACCATGGACGGGCTGGAGGGGGGCATTCTCTATGGCGACAGCCGGCAGATCAACTTTCAGCTACCGCCCGGGTTAGCGGGGCGGGCGAGCGCGCAGTTGATTGTGACAGTCGATAGTCTGCAGTCGACGCCGCGGGCGGTGGCGCTGGCGACATCGAACCCCGGGGTGTTTCCGGGCGCGATTTTGAATCAGGACAACTCCGGGAATGCACCGGACAACCCTGCGGAAGCGGGCAGCGTGGTGCAGGTATTCCTGACGGGATTAACCGAGACGGGCGCGACGATGCGGGTGCACGACCGGGCATTTACCGAGGCACTATACGCAGGCCCGGCGCCGGGGTTGATCGGGGTGCAGCAGGTGAATGGGCGGATTCCACCGGACCTGCATACGATCACGAGCGACCTCGTCATCTGTGCGAGGGCGAACTGCAGCGCTCCGCGGCGGATTTCCGTGCGTCAGAGCAGTCGCTAGTTCACCGGTAAGCCGAAGCTGGGGTGCTATGGTCCTGCTCGCTGGACCAGGCGAGGGCCGGAAACGAACGGGGGCTCCGGAGCGGGGAGGATACTGTCCGAGAGGGGTGGGGCGGCGCCTTGTTCGGCATTGAAGACCGACAGTGCCTTGGCCAGACGGCCCAGATCGCCATGTTCGTCCACCATCATTTCGTGCTCTACCCAATTCGACAGGGGAATATTGCGGAAGAAGAGCCGCTCCTGCAGGACCATCGTGCGCTTGGCGGCCCTAGGGGACTTGGATTCGCGGACGTAGTGGCGCTCCTCTACTCGGATATCGGCCAGGAAGCTGTCGAGCGAGCGGCGCTTGACCTCTTCTTCAGCCGCGCGGACTTTGTCCTCGAGGCCCTGCTGCTGCGCGTGGAGCTGGGCTTGCAGCTTGGCGATGGACTCACGTTCCAGTGAGACCGCCACTTCGAGGCGGGCCTGCATCACAAAGTAGGAGAGGAGCGACGAACCGGCCGCGATGAACAAAGGCAGCAAAATCCAGAGGAGACCGTCAACTGGCATCATGCTGGAGTGATCGGCAGAACGATCGAAAAACTTGCCAACTGGCCATCAATTTTAGTTTCACCTTGGAAACACCCTAGAAGGACCGGTTATTTGGCAGCGTCTGCCGTACCGCATTGCCCAAACATCCGACCACCGCCCACTCGCTTGCCGGTTCTGACTGCCGAGAGTCAGCACCGGAGCGCAAGCGAGCCCCGGGTGGGGCTGCGCGGAAGCGTGAGAGCGAATGGAGGACGGTTCCAGGCTGCCGACGGCAGGGGTTAGAATTGCACGATCAGGCCGAGGCTATATCCGCGTCCAATCTGATTCAGCGATGTTTCGCTGAGTACGCGGCCGGTACGCGGATCAAACGATTCCAGGCCCACAAAACCGCGGTTTCCCCGATTGAGCAGGTTGATTCCTTCGAGAATCACGGTCCAGCGCGTTGGCCCGAGATGGATACTTTTGTTCAGCCTAAGGTCGAACCGGCTGTAAGGCGGCAAGCGGAGTTGATTTCGGTCGCTGGCGAGGAAAAGCGTGCCGTCGACCTTGCGGAAGAAGCCGGCTTCCGGTTGCCCGCTGCCGTAACGCCACAGGCTGCTTAAGCTCCAACTTTGCGAAAGGCGGTAGAGCCCGAAGGCGGTGGCGGTGTGACGTTGGTCGAAGTCGGTGGGAAAGCTTAAGCCCGTTGTATTCTCCCGCAGGCGAGTCTGCAGCCAGCCATAAGAGAGCCAGCCGGAGAAGCGATTGCCGCTCCGGCGCTGCAGCATGATTTCCAAACCGTTCGCGTGGCCGTTGACTGCGTTGAGCGGCAGGCCGGCAAGGGAGACGACGCGATTGTTAATCAGCCGGGGTTCGTCCAACGCAAAAATCTGCCGGCGGTCTTCGCGCCGGAAAAGTTCCAGCGTGAGTCGTGCCTTCTCACCTACGGGATAATCGAGGCCGAGCGTGAAATGATCGGAGCGTTCGGCTACGAGCGCAGGATTGCCGTCGCGGCTCAAGAGTTGCGCGAGCGGGGCGAATTGGTAGTGGCGTCCGAAGCCCGCGCGGAGGGCACCACCGAAGCGACCCGGTTTCCAAACAAGACCCGCGCGGGGAGAAACCAGGGTTTGCCGGGTGTAGCGGTCGTTTTCGAGGCGGGCACCGGCCGTCAGGCTCACATTCTCGCGGAGCGCAAGGGTGTCCTGCACATAGAAGCTCCGTTGCGTTGTCGAACCGCGGAAGCGATCGGCGAGAATCGGTTGGCGTACGGAAGGCAGATAGAACTGCGCTTCGCCCTCGGTAGCCACGGAACGGAGATAGGTGCCCGCCTCTACGCGGTGGCCAGCGGACTGCACCAACCAGTCGTGCCGGCCACCGAATTGGGTTTGTGGTTGGCGGGCCAGAAGGATCGCCTCCGCGTTGCGGGCACGGAGGCCGGCTTGCAGGGCAAAGACCTTGGTCTGGGCGATGGCGCGCGGCGAAAGCGTCCAATCCCAACTGAGAACGGCCATGCCGTTGACCGAGTCCTGCTTCGTGGCGGTATTGAGGCCGAAGCGCTGGGTGCTCTGGCGATCATCGATGCGGAACCGTCCGCCTACGGCGGAGAAGCCGAGGCGATGGTGTGAGCTGGCGTCGAGGAGCAGCTTCACCTGGCCGTCGTCGAAAACGGTGCCGCCATCGCCTTCTTTAGCTGAAAGGCGGCGGACGTAGTCGAGCGCGCTGGAACGGTAGCCGACCAGGAAGGAACCGCGGCGGGTGAAGGGGCCATCGACCACGAGGGAGGTGCCGAGTTGCAAGCCGGTGCTGATGCGGGTGTCGATCTTCTGACGGTTGCCTTCGCGGGAGACGAGGTTGACCACGCCGCCGGTGACGAAGCCGTGCCGGGCGGGGAAAGCGGCGGGCAGGACGCTGATCTCCGCGATGCGGTCAGTAGGGATAATGGAGAATGAGCCGCGGTCGCGATCGTTGCCCACCGAGTCGCCGGAGATCAGGTGCTGAAAGCCGTCGATATAGATGCCGTCAAGCATGATGCCGGTGCGTTGGAAGCTGGCGCCGCGAATGGAGATTTCGCCCCGGAAGTCATCGGCCACGGTGACGCCGGGCAGTGCCTGCACGGAGCGCAGCGGATCGGCAATGAGGTTGGTGCCGAGCGCCTGCACTTCGGTCTTGTGGAGCGTGTACTCCGACGGGGCGGACTTGCCTTCGAGTCCGTCGAAAACACCGGCGGTGACGTTGACGACAGAACTGATGGTGCCGGCGTCGGGCTGCAGGAAGATCTCGACGTCCGTACCTCCCTCGGCAACTTCGATGGTCTTCTTGAGCAGGGCGTAGCTGGGCAGGGAGATACGCAAGCTGAGTTCGCCGGGCGTGGCGCCCGGGATGACAAAGTGGCCTTGGGCATCAGTGGAGGCCGTACCAGCCGGGGAAGCCACTCTGACGGCCGAGAGGGGCTCCTTGGTGCGGGCGTCCACCACGCGCCCGCGCACGTCTATCGACAGGAGCAGGAGCATTAGCGTACCCAAAGCCATACTCCCTGGCGGCTGGAGCCGTCGGCGCTGGACAGTTCGACAAAGGCCCGCCCGGCGGAGGCGTTCGCGGGCACGCGTACGTTGAACTGGAGCACGCCCGCCACAAAGCCGGGTGCGGCGCCGGCGTACAGGACATCAGCGGCCTGGTCGCCGATGCGCGCGCGGGGGGCGTTGCGGAGCGCGTTGGCGCCGCTAGGCACCTCGCCGTCCTGGAGTACGGTAGAGAAGTTCTCAAGGCCCGAGCCCCACAGCGTGACGACGCTGCCACGCGCGGCGGGCGCCTGCTCGCCGTTGAGGGCGCCATCGCTATTCAGGGCGACGGCCAAGGCGCGGCCGTTGCCGGAAAGCGTGAAGACGCCGGGTGCGGTGTCGAGCACGGACGCCGTGAAAGTGGACGAGCGTTGACCGTTGCGAACTACTTCCACGCGCGCCAGGGCCCGGCCTTTCAAGGCCATGGGGGCGACCGCGTTGATCTGGTTGCGCGAGACGTACAGCAAGGGCGCGGACAGGCCGTCGAAGAGCACCTCGACGCCGCCCAGCGAAGTGGCCACGCGGCCGCTTGAGTCGAGCCGGGTGCCGAGCGCTTCGACCGGACCGAGGTTCATGCCGTAGAGGGAGACGAGGCCGCCCGGGCTTACGCCCGCCACTTGAGCGGCCGCGCTGACTGCTCCCGCGACGCGAGGCGCAGCCGACGGCAAAAACGAATCAAAGGCATCGCCGGTGGGCCACTGCCGGACACTGAGCAGGGTGCCGGCGATGGCTTCCAGCAATTCGTCGACCGCCGTCTCCGACTCCGGCAAGCCGTTGAACGTCATGGCAAAGCACACGCCGCCCAGGTCGCTGCGGTAGAGCAATGCGTAAGTCCCCTCGAGGGCGCCACTGTGGAGCCAGTCGAGGCTCGCGCCATTTTGCTCGAGCATCCAGCCTAGGCCATAGTAGCCACCGGTGGGCGTGAACGAGGGGCGGTTGGTCATCTGCCGGATGGTTTCGGGCCGCAAGAGCGCGGGTCCCTTGCGCCCGTCGACACCGTTGGCAAAGCGGACGAGGTCAATGGGAGAAGCGATCCAGGCGCCAGCGCCCTGGATGACCTCAAAGTAGAAGCCGCCATCGGGTGCCGGCACTTCCGCGCCAATGCCCGGATAGAACGCGGGAAGCCGCGCCGCGGAGTAGTATTCGACTTCTCCCAGGCGCCGCTGCGCAGGGAGCGCGCCACCGAGCGCCATGCGCTGGATGCCCATCGGCTCCAGCACCGTGTCGCGCACGAGCGTTTCGTAGGGTACGCCCGCGACGCGTTCGATCAGACGGCCCAGCAACAGCATTCCGAAGTTGGAATAGGCGTAGCGCGTCCCGGGCTGAAACTGCAGCGGCTGCTTCGCCATAAAGCGAATCACATCGTCAACGGTCAACGGCTGGCGCAACGGCAGGGTGAGGCCCAGGCCCTCTACCACGGCGTAGCTCCCCAAGGGGTCGAAGGACGCTTCGGCATCCCAGCCACCGGAGTGCTGCAGCAGGTGGCGAACGGTGATCTGATTCCAGCGGGAATCGGCGAGAATACCGGCCGGCAGCACTGCGGTACCGAGCAGAGGGACGATCGGGGCGTCGAGCGACAAGCGCCCATCCTGGACAAGGCGCAACGTGGTCATGGATGTGATCGGTTTGCTGATGCTGCCAATACGGAAAAGTGAATCGGGCTGGACGGGTGTCTTGAGCGCGGTATCGGCCAAGCCGAAGCCGCGGGCATAGACGAGGCGCCCACCCTGCGTTACGGCGAGGGAGCCGCCGTTGGTTTTGGTCTTACCGAGGTAGTTGGTCATGGCCCGGTCGAGGGCGGCCAGGGCTGGTACGGCGGTACCGGTTTGGGCCGGTAGGACGGGGAGTAACGCGAGGAGGATTGCAAACAGTGGAAATCGCACAAGGCCAGCGTAGGGGTCGGCCGGAAAAGCCGCATCGGCCGGAAGTCTCGAATCGGTGTCATGCTTTTGGCGGAGGCGGCAGAGGCCTCACAGCCATTACACTGAAGACGATGGAAGCTCGACCGCTGCTGTTCTGGGTTCGCTGGGGAGGCGTCTTCGTTTGTCTTGTCGCGGTCCTGATCTCGCAGACGGCTCCTTCTGTCAAGCCGCAACGCTGGCTGATCGCCGTCAGCCTGCTGCACGTAGGTTCATTCCTCCGCGTCACCCGGCAGTTTCCTCCCGGCCCACGCTGGCCGACGGCCTGGCTTGTCTTGCAATTCGCACTTGCCTCGCTGCTTGATCAGGGCACGACCTGGGTGGTAAATGCCCTCTCCGTCCCTCTGGCCGTGCCGCGCGAGGCACGCCGGCGTTGGTTGAGCATCGCGTTGGCATGCACGATGACCGGGACCGCGCTGAACATCTGGTGGAGCCTGCGCGGCGTCCCGCCGGAAAAGCTGCCTGGGCAGGAACTGGCGGTCACCTGGGCGTTGAGTTACTTCGAGACGCTGCTCTGGGGGGTGATCGCCTACGTTGCGTCCGGGCTGATTGTGAAGATGGAAGCCGATAAGCGGCAATTGGCGGCGCTCAACGCTGAGTTGATCAGTTCGCGCGCGATGTTGGCTGAATCGAGCCGGATGGCGGAGCGGTTCGACATCGCGCGCGAACTGCATGACTCGCTGGGGCATCACCTGACGACGTTGAACCTCGAACTCGAGATCGCCCAGCACTGCCCGCCGGTCGAGCGCGACGAACAGGTGCGCAAGGCGCAGTTCCTAGCCCGTCTGTTGTTGGCTGACCTGCGCGACACGGTGACGTTGTGGCGGCGGGAACTGAGCGACGGGTTGCCGGAGGCTCTGCACAGCCTTTCCGCCGGAGTTTCCCACACGAAAGTACATGTAAGAATCGACCCGGAACTGCCCTCGCTGGCACCGCCGCGGGCGCACGCATTGCTCCGCTGCGCGCAGGAAGCATTGACGAATGCGTTGCGGCATAGCGGGGCTTCGGAAATCTGGATTGAGGCGGTGGCCGCTCCTGGGGAGGTGGAAGTGCGGGTGCGCGACAACGGTGTGGGTTCCGCGCGGATCTCGCCGGGCAACGGGCTGACGGGTATCCGTACGCGCGCGCAGGAACAAGGCGGGTCGGCCGCCTTCGAGTCACCGGTCTCGGGAGGATTCCTGCTGAGCGTGCGCATTCCGCAAACGGGAGACGCGGCGTGATCCGGTTGCTGGTGGTGGAAGACGAGACGCTCTTTCGCGTGGGGCTGCAGAAACTGCTGAGTCTGCATGAAGAGTTCGAGATCATCGGAGAGGCAGCCGATGGGGAAGAGGCGGTGCGGGCCGCACAGGAACTGCGGCCCGACGCGGTGATTATGGACGTCCATCTACCGCGGTGCTCCGGTATTGTGGCCTTGGAAAAGTTGCGCGAGCTTGGCTTGCAAACGCCCGTGATTCTGCTGTCAACCTTCGACGAAGAGGACTCCTTTCTGAAGGGGATGCGCGCGGGCGCCAGCGCGTTCTTGCGCAAGGACGTCTCGTTTAATGATCTAGTGGCCACGATTCATGCCGCACTCCGTGGGGAACGCGTCTTCCGCCCCAGCATTACGGCCAAGGCGGCACAGCGGGCCTCGGCAATGAAACCTGCGTTTGACGTGCTGGATCTGCCCGATCCCCTCACCAAACGCGAGGTGGAGGTCCTACGCTTGATGGCCGCCGGGATGAGCAATAAGGAGATCGCCACTGCCTTGAGCGCGGGCGAGGCGACGGTGAAGAGCCATGTGTCGAGCGTACTGTCGAAGATGGGTGTGCGCGATCGGACGCGCGCGGTGCTGCGCGGGCTCGAACTGGGGTACGTCTGATCAAGAACGTTTCCGCGACGGCCATCCGATATTCGGGACGCGCACCCAGATGAGGGCCTTCCCGCCTTCTCCTGTCCAGCGGTTGGCGGCGCGGTAGATGGCCATCGGCAGCTTCAGGTCCGCCCGCCGAGTCTTCGATTCGCGTAGAAGGTATCGATGTCGGGTGCGGTGACCTGATTGAGCATCACGTATCCACGCGAGATGACCAGTGCGCGAATCTGCTTGGCGAACTTCTTATGCTTGCGTAGCGTCGACGCCGGGATGCCCGAGCCTTCGCGCACGGTGAGGAACGCACGAATAGCCTCATGCTAAATCCGGCATTTAGCCAGCGGTTTGGAGGCTGCTTCCGCCCTCCAGGGGGCCCGTGCCCCCGCAGAATTTCCAGAAAATCTGCCGGAACATCGTGGGCCATCGCTCGGCCGGTTCTAACTGCTCCGCATCATCCACAAACCGCCGTAAGTAGTTGCTGATCTTGCGCAAGTACTCCGCGATCGTCCTCGCCTTTCCGTGCACGCTCGTCATCTTCAACTTCACCGTCCGCGCATGTTCGGTCTGCTGCGCCACTCCCTCCATCCGCGACGGCCGCGTCGTGATCGCCTCCTGGTGCCGGTCCCCCGTCCCCATCCGCGTGTAGATCCCCCACCAGTTGTAAGTCAGCCCCACCAACCGCGCCATCAACCGGCTCCGCTTCAGATCCTTCGTCGTGTACCCCGTCCACCTCCACTGGTTCTTCAACTCATCGAACATGTTTTCGGCGTCCGCCCGGTCCCGGTAGGCCTGCGCCAGCACCCGCACATCGCTCTGCTCCCAACTCGTCACCAACACCGCATGCTCGTACCAATCCCCATCCGCCTGCTCGATGATGGTCCCCGGAAAACAGACCTGCCCCTTCCTCGTGCCCGAAGCCTGCAACGGCGGTTCCTTCAGCTTCTTCCGCAACACAATCACCCGCCGCTGGCGAGTCCAACCCTGCGACTGCAACTCCGTCTCCACGCCGAACCATCCCTGGCCGGCGTCCTGCCACTCCGCCTTCTAGTTTCTGGCCAGCCGGGCAATCGTCCGGGCGACATTCTGCGTCTGCCGCAGCTTGAATCGGTACGGCAACCGCCGTTCCTCTGCGCCCGCCATCATCTTCTCGTTGGCGTGCGCGATGTCGCCGCGAATCAAGGTGGGCCACAGCCTGCGGTCCCGCGCGTCGAGCCAGCCCCAAAGGGCCGGCTGGGCGTACTCGCTGGCTGATTGGTTGCCCGCCTGGGCATCGACGTTGAGAACGAGTTTGCCCGCAGCGAGCACCATGACCTGATAGACATGCGAGGGCCGACCGGGCTTGGTGAGGTTGTAGCCGATACGCGCCTCTTCTTGGCGGCCATAGAGGGTTTTGATGGTCGCATCGAGATCGAGCACCCAGGATTGTTCGAGCAAGGGGGAAAAGGTGCGATCCATCTGCTGGTCGATCCAGGCGGTGACGGCTTCGTCATTAGCGCCTTCGAAGGCGCGGCGGACGCTGTCTTCACTGCGGAAGGTCTTGACGCCGAACAGGCCGGCCACGACGGCGTCGCCGGTGAGGGCGGTGATGTGGGAGTAGCGGCGTTGGCCGATGGGGATGGAGTAGACGATGGTGGCGAGTATTTCGGCTTTGCGGGGCGCGTGGGGACTGGAGTAAGTGAGGGGGCAGGAGTCGACGAACTCGGTCCAGGTGTCACTGGTTTTGAGAAAGTCGAGGAAGTAAGCGAGGAGACCGTGGCGGGTGACGGCGGGGGCCGGTTCCCAGTGGACTTCGACGGAGCCGCCGAAAGTGTCGACGCGGTGGGGCGGCGGGAAGGAGTCCGGGGAGGAAGAGGCTTCACCCTTTGGGTGAATAGCGGAAACGGGTTTGATCGCGTTTATCCCGTTTAGTATCAATTACATCAAGGGCAAAATGTGCAAACGAAGGCCTCTCCATGCCGGATTTAGATCATCCGGGGTGATCGGCGAATTGGCAACGACCGCCGCGGAAGCCACCCGCGCCAGATCCGCCCCCGGAGGCAGGAGAGGGTGGGCTGGCACGGTCCACGATCCAGCGGACTCTCAGGCCGCAATGACCACCCTGGCCTCCGCCCAGTTGGACTTCTCCGTGTTCGCTGTTTTGAATTCTCCGCTGCGGGTGGTCGATGCGGGGATGGACAAACGACATTTCCGGGCGGCGGGCCGAAGTTCGCCGGTTCGCCCGTCAAACGTCCGTCCAAGTAAACAGCGAGATGCGCACCGACGCCAGGCATCAAGAAAGAGCGACTGAGGCTCACACCGGCGCGCAGGGAGCAAAGTTGGCCGGAGAGCGAGGCTGAGATCGCTAACTCGATAAAAAGATTATGGCGGTGAGGGTGGGATTCGAACCCACGGTACCCTTTCGGGTACGTCGGTTTTCGAGACCGATCGATTCAACCACTCTCGCACCTCACCGCGAGCGTTCTTTTAGTTTACCAGACCACTGGGGGTTCTACATGAAGTAGTCTTTCACCTTGTCAAACAGGCCGCGCTCCTGGGGGTCGGTGTCGGTCGGGAGGACCTCGCGGAGCTGCTCGAACAGCTTGCGCTGTTCGCGGGAGAGCTTGCCGGGCACCTTGACGTGGATATTGACGATGACATCGCCGCGGCCACCCGAATTGAGATACGGTACGCCCTTGTTGCGGATGCGGATCTGCTCGCCATGCTGGGCTCCTTCGGGCACTTTGACGCGCTCGACGCCGTCAAAGGTGAGCACGTCGAGTTCGGTGCCGAGAGCGGCTTGGGCGACATTGATCGAAACGGTGCAGTGGAGGTCGTTTTCACGCCGCTCAAAGACGGAATGTTCCTTGATCTGGAGTACGACGAAGAGGTCGCCCGGGGGGCCTCCGTTGGCTCCGGACTGACCTTCGTTGGCGAGGCGGAGGCGGGTGCCATTGTCGACGCCGGCGGGGATGGTGACGCGGAGCTTGCGGTCGACCCGCTGGAAGCCATCACCGGAGCACTTGGTGCAGGCTTTGCGAATCAGCTGGCCGCGGCCGCTGCAGGTGCGGCAGGTTTGGCGGATGGTGAGAAAGCCCTGCTGGAGCAGGACTTCGCCGCGGCCTTTGCAGGTGGCGCATTGGGTGAGGCCGTCGTTGGCATCGGCGCCGGTGCCTTTGCACAGGACGCATTGTTCGGCGCGGGGCACCTGGATTTCGGCGCTCATACCGCGAATGGCGTCTTCGAGGGTGATTTCGAGGTCGTAGCGGAGGTGTTCGCCCTGGCGGGCGCGGGTTCGGCCGCCGCCGCCCCGGCGGCCGCCGCCGAACAGGTCGCCAAAGCCGAAGAAGTCTCCGAGAATGTCGCTGAAGTCGCCAAAGGTTTCCGGATCGAAGCCGGGCGGTCCGCCGGCGGCGCCGCTGACGCCCTGGTGGCCGTAGCGGTCGTAGGCCGCGCGCTTCTGCGCATCGGCGAGTACACCGTAGGCTTCGGCGGCCTCTTTGAACTTCTCTTCGGCGGCTTGGTCGTTGGGGTTCCGGTCGGGGTGATATTGCAGGGCGAGCTTGCGGTAGGCGGCCTTCAGCGCCGCTTCGTCGGCGCCTTTGCTCAGGCCCAGGACCTCATAGTAGTCGCGCTTGCTCACCGGACCGCTACCTTGACCATCGCAGGTCGCAGATTGCGGCCTTTGAAGTTATAGCCGCGTTGGAAGACGGCGAGGACGGTCTGGTCCTGGGCCTCTTCGGTGGAGACCATTTCGATGGCGTGATGCAGGTGGGGGTCGAACTTCTGGCCGGCGGCTTCGAGAGGTTCGAGGCCGAGCTTTTTGAGGGTATCCTGGGTACGCTGATAGATGAGTTCCATGCCGCGAACATACTCGGCATCGGCGCAGGGTACGGTGAGGGCGCGTTCGAAGTCATCGAGCACCGGCAGGACGGCGCGGACGGCCTCCATGGCGGCGTACTCGCTCGATTCCATGCGCTCTTTTTCGGTGCGCCGCCGGAAGTTTTCGAAGTCGGCGCGCTGGCGCAGCAGCAAATTTTGCAGTTCGGTCTTTTCAGCGACCAGAGAATCCCGCTCGGCGAGCAGGTTCGGGGCGGCGTTTTCCGCCGGTGGCTCGCTCTGGGCGGCCTCTTTGTTTTCCATATCCAGGCTCACAGTAACAGTGTATCGTCCCGCCTGCCCGTTTTGACAGCGGCTATTCGGAGAGCGATTCGACGGTGGCGCCGACCTGGGAGACAGCGGCCATGACCTGGGAGTAGTTCATCCGCATCGGGCCGAGAACCGCGAACTTGGCAGCCAGGCCGGTAGGGAGCGTGACGTTGACTCCGATTAGACTCAACTCCTCCATGCTGGGGTGCAGCTCCCCGAGACCGACCTGGACGCCGACCGCACCGGGTTCGGCTTCGAGGAAGCGTTCGAGCAGAGCCAGCAGCCGCTGCTTTTCTTCGAGAGTCCGGAACAGGTCGCGGAGCTTTTCCTTGTCGAGAGCGAGGTCGATCAGGAACAGGTTGGAGGTTCCATCCAGATGCACTTCCGGGGTGAGGCCGACTTCGAGCAGACCCTTCTGGTAGAGCATTTCGAGACGCTGCAGCATGGCGTCGCAGGTGGCGCGTTCCTGGGCCAGCCGTTCGCGGATGGCGACCTGGATGCGGGAGAGAGTCCAGCCCTTGAAGTTCTCGTTGAAATAGTTACGGACCGTGTTCAGTTGGTCCTGAGTCACGGACTGATCGAGAGCGACGACGCGGTTGCTGACGCGGTGGTCGCGAGTTTCGACGACCATGAGGACGCGGCGGTCGGCGAGGAGCAAGAGCTCGATTTGGGCCAGCGTTTGGGATTTGGTGGGGATGGCCGCTGCGATGCCGACGTTATGGGTCATCTCGGTGAGCAGATGACTGGACATCTCAAGGCGGCCCTCCATGCTTTCGGCGCGGCGCAGTTCGGTGCGCATACGGTGTACTTCGGTGAGCGGCAGGCGCCGGGTGGCGAGGGTCTGGACGTAGCGGCGAAAGGCCTTGACGGTGGGGATGCGGCCGGCCGAGGTGTGCGGTTGGGCCAGATATCCTTCGTCGTAGAGATCGGCCATGACGTTGCGAATCGTGGCGGGACTCAAGTGGCCCCCGGCTTTGGCAATCGTGCGCGAGGCAACGGGCTCTCCGCTCTCGATGTAGGTTTCTACAATCGAGTGCAGGATGGAACGGGCCCGCTCAGCATATTGCGACCGATTCACCATAACGCTTTGGATAAATTGTAGGGGACGCGAGAGTTCCGCGCAACACCCTGGTCCTTCCCTGGTCTTTCCCCTAGTCCTTCGCCCTGTCGGCGATCAGGCCTACCATGGCCCGTGAGAAGCCCTCGACGAAGGCGGTTCCGCGATTCATGAGATTGTCGCGGGTCATGTAATCGGCGGGAATATCGGGCTGAACGCCAATGTTTTCGATGTAGCTGGTGGTGGGATAGCCAGGGGCGGTGTAGGCGCGGGCGCGGGTGACGAGGGAGACCGTCGTTCGCGCGCCGCCCTCCGAGTAGAAGCCGACGGGGCTCTCGGTGACGGTGCCGCCGGCACCGGCCGTGCGGTAGCCGTAGAGTTTGGCGATGCCGTTGTCCTGGGCCATGGCAGCGAAGATATCGCCGGCCGAGGTGGAGAACTCGTCCACGAGGAGGAGAATCGGCTTGTCATAGCCGAGCGGCCGGAACGACCGGTCCACGGCCGGAGTCGCCTCGAGCGAAGCGGAGCAGAAGGGGAGGGGTCCGGTCCGGCCGCGGTTCTCGCCGAAGGCGGCCAGCACATCGCGATAGGCGCCTTCAAACATGGCGATCTCCCAGGGTTCCAACCCATCGTCGGTCGTCAGCTGGGCGGATTCATAGAAAGCCTGAACCCATTCGAGGGTGGGTCGGAGTTCGTTGCCGAAGGTGAAGTAAGGCTTGGTGGTGAGGTAGCCCATCAGCTCGGCGGCATAACAGCCGAAGCCGCCAGGATTGCGCATGACGTCCACGACAAGGCCGTCGGTATTGGCTTTGAAGAAGGCGATTTCGGCCGCCCACTGGCGTACGGCCAGGAACAGCAGCGAATAGTCGAGGGGCTGAAAATCGGCGATGCGGATGTAGCCGATGCGCTGGCCGCCGCTCTCGTAGGTACCCGAGTAGAAGTAGTCGGAGCGGTTGCGGCCGAGACGCTGGGTAAAGTTCGACGGCAGGCGGAACACCGGCGCCCGACTGCCAAAACCGGCCAGATGGCGCAATCCGCCCGGGACGACGTTGCTTTCGAGGCGTTCGCGCAGGCGGCGAGTCCGGGCGATGACCAATTGCCGCGGCCCGGCGTCCGACTGCGTCGAGACAGCAGCGGGGACCGGCGTCCGGCCCGCGAGGAAAACATTGGGTACCGCGCCGAGTTTGGTTACCGGAAAACCGGTCTTGTCCCAGGGAATGGTGTAGGATTGCTCGGTGCCGTCGGCGTGGCGGACCAGCAGGCTGGCCGATTCCCCGAGACGGGCGGCGAAAGGCAGCATGCTCTGGGGCCGGTAGACGAGGAAGTCGGCCGAGAATCGCAGGGTCGACCGCTCGTTAGCAAACCGGATGACCTTGGCGATCTCCTTGACGACGTCCATGACGGGCCGACCATCAAACAGAACAATCTCATCGCCCACTTCGAACGGATAGCGGGAGGCGGGTAGATACGACCGGTCGATCTGCTCGATGAGCACGCGGCCATCGTAGATGTCGGTGTAGAGGTGCAGGTCGGCGACGAAGTTCGACCGCATGGAGTAGGAGGAGTGAATATCGTTGAGTCCGGCAACGTATTCGGCGAGGATCTGGAGGTATTCGACATCGTCGGCGCTGCGCCGGATCCGGTCCGCCCACGGGGCGATGTTGAACAGATCAAAGCTCTGCGTGTCGCGCTTCCACTCGTAAGGCGCGTATTGCTTGACGTAAAGCGAGACGAGCGACTGGAAGTCGGCGAGCTTCTGGGCGACGGTCAACTGGGCCGCGGCGGGCCAGACAAAGAGCGCGACCAGCGCGGCGGTGCGTCCGCAGGCCATCAGGCGCTGGTACAATGAGCGTTTGTCTGTAGGAAGGATCTGATGGTTCAAGCTCTCTTGCGCGGTTACAGTGTTCTGTTTCACGGGGTTCTCTGCCTTTTTTGCCTGGCGATGGCGTTTGTGGGGTGGCTAGCCGGCAGCACACAAATGACGATCGACGTGCTCCCCTGGACGGGCCAGGAGTTGCAAGCGTGGCTATTGGGATTATCGGCCATTGGCTTAATTGCTACAGCATTGGCAGCGACGGGGAAGCTAAAATTTTTGTTTCTGCCCTGGACGCTGGTGGTGGTGGGGTTCGTGGGGCGCGGTTTATGGGCCAGCCGCTATTATGACGGCCCGGAGGATCTGCAGGCTTCCCTCTTTTTTCTGGTTGGCGCACTAGCCACGGTGCTGGGGGGGATCAGTTTTCTCCGGCAGGCTTCTGTTAAGCGCCGGTGATCGCAGTTGGCATTGACCTGACGGGCAGTGAGAAGAAGCCGAGCGGTTGGGCCTGCCTGCGGGGCCGTGCGGCGGAGTTGCGTCTGCTGCGGACGGACGCCGAACTGGTGGAGGCGACGCTCGGGGCGGGGCCGGCGGTGGTTTCGCTCGACTCGCCGCTGGGCCTGCCGCGGGAGCGGGGGTCGATTATCCGGGACGCGGAGCGGGAGATGATGGCGCTGCGGATTGGGGTGTATCCGTGCCTGCTGCCGTCGATGGTGCGGCTGACGGAGCGGGGCATGGCGCTGGCGCGGACTTTCGCCGCGGCCGGACTACCGGTGATTGAGGGCTTTCCGGGTTCGGCGCAGGACGCGCTGGGGATTCCGCGGAAGAAGACGGACCTGGGGGCGCTGCGGCAGGGGTTGATCGATTACGGATTGACGGTTCCGGAGCGGCGGATCCAGCACGACGAGCTGGACGCGTTGACGGCGGCGCTGGTGGGGCAGTTTTGGCTGCGGGGGGAGTTCCACGCCTTCGGCAACGCCGAGGAGGGCCCGATCATCACGCCTTGCCGGTGGCGGGGGACGGTGCAGTTGGCGCCGTACACGCGGGTGGGGGAGAACTATCTGGCGTTCCGGTGGGGGCTGCGGGTGGGCGCGACGGGGCCGGTGCTGACGCCGCCGCGGGTGAAGACGAACAAAGCGCTGTTTGCGGCGCTGGACGCGCTGGCGGCGGGGGCGGGGTTTACGGCCGGGTGACGAACGCTTCGATGTCCTGGGTGAACCGGGCGAGGGCGCCTTTGACGCTGTAGAACATGTGGCCGGCTTCGTAGAGGCGGGTGGTGATGTTTCTGCGGTACTCGGCGGGCAGGCCCATGTGGCTGAAGGTGTAGTCGGTGGCGAAGTAGGGGGTGGCGAGGTCGTAGTAGCCGGAGCCGATGTAGACCTTGAGATAGGGGTTTTTGGCGAAGGCGTCGCGGAGGGAGTCGGCGGTTTCGACGTAGCGGTTCTGGCCGGCGGGCCCGTAGTCCCAGGGGCCGATGCCGCCGCCGAGGATGTAGTAGTGGAGGTCGGATTCGTAGCCGAGTTCGCGGCGGGCGTAGTCGTTGAAGGCGGCGGTGTAGGGGGCGCGGATGGCGGTGAGGGAGGGGTCGAAGCTGGGGGTTTCGTCGCTGTCGTTTCCTTCGGTGGCGGTGAGGCGGCCATCGAGGCGGCCGACGATTTTTCCTTCGGCGCGGCGGAGTTCCTTGGTGAACTGCATGATTCTGGGCCGGAGGTTGTTGCGTTCGAGATACTCTTTGCTCAGGCCGGTGAGGCGGCTGAGTTTGTCGAGGGTGGCCTGGCGTTCGGCGGGGGTGAGGCGGTCGCCTTTCATGAGGGCGACGGCGTACTCGTGCAGGGCGAACTTTTCGGCTTCGGCGGTCGCCTCTTTGAGCCCGGCCTGCTGGAGCGGGGCGGGGAGCTTTTTGTGATACCAGGCGATGGCGGTGTAGGTGGGCAGGAAGAGCGGGTAGGGCAGGTCGTTGCCGCGGTCGAAGCGGGCGGTCTGGTATTGGAGGATGGAGGAGACGAGGACGATGCCGTGGCAGGCGATGCCGCGGTCGACGAGCCAGCTGGCGAGGCCGGCGGCGCGGAAGGTGCCGTAGCTTTCGCCGGTGAGATAGAGCGGCGAGCTCCAGCGGTTGTACTTGCCGAGATAGAGGCGGATGAACTCGCCGACGCTGGCGATGTCGCCGGGGACGCTCCAGAATTTCTTGCCGAGTTCGGGGCGGGTGGCGCGGGAGTAGCCGGTGCCGACGGGGTCGACGAAGACGAGGTCGGTGAAGGGGAGGAAGGAGTGGGGGTTGTCGGTTACCTGATAGGGGGGCGGCGGGTAGGAGCCGTCGTCGCGCAGGGGGATGTAGCGGGGGCCGAGGACACCGAGGTGGAGCCAGACGGAGGCGGAGCCGGGTCCGCCGTTGAAGGCGACCATGAGCGGGCGGCGAGGGCTGGCGGGCGGATTGTCGAGGGTGTAGGCGACGAAGAAGACGTGGGCTTCCGGCTCGCCGGCTTCGTTGAGGAGGGGGAGGCGGCCGGTGGTGGTGGTGTACTGCAGGGTCCGGCCGCCGAGGGTGAGGGAGTGTTTCTTCTGGACAGGGGCCGGTTCGGCGGGCGGTTTGGCCGCCTGTCCGCAGAGCATCACGGGCAGCAGAAGCGAGCAGAGCAAGCGCATAGGGCTAGTGTAAGCGGATGCGCCGGTTCGGGTTGATGAACACCCAGCAGAGGGCGGCGCCGACGAGCATGACGCCGGTGATGTTCAACGGCGTATTCCAATCGCCGGTCTCGCGGATGAGCGTGGCGAGGACGATGGGGCTGAGGAAGCCGCCGACCTGGCCGGCGGTGTTCATGACGGCGCCGACGACGCCGGCGTGAGGGCCGGCGATGTCCATGCAGGTGCCCCAGGCGGCGCCGAGGCAGAAGGCGCCCCAGCCGGCGCCGAGGGCGAGATAGAGGGCGGCGGTGGTGGGGTCGGCGGCCGAGGCGCCGAGCAGGGTGAACAGGCCGGCGAAGATGAAGCCGCTGCCGCCGGCGATGGTGCGGCCGAGGCGGAGGCCGAAGCGTTTGGTGATGGAGTCGGTGGCGAGGCCGCCGGTGAGGTCGGCGACCATGCAGGCGACCATGGGCGCGCCGGCGAACAGGCCGAGGTCGGTGGCTTTGAAGCCGCGGATGCGTTCGAGGTAGGTGGGCATCCAGGTGAGGTAGAAGTAGAAGGCGTAGCTCTGGATGAAGTACATGACGCAGAGCAGCATGACGTTGGGGTCTTTGAGGATGTTGAGCCAGGGGACGTTGCCGTGGCCGGCCTGTTCTTCGCGGCCTTCGAGAATCAGCGCGAGTTCGGCGGCGTTGACTTCGGGGTGGTCGGCCGGCTCACTGCGAAACCAGCGGTACCAGAGCACGGCCCAAACGAAGCCGACCGAGCCGAGCACGAGGAAGACGGTTCGCCACTCCATGAAGGTCAGCAGCCAGGCGATGAGCAGGGGCGAATAGGCGCCGCCGCCGTGGGCGCCCATGAAAAAGATGCCCTGAGCGCGGCCGCGTTCGGTTTTCGGGAACCAGCGCGAGAAGGTTTTGGCGGAGTTGGGCCAGGCGCCGGCTTCGCCGATGCCGAATAAAAAGCGGATGACGAGTAAACTTCCGAAGCTCCAGGCGGCGGCGGTGAGCATGGTGAAGGCGCTCCACCAGGTGACGATGCGCATGAGGACGCTGCGGGTTCCCACCTTGTCGCCCCACCAACCGGTGGGGATTTCAAACAGGCCGTAGGCGAGGGTGAACGCGCTGAAAACGAAGCCCATCTGCTGGTCGGTGAGGCCCAAATCGCGGGATACCTGCTTCGACGTGATGGAGATCGCAATGCGGTCCATGTAGGTGATGGCGGCGAGCGCCACCCCGAAGGCGAGAACTTTGTAACGAGTCCGGCTGGGAGTCATGGTCTAAAGGTTGTATCACGGGTACGCTAAAATCGCAGGTACGCGCATGTTGAAAATTTCGAAATGGTCCGCCAGCCTCGTGGCGATGTTCTGTCTGGGTGTATCCGGACTTCTGGCGCAGACGCCGACGCCCGCACCCTCTTCAAGCAATACGCAGAGCACCGAGAAGCGTACCAACTACGTTCGCCGCCTGAGCCTGGGCGTGGGCGTTTCGGTGATCGTGCTCGATACGATCAACAATGGCGACAAGTCCCTTACGACGACGACTCCGCCGGCGACGGGAAACTATTCGACGACGGCGGTGCGGAAGCGGGTGGGCTACAACGGCACGCTGCAGATTGCGGTCACCAACCGCTTTGCGGTGACGGTTGGCGCGGTGTTGCGCAATGTGGCCTTCACGCGCAACGGCGAAGTACTCAGCGGCGTGGACAACCCGACGACGGCGATTGACGACCGGCGCTATGCGAACATCTTCGAGGATACGCGGGCGCGGTTTGTTGATATTCCGGTGACCGTGCGCTACTTCGGCAAGAATCGCACGCGGCCCGGGAACCGCTGGTTCCTCGAGGGCGGCGTGGTGCAGCGGAACGTTTCAAACGTCAAGTCAACGGTCACCACCGTGCTTGGCGCCGATGAACCGGGCTGCTGCAACCCGACGAAGGCGACCAACGGGGTGCGCGGGGTGATTGCCGGCTTCGGCGGACAGTTGATCGACCCGTTTGGCATTCGCGTCGTGCCGAGCGTTCGGTATACGCGTTGGATGGGCGAGACGTTCAACTCGTTCTCGACGGTGAGCAAGAAGAATCAGATTGAGGCGATGATCACCATCGGGTTCTAGAATGGGTCCCCTGCGCGCCGGCCTCGTCTACTTTTTTCTGGTGTTCGGGGCCGGTTTCGTTTTGGGGGTGGTGCGCACGTTGTTTGTCACGCCGTGGGTGGGGGCATCCCGTGCCGAAGTGCTCGAAACGCCGTTAATGCTGCTGGTGGTTTGGCGGGCGGCCCGGTGGCTGCATCCGCGTCTTCGGCCGGGGGCGGCGCTGCCAGCGGGGTTGCTCGCTCTGGCGATTTTATTGGGCGCGGAGACGGGGGTGGGGGTGTTTCTGCGGCAGATGACGGTGGCCGCGGTGTTTCTGCACCGCGACCCGCTGCCCGCCGTGGCCTACTACGGCGCGCTGCTCGTCTTTGGACTGCTGCCGGCGCTTCTCGAACGGCGGCGCTAGGCCCAGTAGGGGAAGAAGGCCTTCCAGTTCTCGTAGAGGATCATGTCCTGCACCTCGTCGGGGATCTTGGGCAATCCGGTGCCGGCCACGACCTGATTGATGTTGCGCAGGCCGGCGATGATGTTGGCCATGGTGCCCGACGGGAAATCGGACCCGGGCAGGATCTTGTGTTCGACGCCGTACTCCATGGCGGTGACCATCGCCTGCCAGTAGCGCCAGGGGCGGTAGTGGACCGCGCTGATATCGGCGTAAAGATTAGGGCATTTGCGGATCAGGACGATGAGATCGGTCTCCCAGGGATGGCCCAGGTGCGCAACGATCATCTTCAAATCCGGGAAGTCCATGGCGAGGTCTTCGAGCTGCAGCGGCAGGCCCCATTTGAGCTTGGCGGCCGAGGGGAACGTGGTGCCCTGGTGCCACATGATGGGCAGCCCGTGCTGCTGGACCCGTTTGAAAAATGGCCAGTGTTTGCGGTCCTGCGGATCGAAGTGCTGGTAGACGGGGCCGAGCTTCAGGCCCTTCAGCTTCAGCGTGTTCACGCAGTAGTCGAGATGCTCGATGCAGTCGGGCCGGTTGGGGTCGACGCTGGCCCAGCCCTCCATCTTTTCCGGATGCTGGGCGACGTATTCGGCGATGACTTCGTTGGGAATATCGAGGCCGCAGGCTTTGGCCTGGAGGCCGAAGACGACGACGTGGGACATCTCCTCGGAGGCCTTCCAGTGCGTCTCCGGCGTTGAGTCATAGACGTGCTTGTTGAGATTGGCGGAGTAGGCCAGGCCGCCGCTGCGCTTCAGCTTGACGAGCTTCGAGGCCAGCGCCTCTTCGGCATACTGCTCGCTGATGTGATCCGGGTACCACATCAGATGCGTGTGGCAATCAATGATTTTTCGTTCGCTCATTCCTTTACCTCCATGGTTCGTACGGCGTCCCAATTGAGCTCCACGCCCAGCCCCGCGCCGGGCGGCGGCGTGAGCCAGCCCTGCGCAATCATCCCGGCGCCCGTGATGATGTCGCGCTCGTAGCGCAGCGGGCCGAATGTCTCAATCGGGTAAGGCAGTTCCGGCAGCGCCACCGCCAGATGGGCGCAGGCCGCCGTGGCGATGCCCATTTCGGCCTGACTGCCGAGGATGCAGGGCACCCCGACAGCGGCGGCCAGCGCGAAGATTTCGGCGGCGGCGCGGAGGCCGCCCGCTTCGCTGACGTAGACGTTCCAGACGTCGGCGGCTTCGGCGCGGGCCAGTTCATAGGCATCGCGCAGGGTATGGCAGCTTTCGTCGGCCATGACCGGCAGGCCGGTCTGCAGCCGCAGGGCGCGCAGGCCTTCGAGATTGCGGCGGCCGAGCGGCTGCTCGAACCACGCCACCGGCGCGGCATCGGCCAGCGTGCGCATGGCGTGGACCGCATCCGGCACCGTGCGCCAGGCCATGTTGGCATCGAGGCGCAACGGCACATCGACGGCGCGGGCTACCGCGGTAACAGCGGCGAGGTCGGCGGCCAGTTCGCGCCCCACCTTGAGCTTGATGGCTTGGAATCCGGCCGCGCGGCCGGCCGCGGCATCGGAGGCCATCTCCTCGGGCGACTTCTGATAGATGCCCCAGGCGAGGGCGGCCCGGTCGCGGCGGCGGCCGCCGAGCAGCGCCCAGACGGGCACGCCGAAATGGCGCCCGGTGGCGTCGAGCAGAGCCATTTCGAAGGCGGCGCGCAGGTAGGGCGCGCTCAACTCGCCGCCCAGCACGCGGTCGACTTCGGCGAGCACCGTGGGGATCGCGAGAGCATCCAGGCCGGTGATGGCGGGCGCGATCAGCTTCCGCGCGGCGTGGCAGAGGGAGTGGCCGATGCGGGGGAAGGTGATGGAGATTTCGCCGAGGCCTTCGACGCCGTCTTCGGTGAGCAGGCGCACAACGCCGAACTCGGACGCCGTTACTGGGTCAGCCAGATTCAAGCCGGAGCGGACAGCCTCCTTGCGCGGCGCGCGGATGGCGAAGACCTCCACCTGGCGGATCCGCGACCCGCTCACAGGTACCTCTTGGCGACCTTGGCGGCCACGGCGCCGGACTGGTAGTAGCCTATCGAGATCTGGCCGGTGTGCGTGAGCAGATCATAGGCTTTCCAGCGGTTCCAGCCGTAGGCCTGCTCCATCCACAGGATGAGCCAGGCGTAGGCCTGGGCGATGCCGCGTTCGAGCGGGGTGGCCGAGGAGATGCAGGCGATCTCATCGGCTGTTTCGAGGCGCGGACCGGGAATGGTCCAGCCCTTCCGGACGTCGACGGTGATCTCGGTTTCGGCCGGCATCTCGAGGCCCGAGGCGGAGAGTTCGCCGTGGCCCATGGCCGCGTGGGCATCGCCAAGGTAGAGCAGGGCACCGGGGACGAACACGGGCAGGTACAGCGTGGCGCCTTCGGCCACTTCGACGATGTCCATGTTGCCGCCGTGGGGGCCGGCGGGGTTGGTGGTGGGCGCTCCCCAGTCGGGCGCCGTGCCGATGCAGCCGAGCATGGGCCGGTAGGGGATCTTGGCGTGGGCGCTCCAGTGGATCACCCCGTCGGAGATTTCGCAGACGTGGGTGCCGGGCGGGCAGTCCGTGCCGAGCCATTCGGCGAGCATTTTGGGGTCGGAGGTGCGCGTGAAGCACTGGCCGAGGGTGGGGTGGATGCGGTGAATCGTCACCGCGAGGGTGTCGCCCTTTTCGGCGCCTTCGACGTAGATCGGCCCGGTGGTAGGGTTCGAGTACGGCATGGTGGCTTTGTTGCGCAGGTCGGCTTCGGTGCGAATCTGGCCGGAGAAGGCGTCCTGGCTCTCGACGCGAAGGCGGGCGCCGGAGGGGACGCGCAGGCGGGGCTCATCGAGCCGGTTGAACTCGTAGCAGAGCCGGCCGAGCGGAAGATGTTCCATGGTTATCTTCCGAGCGGACGGATCTTGATATTGCGGAACCAGGCCGCGTCGCCGTGGTTCTGCAGGGCGATCGGACAGGATTGGTTTGGCTGATTCGCCAGGGCCTGATAGATGGGCGACTCCTTCGTCCAGCGGTCTGCGGTTTTGGCCAGCGCCGCCGGGGCGTTCATGTCGCCTTCGGCCACCTTGACGCCGTTCAGCCAGTGTTCGAAGTGCTTGCCTTTGACGATGACGCGGGCCTGGTTGAACTCGCCCACGGGCTTCGAGGCCGGCTGCGCGGCGGGAACCATGCCGTAGAGCGCGCCGGCCTGGTAGTAGGCGCCGCGCTGCGCGTCGCGGTGGGCGCCGTTGTCGATCACCTGATACTCGAAGCCGACGATGTATTCCTGCGTGCCGGTGGCGCGGGTGCCGTTGCGTTTGCGGGCGGAGTCGTTGGCGAGGTCTTCAAACTTTTTGTACTCTTTCATGCGGCGCTCGTCGAGCCAGAAGCGGTCCTGAATGCGATACTTCAACCCGCTGTTGCCGCCGGGGGAAACCTTCCATTCGAAGGCCAGTTCGAAGTCGCCGAACTTGGCCGCGGTGAACAGATCCTCGCGCAGCTTCGGATGGGGAACCGCCTTCAGGCAGCCGTCTTCAATCGCCCAGGAGTCGCCCGGCGGGGTCTGCCGGCGCAGGTCGTTCCACCCCGTCATGGACTTGCCGTCAAAGAGCAGCTTCCAACCGGCGGCTTTCTCTTCGGTGGTCAAACGATTGGGGTCCGCCGCGCCGAGGGCGGCGGCAAAAAGGGCAGCTAGATAAACGGTCCGCATTGCCTTTACACTAGCAAAACCATGCTTCGTGCTCTGGCACTTCTTCTCGCCGCTCTACCGCTGGCCGCCCAGTATCCGCCTGTCCTGCCGGGCGCGCGGGAGGAGGTCTACAAGACCATCGGGGAGACGCGGCTTCGCCTTTGGATCTTCACCCCCGAGCAGACCTCGAACCCCCAGCCGCGGCCGGCCATCGTGTTCTTCTTTGGCGGCGGCTGGACGAGCGGCACTCCGGGCCAGTTCGAGCAGCAGGCCAAGCTGCTGCGGGCCCGCGGGATGGTGGCCATAGTGGCCGACTATCGCGTGGCGTCGCGCCATCAGGTGAAGGCGGACGCCTGCCTGCGGGATGCCAAGTCGGCCCTGCGCTACGTCCGCGCCAACGCCCGGCGTCTCGGCATCGACCCGAACCGGATTGCGGCCGGCGGCGGCTCGGCGGGTGGCCACCTGGCAGCCGCCACGGCGGCCGTGCCGGGGTTTGAAGAAGCCGGCGAGGATACCGCCATCAGTTCACGGCCCAACGCTCTGGTGCTATTCAACCCGGTGCTGGTGCTGGGCGCGGTGGCCGGCGCGGAGCTGCCCAAGGATCCCATACGGCTCGATGCCAACCGCTTCGGCGTGCCGCCGGCCGAGCTCTCGCCTTACCATCACCTGCAGCGCAACGGTCCGCCGACCATCATCTTCCACGGCGAGGCGGACACCACCGTGCCGCTCGCCTCCATCGAACTCTACCGCGAACGCGCCCTTTCGCTGGGCATCGCCTGCGAACTGGTTCGGTATCCCGGCCAGACCCACGGCTTTTTCAACTACGGCCGCGGCAACAATGAGTTCTTCGAAAAGACGACGGCGCGGATGGTGGCCTTTCTCGAGCAGCTTGGCTATTTGGCCGGGGCCTGATAGGCGAGCACCTGGCCGTCTTTCTCAAGCCGGCTGCGCAGTTCGGTGTACGGCACGTCCTGCACCGCGATGCCCCGTTCGATCGCCATCACGGCCGCCGTCGCCGCCGACTGGCCCAGAATCATGAACACGGGCTCCATGCGGATGGAGCCATAGGCGATGTGCGAACTCGATAGACAGACCGGCACGAGCAGATTCTCCACCTGCTCCTTTTTCGGCACGAGCGAACCGTAGGCGATCTGATAGGGGCCGTTGGTGGAAACGCCGATATCGCCCTCGTTTTGCACATAGCCTTCGGGCGTGATGTAGCGCTGGATGTTGTGCGAGTCGATGCCGTAGGAACCCATGCCGATGGGCTCGGGAGTGGGTCGCTGCTTGGTCAGTTCGCTCGCGGTCATGACATAGCGGCCGATCATGCGCCGGGCTTCGCGGATGTACATCTGATGGGGCCAGTGGCCGGTGGTCTTGAACTCGTCCTTGGCGAGGCCCCAGCGGCTCATCGCCTCCCGAACGGCGGCGGGCACGCGCGGGTCGTTGGCGACGAAGTAGAGCCAGCCCTGCTGGTAACGGACATGCTCGTCGAAGATCTCCTGCCGCCGGGCGTAGGTGGCTTCCGGGTAGTCCCAGTTGCGGCCGATGTTGTCGCTGCTGAAGGGGCCGTGGTTATTGGTGTCGGTTTTGGCGTTGGGGATGGCGTCGAACTTCTGGAAGGTCTCCGGCCAGCCAGCCTCGTAGATGCGCGCGAGCAGTTCGTACTCGCGGGGGTCGTAGCCGGCGGGCTTCGGGAAGGGGACGCGGTTCTTTTCTGCTTGCGTAAGGCAGAGGCGGAAGCAGTAGGCCTGAATTTTCTTATCGGCGGCGCCGTACTCGCCCGGCGGTTCGGTGCTGATGCGGGGCAGGACGCCGCTGCGGGGGTCGCCGGGGATGACATAGGGGGAGATTTTGGTGGGCAATACGCCGAAGTGATGGCGGTGGTGGAGGACGCCGGTCTGCACCCCGGCCCACTTTTCGCCGTACTGCTGCATGGACTCGCGGCCGACGTGATAGCTGACGCCGGCGGCCGCCATCAGGTCGCCTTCGTAGGTGGCATCGAGGAACATGCGGGCGGCGTAGGTCTTGCCGTTCTGCATGGTGATGGAGGTGATGCGGCCGCCGGTTTTTTTGACGCCGCTCGCGCGGTCGAGCCAGGAGTTTCGAAAGACCGGGATCTGCATCTCTTTGATCCAGTCTTCGTAGACGCGTTCGGCCACGTGGGGCTCGAAGATCCACATGGTGCGGGCTTCCTGATCGAGCGCCACGGTTCCCTGGCCTTTGTTGCCGAACTCGGATTGCTTCTGCCACTTCCAGGCCGCGGGTTGTGCGTAGTGCCGCCAGACGCGGTGGTAGAACTCACGCGAGAGCCCGCCGATTACGGCCTTGTTGCCCGAATCGGTCCAGCCGAGGCCGCCGGCGGTGAGTCCGCCGAGATGTCTTTCGGGGCAGACCAGGGCGACGGATCTGCCCATCTTCTTCGTTTGTACGGCGGCGGTCATCGCCGCTGATGTGCAGCCGTAAACAACCACGTCGTAGGTGGCCGGGATGGCCGGGGCGGCGGTGAGAAGGACAAGAGCAACGGTCCGGAGCATCCCTCTACTGTATTGCCAACTGCCGGGCAGCACATCGAACCGGCGAAAGTTCGCTAGCCTGGTGGGCGGAATACTCTATGAGCCTGGACGTGCTGGTCGATCTCGTTCATCAGGGCGCTGCCGCCCCTTGGGAAGCCGCCAATCAGCAATGGTTCGACGGCCTCTTCGGCGCCGCCTCCGGCCGGTACGCGGAGAAGGCCAGGAACGATGTGCAGCTTCGCTCGCCGGAGATGAAGGACGACAAGGGCGTCTCCTACGCGGCGATCATTCACAAGGACAATCCGCGCTCCGGGCGCTATCGCGGCACCAGCTTTGTCGTTTTCCCCTCGAAGGAAGGTCCTTGTCTGGCGGGTCTCGTCGTCGGCACCGATGGGCTCTCCCCGGACGAATCCATCCTGGGCCGCCCCGGCCATGCGCGGAAGGCCCGGGCCATCGCCAGCTGGCTGAACGCCCAGTATGGCCATGGCGAGAGAGTCGCCTGGGCCAAGCAGGACCCCACCCGGACCGACGAAGAGCTCCCGGGCGACCTGTTGAACGACTGGCCAGAGCATTGGGATGCCCTCAAGCGTTATGGCAAGGAGGTCTACCTGCTCTTCCGTCCCACCGCGGACCGCGCGGCAACTCACGCCGCCGTCGCCAGTTGTATCGACCTGCTGTTCGCCGAGCGGGGCCATCAACCGTTGGCCAAGTACAAAGACCAGGCAAAGGCGATGGAAGCCGCGTGGTTCGATCACCTCATGCCCGGCGTTGAGGAGAGCACCGTTGCCAGTTTGCTGGGCCGGCGCCGCTTCGTGATTCTGCAAGGCCCGCCGGGCACTGGCAAGACCCGTTTGGCGGTGAATCTGCTGCGCGGGGCTTACCAGGGCCACGGACAGTCGATTCAGTTCCACGCCAACACCACCTACGAATCCTTCGTCGGTGGCCTGGCCCCGCAGCACGCGGGCGATGCGCTGGGCCTGCGCTTCGCACCCGAACCCGGCTTTCTGATGCGGGCCGCCGCCGCCGCCTTCGAAGATCCGTCGCGCCCCTATCTGCTTCATATTGACGAGATTAATCGCGCCGATCTCGGCAAGGTGCTGGGCGAAGGCCTCTTCCTGCTGGAGGCGCATGCCGATGGGCCCCGCGCCATCGAACTTCCCTACGACTTTGGTCCGCCTTTCCGCCGTAGCTTCCACCTGCCACCGAACCTCCATTTGCTCGGCACCATGAACTCGGCCGACCGCAGCATCGCCCTGGTCGATGCCGCGGTGCGCCGCCGTTTTGCGTTTCTGTCGCTGTGGCCGCGCATGAGCGTGGTCAGCGCGAACAGTTGCCCCTTGATGGTCGAGGCCTTTACGCGTCTGGTGAGTCTGTTTGTGGAGTTCGCCGGCGATGACACCCTGCCGCTGGTGCCCGGCCATTCGTACTTCCTCGAGGCGAACCCGGCGGAGGCGCCCATGGCACTCCGCACCAATCTCGCGCCGCTGCTGGAGGAGTATCTTGCACAGGGCTACGTCGGCAGTTTCGCCGAATCCATTCGGGGCTACCTCCAATGGCTACAAGCAAAGGCATAAGGAGCGCTCCGCTCCAAGCCCCGCCCCGGGAGCGGAATCCGTGCATCGAACTCGCCGACCAATCCGCGCGAGATCTGCCGGCCGCTGCGTTGTTCACCGGAGCCGATGCCCCCACGGCCGCGCGCCTGGCCGATCAGTTTGCCCGGTTGAACGAACCACTCCTGCGCCGGTTCGACGTCCGGTTGGCGTCGCGCTTTGACGGCAGCCAGGTTCATCTCAGCTTTAGCGCCGGCAATCAGGTCGGGGCGATTCCCCTGCTCTCGCCGACGACCGCCCGCCCCGACTACGGCCTCGTCGTCCAACCGCGATTCCCCTGGGCCGGCATCGGCCCGCTGCTGGCACGCATGGGCTGGCGCGTGGCGCCCCAACCGTTGCGCCTCCCTCTGCTGCGCCGCTCCGAGCGCCGCGTGCCACCCTGGGTGCTTTCCTCGATGGTGCTCGTTCGCATGAAGGCGCTCCTGCAATCGCTGGCGCGGCGGTTTGAAACCGCCACCGAAGATCTGGCGGCGCCGCGCGGTCAGGTCGACTGGACGGTCTACTCGCGCGCCCGCATCCCCTTCGGACGCTTAACCTCCATTCCGTGCACGTTTCCGGAGCTACGCGACGATCGCCACCTGCTCTCTGCCATCCGCTACACGGTAGAACGCCACGCCCGGTCCCTCGAAGCGCAGCGCATACATGGCGGGTTTGTCGGCACATTGATTGCCCTCGCCCAGGATCTGCTGGCAGCGCTCCGCGGAGTTTCCGCCGCGGCCCCAGCTCCCGGGATGCTCCACACCTGGAGCCGCCGTCCGCTGCTGCCGCTGCCCTTCCGCGAAGGGCTCCAGGCCATCGATTGGACGGTCGAGGATCGCGGACTGGCCGGGTTGAGTGAGCTCGAGGGGATCCCCTGGGTGATGGCCATGGATCGCTTCTTCGAGGCGTGGGTGGAGACGCAGTTCGCCGCACTGGCCGGTAGAACCGGAGGAAGACTGCGTAGCGGGCGCAAGAACGAAACGGTGGCCGCCCTTCACTGGCATCCCGGCTCTTTGGGCTCCCAGCGTACGCTGGTGCCGGACCTGATCATCGAATGGCCCGGCCTGACGCTGATCGTCGACGCCAAGTACAAGCGGCACTTCGAAGATTTGCAGGAGACCAACTGGCGCCACGCCGCCACCTCCCTGCAGGAAGCGCACCGGCACGATCTGCTGCAAGTGCTCGCCTACGCCAACCTCGCGCGCCAGAACCGCGTTGTCACCTGCCTTGCCTATCCCTGCGCCCGCCCGCTCTGGGACGACCTCTCCCGCCGCGGCCGTATTGTGCAGACCGCCGAGATCCCCAGCGCGCCCCGCCCTCTCTCAGTCTGGCTCACCGCTATCCCCATGGTGGAGGAGGCCGCCGAACTCTTCGCCCCGCTCGAAACCCACGTCCTCGCGCGGCTCCGGGAGCCTAACGGAGCCACCCATCGCTGATCCCCACACTTGGCCAGCAAACCATACGGCTCCGGACGCCGGAACCGGAATATTTACTCAACCGCCGCACGCGCCCTCTGCAACCGACCCGCCCGGAAACGTCTGCTCCACGCCCGCAAACGCAACGCACCGCGATAGTTGCATGCCTCCCCCCAAACCCATTCCCGGCACACCCCGCCCGCAGCACCGGCCGAGCCCACGCCAGCAGCCGCCCCCTCGCCCACCAGAAAATGTTTTATGCAAAATTCCCCCGGCGTTTTCGAGCATCCCCGCAGCCAGAAACACTCCCTCGCTCGACGACATCCGCACCAGCGCCGCGGCAAGCGACGCCGCGTGAGCGCCCACCTGGTGATTCGGCAGAAACCCTGTGAAGCTCAACTCCGGCAACAGTGCCAGTTCCGCGCCCACTGCCCCGGCCGCCCGCGACACTGCGTGCAGGGTTCGATCTTACGCGTTCGGACCCCGAACCTGACACAATAGAAAATCCGTCTACTCCCCCATGGCCGAATTCGTTGTCCCGCCGCGGGAAACCAGAACGGAACCGGCATCCCGTACTCTGCGCCTGCCAGCCTTCGACGCCCTGCGAGCCGCCGCCGCGACCATCGTGTTTCTCTTTCACTACGGCGGCTTTGTCGCGCTCCAATCCGCCGCCACGGGAGCCGAAGATTCCCTCAGCTGGTTCGCCGCGCGCCTCGGCAGCACGGGCACCAATCTGCTGCTGCTGCTGAGCGGCTTCTTCATCGCGCATAACATCGCCAGCGGCCGCTTCTCTTACCCCCGCTTCGTCGCCCTCCGCCTCGTCCGCATCTACATCCCCTACCTCACCGTGCTCCTGATGGCTGTCGCGTTCGCCCACATCGCCGCCGGATTCTCCCGCGCCGATGTCGCCAACGCCTCGCTAGCCACCTTCCTCCGGCAACTGCTTCTGCTACCCGGCCTCTTTCCGGAACAACCGATCCTGACCGTCACCTGGACGCTCAGCTACATCGTGGCCGGCTATCTCTTGTTCCCCCTGTTTGGGTTCGCCATCCGGCGCTGGCAATTTTCTCTCGGCCAACGGATCGCCATCTGGGCCGCCGTGACGAGCCTCTCGCTCGCCTCCGGCCTGTTGTGGGGCTCACCCTCCCTCCGCTTCGCTTACATTCCGGCCGGCTGCCTGGTGTTTGAAATGCAAACCCGCGAGTCCTGGCCGATGCGGTGGCCGCGCATGATGCGGAAGCTCGTCGCCGGCGCCTTGCTCTTTCTCCTCATTCGAATTCTGCTGGACACCGGAAGGCTGGGATCCGGCTTGCCGGACGTCGCCAGACGTGGACTCTTCACCACCAGCGGATTGATTGTCGCCTCCTGCCTCGTCGGCATCACCCTGCTCGCGCAACGGCGCGAAGGCTTTCGCCCGCTGATGCCGTTGCTGTCTCTGATTAGCGGTTTGGGCCGCACCGGCTACTCGTTCTATCTGATCCATGGCCCGGTGGTCAAACTGTTCGCTTTGCTTGTCTTCCCACGCCTGGCGGCCAGCCATGCATCGCCCACAACCTATTGGCTGCTCATGCCACTCTGCTGGGCGCTCGCCGCCCTGGCCGGGCTGATCCTCTACCTTACCGTGGAACGGCTGTCGCGTCAGATCCTGGTCCGCAAGGTCGGCGGACTGGCCGACGGCCGGTAGTCCTGTGATAGCATCACCTCAAAAATGAAGGGATTTTTCCTTTTCGCGCTCTCGCTCGCGCTGGCGATAGCCGCCGATCCGGTCCAGCACCGCCTCCCCATCGCGGCCGCCGTCTATCCAATGGGCGCCCGGCCTGGCACCACCTTCGAAGCCGAGATCCTGGGCGAACATCTCGACCGCGCCCAGGCCATCCTCTTCCACCAACCGGGCGCCGCCGCCGAAATCCTCGCCGCCGAACCCACCCGCCTCCGCCTCCGCGTCACCCTCGCGCCCTCCGCCCCCTTCGGCCAGCACCCCTTCCACGTCGTCACCCCCCGCGGCGCCAGCGGCCCGCTCCTACTCCGCGTCAGCGACCAGCCCCGCGTCCTCGAAAACGAACCCAACTCCACTGCCGCCGAGGCCCAGCCTGTCCCCCTCCCCGCCACGGTGATGGGCCGCCTGAACCTTGACGGTGACTTCGACTTCTACAAAATCCGCGTCGCAAAAGGCTCCCGCTGGATCTTCGATCTCCGCGCGGCCCGCAATGGCAATGGCCTCGACGCCGCCCTCTTTCTGCTCCACGCCAACGGCGCCAAGATCGACTACAACGAAGAACGGTTCATCTGGGATCCCTTCCTCTCGCACCAGTTCGCCGAAGCCGGCGAATACCTCGTCGTCGTGCAACCGACGCACGTCCGCCTCGACCCCGCCTTCGCCTACGAACTCGATATCCGCCAGGCTCCGCACCTCGACACCGTCTCCCCGCTCGCCATCCCGCCCGGCTCCGAGCAGGAGGTTACGCTCTTCGGCGAAGGCCTCTACGGCGAAGCCCGCCTCGAAGGGGCCGCGGGTGCCATCCTCTCGATGGACGGCGCCTCGGCCCGCGCCCGCCTCAGCGTCCCCGCCGCCACCGCCAACGGCTCGGTCCAACTCACGCTCCTCACCCCGGGCGGCCGCTCCAACCCCGTCGAACTGCTCATCGATGCCACACCCCGCCACCCCGGCGGCGACCGCATCACGCCCCCCGTCTCCATCCCCGGCGTCGCCAAATATCGCCAGCCCGATCTCTACCGCTTCACTGCCCAGGCCGGCCAGACGCTCCTCTTCGAAGTCCGCGGTCAGCGTTTCGGCTCCCCCGTCGATCTCACCATGCGCCTGCTCGACGCCGCCGGCAAGCAGCTCGCCCTCAACGACGATTTCAACTACGTCGGTGGCCAGTTCTACCAGCGCGACCCCCGCCTGCTCCACACGTTCAAGGAAGCCGGCGAATACACCGTCGAACTTCGCAACACCGTGCAGGTAGCCGGCGAACGCGCGCCGTATCAGCTCCTCGTCCGCCCCCCGCAGCCCTCCTACACGCTCCAACTCGGCAACGAACGGCCCCACGTCCACGCCGGCGGCGAAGCCAAGTGGACCGTCTCCGTGCAACGCCTCGACGGCCACAACGAGCCGATACCGCTCTCCCTCTCCGGCCTCCCCGCCGGCATCACCGCCGACCCCATCACCATCCCCGCCGGCCGCGACGAAGCCGCCTTCCTCCTCCGCGCCACGGGCACGCCCGGCACGGCTGGCCTGGTCACCGTCAGCAGCCAGAGCGAACACGCCTGGCGTTCGGTCCGCGTCAGCAGCGGCGGCGGCGAGGGCGCCACGTTCACCCGCGTCGACAAGGCGCTCGTCACCATCAGCGAGAAACCCAACTTCTCCCTCGAAGCCCAGGCCACCAACGTCAACGTGCCCCGCGGCGGCTCCGCCCTGATTCCCGTCGCCATCCGCCGCGAAACGGGCTTCGCCGCGCCCATCGCCTTTACGGCCGAAAACCTCCCGCCCGGCGTCACGCTCGAAGCCGTCAGCGCCCCGGCCGACAAGACCCTGGTACAACTGAAAGTAACCGCCTCCGCCCAGGCACCGCTCGGCCGCGCCCCGCGCGTCGCCATCCTCGGCGCCGCCGCCGGCCAAACCCAGGAAGCTCCCAAGATCACTCTCCAGGTGGATTAATGCGTCTCCTCTCCGGTCTGCTCGCCTTCGGCCTCTGGGCCGCCCCCGCCGCCAAGCTGAAAATCACGCCCGAAAACCCGCTCCTGTTCGGCCAGGGCGCCCGGCAGCGCCTCGTCGTCACCGCCGAGTATCCCGACGGCACCGCCCGCGAGGTCACCGCCGAAGCCGCCTTCACGGCCGCCGGCCCGGCCGCCCGCGTCGACCCGCAAGGCGTCGTCACCGCGCTCGCCAACGGCGGCAGCCCTATCCGCGTCACCTGGCAGGGACACTCCGCCACCACCACCGCCCTCGTCCAACGCGCCGCCGCCCCCATCCCCCGCAGCTTCGCCGCCGACATCCTTCCCATCCTCACCAAGTACGGCTGCAACGGCGGCTCCTGCCACGGCGCGCTCAACGGCAAAAACGGCTTCAAGCTCTCCCTGTTCGGCTTTGAACCCGAACCCGACTACGACATGATCGCCACGGCCCACAATGGCCGCCGCGTCAACCGCACCGATCCCGAAAAGAGCCTCCTGCTGCTCAAGCCCACCATGGGCCCCACGCCCCACGGCGGCGGCAAACTCTTCTCCGCTAAGTCGCCGGACTACCAGGCCCTGCTCGCCTGGCTCCGCGACGGCGCGCCCCGCACGCCCCAACACGAACGGAAGATGACCGCCCTCCGCGTCACCCCCGCCACGCTGACGCTCACCGGCAAGGACGCCTCCCGCAAACTCCTCGTCACTGCCCGCTTCGACGACGGCGCCGAAGCCGATGTCACCCACCTCGTCAAGTTCTCCACCAACAACGACTCCATCGCCTCCATCAACCCCGCCGGCATCGTCAAAGCCGAACGCGGCGGCGAAACGGCCATCGTCGTCCGCGGCCCCGGCGTCGCCGGTGTCGCCAAGGTCGCCGTCGTCCTCGAACCGCGCGCGGTGGCCCCGCTACCGGTCAGCAACCTCATCGACGAACACAGCAACGCCAAGCTCAAGCGCCTGCAGATTCCGCCCTCGGCCCCGGCTGACGATGCCACCTTCCTGCGCCGCGTCTACCTCGACATCATCGGCACCATCCCCACCTCGGCCGAAGCCCGCGCCTTCCTCGCAAGCAAAGACCCGGCCAAGCGCGCCAAGGCCGTCGACCAACTGCTCCACCGCCCCGAATACGCCGAATATTGGGCCATGTACTGGGGCGACCATCTCGACAACACCAAGCAGCTGCTCTATAACAAAGGCCCCTACGCCTTCACCGAGTATCTGCAGAAGCAGTTCCGCGCCAACGTCCCCTACGATCAGTTCGTCCGCTCCCTGCTCGTCTCGAGCGGCAACATGTACGAAGCACCGGCCACCAACTATTACCCCATCATGAAGAAGGAGCTCGATCTGGCCGAAAAGACGAGTCAGCTCTTCCTCGGCGTCTCCATCGGCTGCGCCCGCTGCCACAACCATCCGCTCGAACGCTGGAAGCAGAGCGACTTCGCCGGACTGGCCGCCTTCTTCTCGCAGGTGCGCTACAAAGGTGGTGGCCCGCGCAACAACGAACGCGCTCTCGTCGTCGACTTCTCCCGCCAGTTCCAGCACCCGGAAACCAAAAAGGTCTATCTGCCCAAGGCGCTCGACGGCCCGCAGCTAGCCCCCGAAGGCCTCACCGACCGCCGCGAGCTTCTCGCCGCTTGGATCACCGCCAAAGACAACCCCTACTTCGCCCGCGCCATGGTCAACCGCATGTGGCGCCTGTTCTTCGGCCGCGGCTTCGTCGAACCGGTCGACGACTTCCGCGTCACCAACCCCCCGTCGAACGAACCCCTGCTCGACGCCCTCGCCCGGGACTTCGCCGCGCACAACTTCGACCTCCATCACCTCATCAAAACCATCACCCTCTCGAGCGCCTACCAGCTCTCCTCCGTCCCCGTCCCCGGCAACAAGCAGGACACCATGGCCTACTCCCGCTACTATCCCAAGCGGCTCAGCGCCGAACCCCTCCTCGACGCCATCTCGCTCGCTACCGCCGTGCCGGAATCCTTCCGCGCCATGTACCCCGGCACCCGCGCCGCTGCCCTGCCCGAACCCGAAATCGAAAGCTACTTCCTCGAAGTCTTCGACCGCCCCTCGCGCCAGCTCGTCTGCGAACGCAAAAACGAACCCACGCTCAACCAGGCCCTGCACATGATCGGTGGCGACACCGCCCATCGCAAAGTCACCAGCACCGGCAGCTACGTCCGCCTCGCCCTCGGCCAGTTCGCCGACGATGGCGCTCTCGTCGAAGAGTTCTACCTCCGCACCCTCACCCGCTTCCCCGACGCCGAAGAGCTCGCCGCCGCCCGCAACGCCATCCGCAAGGCCGCCAACCGCCAGCAGGGCGCCGAAGACGTCCTGTGGGCCCTGCTTAACACCAAAGAGTTTCTCTACAATCATTAAGGCCGAGGCCATTCCGATGAAGATCACCAACCAGACCGATATTTTTGGACGCCGCGACTTCCTCCGCATCGGCTCGCTCGGTGTCGGTGGCGTCTCCGTCGCCAACGCCCTCCGCGCCGCCAAGGCCGCAAAGAAGAAGGACATCAGCTGCATCCTGCTCTGGCAAAGCGGCGGTTCCCCGCAGCTCGACACCTTTGACATGAAGCCCGACGCCCCGGCCGAAATCCGCGGCGAGTTCAAACCCATCCCCACCAACGTCCCTGGCCTCCACATCTGCGAACACCTGCCGGAGATGGCGAAGATGATGGACAAGGTCACCGTCCTGCGCTCGGTCCGTTCGAAAGAGAACAACCACGAACGCGCCATCAACTATCTCCTCACCGGCTATCTCCCGCTGCCCACCCTCGAGTTCCCCTCGATGGGCAGCGTCATCTCCCAGCAACTAGGCCCCAAGAACGGCCTGCCGCCCTACGTCGCCGTCCCCAACACCTTCCCCTCCTACGGCGCCGGCTACCTCGGCGGCGCGCACAACCCCTTCATCGCCGGCGACCCCAACGCGACCGGCTACCAGGTGCGCGACCTCACCCTGCCCGTCGATGTCGACTGGGCCCGCGTCGACAACCGCCGCTTCCTCGTCCAGCAGATGGACGCCAAGTTCCGCAGCGTCGAAGCCAGCCCCGACTTCGCCGCCCTCGATGAGTTCTCAAAGAAGGCCTACGACCTGCTCAGTTCGCCCACGGCCAAGAAGGCCTTCGACATCCAGTCCGAACCGGCCGCGCTGCGCGAACGCTACGGCCGCACGCCGGTCGGCCAGGGCGCCCTGCTCGCCCGGCGCCTCGTTGAACACGGTGTCCGCTTCGTCACCGTCGCCAAGGGCTGGCTCAACTACGACACGCACGGCGACAACTTCAACATCTGCAAGAAGGTGCTGCTGCCCGAGTTTGACAAAGCCTACGCCGCCCTCGTCACCGACCTGCACGACCGCGGCCTGCTCGATTCGACGCTCGTCATCGGCATGGGCGAGTTCGGCCGCACGCCGAAGATCAACGCCGACGCCGGCCGCGACCATCACAACAAAGCCTGGTCGATTGTTCTATCCGGCGCGGGCATGACCGGCGGCCGCATCCTCGGCGCAACGGATAAAACGGCCACCGAAGTCACCGATCTGCCGGTGGAACCGGAAGACCTGTTGCACACCTTCTATCACATCCTCGGCATCGACGCGGGCCACGAATACCAGACCCCCATCGGCCGCCCGGCCAAGATCATCAACGAAGGCAAGCTCGTCAAACCGCTGCTGGCTTAGGGCAGTACGCCGGGCGCCAGACGCCAGCCCCGCGCTCCCGCAGCCCGGCACCCGACGCCCTCGGCCAGCAGCAGCTTCGCCTGCGCCGCGGCGCCTCCCGGGAGCTTGTCGAGCAGCCGGCCATCATCGCGGACCACCCGCCAATACGGGGTCTGCCTGCCGCCGTCCCCCTCTTCAACCGCTGCCTCCGCCGCAATCCGCAAAAAGATCCCGGTCGTGAGCGGGCAGGTGTACTCCGCACCGTAACGCTCGGCCAACTGCGCGCGCAGACCACCCATGGTGATCACCCGGCCCGCCGGCACCTGCTCCACCGCCTCGGCCACCGTGAGCGGCGAGGCAATCAACATCGCCCCGGCCGGAAACTGCGGACTCAACGCCTGATCGAGACGCTTCACCTCCGGCGCCCGCGCCCCGTCCCGCTTCTGCACCGCCGAAAGCCTGCTTTTCCGCGCCATCGCCACACTCTTGACCACAGCGTAACGCAACATTCACTCAACGTTAACGCCCACTTGAGCTCGGTCTGTCATCCTGCCGATATACGCTATGACAAAAGATTTTTTCCGCGTTAAACCTTTGCCCTCGCTGTGCCGCGCGGCGCTGCTCGGTGTCCTGCTGCTGGCCCCTCTCTCCGCCCAGTTCGACTCGGCCGCCGTCGTCGGCGCCGTCCGCGACGAAAAGGGCGGCGCCATCGCCGCCGCCAAGGTCACTCTCCGGAACAACCAAACCGGCCTGACCCTCACCACGGAAACCGGCGAAACCGGCGACTACGTCTTCCCCTCCGCCCGCATCGGCTCCTACAAAGTCACCGCCGAAAAAGCCGGCTTCACCATCGCCACCGTCGAGAACGTCATCCTCACCGTCAACGCCCGCCAGCGCGTCGATCTCTCGCTCCGCGTCGGCGCCGTCAGCGAAACGGTCACCATCGAAGCCACCGCCCCGCTGCTTGAGTCCGACAGTTCCTCGAAGGGCCAGGTCATCGCCGCCCGCCAGGTGGTCGAACTCCCGCTCCAGGGCCGCTCCTACGCCAATCTCGCCCTGCTCGCCCCCGGCGTTCGCCAGTCGCAGTCCGGCAATCAAGGCTCCATCGCCTTCCGCCGCGAAGGCTCCTATAACGTCAACGGCCTCCGCTCGGTCTGGAACAACTTCCTGCTCGACGGCATCGACAACAACTTCTACGGCACCACCAACCAGGGCTTCTCGAATCAGTCCATCCAGCCCTCGCCCGACTCCGTCGCCGAGTTCCGGCTCATCGTCAACGCCTACTCCGCCGAGTTCGGCCGCTCCGGCGGCGCCGTCATGAACGTCGCCTCCAAGTCCGGCACCAACACCCTGCACGGCGCCCTCTGGGAGTTCCTCCAGAACGAGAAGCTCAACGCCACCGGCTTCTTCAAGCCCACCCTCAACCGGAAGCCCATCAACAAGCGCAACCAGTTCGGCGTTGCCATCGGCGGTCCGATCGTGAAGGATCGTACCTTCTTCTTTGCCGACTACGAGGGCTCCCGCTGGTCCATCGCCCCCTTCGCTCTCACCTCCGTGCCCACCGCTCCCATGCGCGCCGGTATCCTCCCGCTCGACGTCCGCGCCCCCTACAGCTTCCGCGATGACCAGGGCCGCACCATCGCCGCCGGCACCGTCTTCCCCGCCGGCACCCCCATTCCCATGACGCCCTTCGCCCGCCGCGTGCTCGCCGAACTGCCCCAGGCCAACCGCGAAGGCGGCGGCGCCCTCGGCATCGGCACCAACTTCGGCAACTTCGATCAGAACCGCCTCACCGACAACAAGGGCGCCATCAAAGTCGACCACACCCTCTCGGCCAATCTGAACTCCTTCTTCCGCTACGCCCATCGCCGGCAGAACATCCAGGCCCCCGGCCTCATCACCGGCTTTGCCGGCGGCAACAATCTCGGCAATCTCGATACCTTCAACCAGCAGGGCATCGCCGGCCTCACCTGGACCAAGTCGCCCACCGAAGTGCTCGAATACCGCTTCGCCGTCACCCGTCTCGGCATGGACCGCCTGCCGGCGC
Source organism: Bryobacteraceae bacterium CoA2 C42 (assembly GCA_019931245.1). Taxonomy (GTDB): domain Bacteria; phylum Acidobacteriota; class Terriglobia; order Bryobacterales; family Bryobacteraceae. The sequence goes on from JAINDL010000029.1 coordinate 85,834, forward strand.
TCGTCGGCGGCCCGTCCATGCGCGAACTGTTCGGCATCACCGGCCTGCCCGAAGGGCCCCGCATCCAGGGCGGCATCACCCCCCAGGACATCCAGGGCTTCCCCCGCTTCGGCCGCCAGTCCACCAACCCGCAGGCCCAGTTCCCCACCACCCTCAATTCGCGCCTCAACCTGTCGAAGATCCGCAATCGCCACAACCTCAAGATGGGCTACGAACTGCTGCGCATGGCCATCGTCGTCGACGACACCAACCCGCTCTACGGCATCGACGGCTACGGCGGCTTCTACTCCCGCCTGCCCGGACAGAACCTCGGCACCCTCGCCGGGGCCAACGCCAACACCGTCCACTCCCTCGCCGACTTTTACTTCGGCGCCCGCAGCTCCTACCAGTTCGCCACGCAAGTCCAGGCTCAGGTCCGCCAACAGGCCCACTGGTTCTACCTGCAGGACGACTTCAAGGTCAACTCCAGGCTCACCCTCAACCTGGGCCTCCGCTATGAGATGACCACCCCCGCCTACGACGCCAACAACAACCTCGCCAACTTCGACCCCGCGCAGAACAAGCTGGTGGTCGCCACCGGCGGCAGCATCGAAAACCGCACCCTCCAGCGCCAGACCTGGAACAACTTCGCCCCCCGCTTCGGCGCCGCCTATCAGCTCAACGCCAAGACGGTCCTCCGCGGCGGCTACGGCTTCGGCTGGAACTACTGGAACCGCATGGCCTCGGCCGAGTATCTCAGCACCAACGCCCCGTTCGTCACGCGTTTCTCGGCGCTGAACAGCCCGGCCCAGCTCGGCAACCTCTGCGTCGCCAACTCCTTCGTCAACTGCTTCCGCACGCGCGAACAGGGCTACCCCACCAACCCCGGCTCGAACGTCATCCTCCACATGGACCGCAACACCCCCTGGGGCTACGTCCAGAACTGGCACTTCACCCTCCAGCGGACGCTGTTTAAGAATACGCTCCTCGACGTGGCCTACGTCGGCAACCGCGCCGACCACCTCCCCGTGCTCGGCGACCTGAACCAGGCCCGGCCCATCACCCAGGCCGAACTCTCCCAGGGCCTGACCACCATCGGCACCCTCCTCGCGCGCCGCCCCTACCAGGGCTTCAACAACATCACCGCCGTCGTCCCCGCGGCCTTCTCGAACTATAACTCGCTCCAGGTCAAGTTCGAACACCGCGGCGACTGGGTCACCCTGCTGAACTCGTTTACGTACAGCAAGGCCATTGATACCGTCGGCCAGGTGCTTGAAGGCTCCGTCGGCGGCAGCCCCAACCCGCAGGACATCCGCAACGTCGCCAACGATAAGGGCGCCTCCAGCTTCGACCAGCGCTGGAACAACACCACCAGCTTCGTGCTTGATCTGCCCTACGGCAAGAACCGGCGCTTTGGCGCGGTGATCGGCGGCTGGCAGACCAGCGCCATCATCAACTCCCAAAGCGGCCTGCCCCTAAACCTTCGCTACCCCGACGCCGCCGGCATCCTCTCCGACGGCCAGCCCGACTTCCTCGGCAACGTCGCCCTCCGCCCCAACGTCATCGATGGGTCCATCGGCGTCCTCGCCCCGGAAGGCCAGCGCAGCTTCACCAACTACTTCAACCGCGCCAACCTCGCCGTCCCCCCGGTGACGAACCCCTTCGGCAACCTCGGCCGCAACGTCGCCTACGGCTTCCCGCTCTACCAGACCGACCTCGTCCTGGCCAAGAGCTTCGCCCTGCCCATGATTAACGAATCCGCCCGGCTCCAGTTCCGCGGCGAGTTCTACAACATCTTCAACAAGACCAACTTCACCCAGCCCGAAGTCAGCCTCGCCAGCGGCAACTTCGGCCGGGTGACCAACACGTTCGATCCCCGCTACATCCAGTTCGCCCTGAAGCTGATCTTCTGACCAGCCGCCGTGGGCCGCCCTATTCTTTCACAAAGCCCAGGTAGCGGCCCATATAGTAAGGCAGCAGGTACGACGTCCCATCGGCCAGCGTCGTGCCGTCGCCGTTGTAGTCCAGCCGGAACGGGTCGTGATTCCAGTGGAACACCTGCCGCTCATCCACCGGCAGCACCCGCCCGTTCCGCTTCGTGCCCCGGTTGTTCGCCATCCGGCGGACATCCGTGCGGTGGCTGTTCGTCAGCGCATAGTTATGCAGGTCCAGCGGAAACCGCCGCAGCGTATCGAGCGCTTGGTCGAGCCACGGCCCCGTGGGCGTCAGGTCGTACATCATGTGGGGATCATCGTAGCGCTTGCCTTTGAGCAGCGCCGCCGCCGCAAAGTTGAAAAACGGATTCACCTCCGGCCGGTCCAGGCCCCAGTAACGATAGAGCGAGTAGGCGTAGCGCTCCACCAACTCCGGATCCCGCTCATACTGCAGCAGGCTCCAGTAGTCCATGTAGGCCATCTCGTCGTCGCTCTGGTTGCCGTCGCCCACGCCCTGCGACAGCTTGGCGAACATCGCGTTCTGCGCATAGCCATGCTCCTTGATCAGCCATTGCGCCACCTCGTGGTACTTCTTGTCGCCGGTCACATGGTGGGCCACTTTGAGATAGGCCAGAATGCTCAGCGAATTCAGCCCCCGCGCCGCCCACCAATCCTTGTCCTGGTTCAACTGCGCCGGCGAAAACACGCCCCACCGGGTCGGCTTGCCGTCCCAGTCGATCATGTTGAAGTCGTGCTTGACGAGATGGTCGATGATCCGCCGCACCACCTTCCGCACCTCCTCCTTCTCGGGCGCCGTCTGCGCCACCAGGTCGTAGTAGAGGCCGTAGAAGAAGAAGTGGCCGTCGAGTTCGTCCGAGGAGACATCGGCCTTCCAGTACCACTTGCCGTCCGCGCTCTTCGGCCACCGCGGCACCAGCGTCTTCCACTTCCGATCCCGCTTCTGCATCGCCGCGTCCGTCTCGCGCGTATATGCCTTCGCGTTCGGGTCCGGCCCCGAGGTAGGCAGAATCGTCCGCGCCACCAGGCCCGGCAGTCCCGCCGGCGTCCCGCCCTGCGTCACCTCGCTCAGGAACGCGAGGGCGCGGAAGGCCTTCCGCGCGTTGTCGAGCGATGCGGCGTCCTTCTTCACCGCATAGGCAAAACACTGCGAAGCCCCGTACATCGACGTCCACAGCCCGTCGTTGTCGCTGTCGCGCACCCCCCGCGGCCCGCGCTCGAGCACATAGCCGAACTCCGTCCGCCGGTGGAACTTGTCGATCGCCTCTTCGTACAGCCGCGCCTTTTCAGCAAAGGTGATCTCCCGGATCTGAATCAGCCCCACCCCCGCCGCCGTCCCCACCGCCA
>JAINDL010000050.1 GCA_019931245.1 Bryobacteraceae bacterium CoA2 C42
GGGGAGTACAGCGGGGGAGTACAGCGGGGGGGTACGGGGGGGGGGTACGGAGCGAGGGTCCGCAGGCTGCAAGAGAATTCTCTGCGATGGGGTACTTCTGCCTGGCGTACGGACGGTAGCTTGGGGTATTGTTTTCAATCGAGTACGATGGTGCTTCGCAGTTTTGCCGGGCTGGGCCGCGAAGTCGGAGTTCGACGGGGGGGCATGGGGCCGTTGCGGCTCTGGCGGCGTCCGGATGGGGAAGTTAGTGGTTTGATCTTGCTGGCGGCGGCGATTGAGGAAGAGAGCCGCGCCGCCGCGACCGAAGTGGAGATGGGTGGATGGCTCCGGGAGCCTGGTGGCATCGCCGAGAAGCAGGAGGCCGGAGGGTTCCTGCTGCCGTTGGGGATGCCCGCGGTCGATGACGGTGCTTTTTAGCTGACGGTGCTGTCTAAACGATCGAGTTTGCCGGGGATCGCGGCGAGGGGGGGGGAGGGGGAGTTTAGCGCGGAGATGGCTCGGGAGGGCCAGGACGTGATCCTGATCGATCTCGAAGGGCCGGTGCTGATTCGCGTAGGTCAGGGTGGAATGTTGGGGGAGCTTGGGCGAACCCGAGATGGACCCGTTTGCCCTTGCTGGCTGGGAGTCTTTCCCAGGCTTCACGGAGGCTTGGGGCCTGGCGGAGTTGGCAGAAGAGGATGGCCGGGAACTGTTCCCAGCAGCGAAGAGCGGGGGGGGGCGCTGGCCCTGGTGGTGACGGAGGATCTTTTCAAGGTCGTCCGGGGAACCTGCTCGAGTAGTTAGCTGAAAGTGCCGGATAGTTGAGACCAGGCTGGGGTCGTTGTGGGGCTGGAGTCGATTTTTGCAGGAAGCGTCTTGGTACCCTGGCAAGGCCTCACCCTTCAGGGCGGTACGCTGATTTGGACCCGATTGAGATATTGCAGGGGGGCGGAGGAACGATTGCGGTCGATGGGCAGTTGTCCGATCCACGCACTGCCACTGGTGGCGGTGATCCAGGACGAAGGTAGAGTCCCTGTGTCCCCGCCAGTTTGCCGCACCGGTCGAAAGGTTCGCCGCAAAACAGGAGGTTGTTCGGGCGGGGTTCTGGACGAGACTGAGGGATTCCTGAATTTTCGTCTTTCTCCTTCGCCAGGACCTGGCGTCTTCCCGGGAGGGAGGACCACCTTAGAACGAATCTACTCGGCTGCCCAGGGAAAGTTATCCGCAGGTGGTGCTGTTGTGCCGCGCCCTGCCGTACTTTGGGTTAGTACTATCGCTTCGCAATAGTAAGGGCGGACATTCGAGGATTTGCCGGCCCGGCTGAGTGCTCGGCGGAGTGGGCGGCTATGCCGGTGCGCGGGATTCGAGTCTGTGTGGCTCTTGCGCCGGCCGGTTGAAGCCGGGCGCGGCGCCCTTGGTGACAGGGCGGGCTGGAGGCCGGTCCGGCCGGGAGGACTGTTGCGGCTCGGCGGCGGTAGAGGCGGCAGGTGCTCGTGTTGTGTCTGCTGCTTCCGGTGGGCCTGCCGATCGGTTTTGTGTCCTTGATTACCGGCTTCGCGGATTACCGGCTTCGCGGGTAAGTGAAGAGACAGGGATCAAGGCCGGTTGGGCGGGATGCTTGTTCGGTGAGCGATCCGAGGGCGGTGGCAGTGGTGAAGACGCCATCGTGATCGAGATAGCAGGGCCCGGAGGCGAGATTGGTCCAGGGTTCGCGGTAGTTGGGGCGGGGAAGGCGCAGCCAGGCACCGGGCTCCCAGGAGCCGTCGGGTTTTTGCATGCGGGCCAGGGCATCGCGTTGTTGGGCGAAGGGCAGGCCGAGTTCGCGGCGGGTAAGGACGAGCAGCGCCAGTTCGAAGGCGCCGGTGGGGCTCCAGCGGCTGATTCCGTCGATGAGGCGCTGGCGGGGGGCGGGGGGCAGTTGGCGGCCGAAGACGCGGGCGACCCACCAGGCGGGGTAGAGGGGGGAGACCCACCAATAGGCGTTCCAGAGGCCATCGGGGCGCTGCCGGCCGAGAAGCCAGTCGAGGGTGCGGGCGGGGTCGGGCGGGGAGAGGTACTCGGCGACGACGGGGGTGACGTCGACGGTGCTTTCGCACCAGGCGCCGCCGGGCGGGGTGCCGTGGGGGTAGGTGGCGACGCCCCCATCGTCACGCCAGCAGGAGGCGAGGAAGCGGCGGACATCGACGGGGTGACCGGCGCGGGCGAGGGCGAGGGCGGCGAGGGCGGTGGAGTCGGCGTCTTCGGGGGTGGCGGCGTTGTAGCCCCAGGCACCGCGGGGGCCGCGGAGGGAAGCGAGATGTTCGCAGCCGAGTCCGGTGTGGAAGGCGACGTAGGCGGTGACCCAGTGATCGGCGGTGCCAACGGGGAGGGCGAAGCCGGACCAGCCGCCGGCGTGTTGGCGGCGGGCGGCAAGCCAGGCGAGGCCGGCGCGGGAGACCTCCGGCAGGTTGGTGTTCGCGGCCCGGGGGGAGAGGCGGGGGCGGGCGGGGGGGAGAGCGGGGGGAGGGGGTTCGAGGTAGATATTGGCCCGGCGGGTGCCGGAGGGGTCGGTGCGGAGGCCGATGAGGCGATGGATGGTGGGTTGGTGGCCGGGAGGGGCGAGGGCGGCGAGGGCGTCTTCGTAGGGCCCGGCGGGGATGGCCATGCGGTGGAGGAGGTGGCGGACGCGGGCGGCGGTGGTTTGCTCCGTGGGGCTTGGCCGGTTGAGTTCGAGTTCGGTTTTGAGGGCGGGGGGCTGGTCGGCCGGGGGGAATTCGAGCGAGACGACGATGGCGCCGGGGGGGGCGGGCGTTCGGGAGGGAGGGGCGAAGATTTCGAGCAGGAGGCGGGCGTGTTCTTCGGCGTGGGGGTAGCCGCAGGCGAGATACCAGCGGGAGAGCCAGGAGGTGGTTTCGACGGCGCCGGAGCGGAAGTAGATTTTTACGCCGCCGATGCCGGACGGGCTGAGGGCGATGGCGATGCCGGCGGGCCAGGAGTCGCGGGAGGCGAGGCGGGAGCAGTGACAGAGCGATTCGAGGGCGGTGGTGCGGCCGAGGGTGGCAAGGAGTTGGCCGGCGCGCCGCCAGCGGGAGGCGGGGTCGCCGGCGGTGAGGTTGCAGTAGATTTTGAGGGCGATGTGGTTGCCGACGGCGCCGGCGGCGGACCAGAGGGCGCTGCGCCAGTGGGCGGGCCAAGCGTTGGGGAGGAGGTGCTGGCGGGTGAGCTGTTCGGCTTGGAGGGCGGCGTTTTCGGCGCCGATGAGGCGGGCGGCTTGCTGGAGGCGGGCGAAGGAGTTGGCGAGGCGCTCGGGGCCGGGGGCGCCGACGGGTCCGCATTCGGTGAGGAAGCGGACGGAGGGTAGGGGTTCTCCGGCGGCGACGGACCACTGGAGGGGGAGTCCGCTGGCGTTGATGTGGGAGAGGCCGGGGTAGTGGGGCTCGGCGGGGCGGTCGAGGGCATCGCCGGAGAGAAGGGAGAAGACCTGCTGGAGGCGGCGTTGGTTGGCGGGGGGGAGTCCGGCGGCCGCCGAGAGCAGGTGGAGCTGCTGTTCGGCGGCCTCGCGGAGCAGGGGTAGGGCGGTGGCGGACATGCGGGGGTTAAGCCGACTGCTCGATGATATTGATGGAGCCATCTCCGCCGCCGGTACCGTTCTGGCTGGTGGCGCCGTTGGCGCCGGGGTTGCCCTGGCTACCGGCGTTGCGACCGTTGCCGCGCTGACCGCGAGCGCCGCCCGGGCCGGCCGCACCGCCGAAGCCGGGTTGGCCGCCTTCGGCGTTGGCGTTGAGGGTTCCGGTGGTGATGTTTTCGGCGACTACCTGGATATTGCCTCCTTTGCCGCCGTTGCCGCCGCGGCCGCCTTCGCCGCCGGTGCCTCCGTTACCGCCGTTGCCGCCGTCGCCCTGGTCCTCGCAGCCGGAGCCGCTGCCGCCATCGCCGCCTGGGCCGCCTGCGCCACCGGGGCCGCCGTTGCCGCCGTTGCCGCCGTTTCCGCCGCGGGTGTCGATATCGACGCCGACGATGAAGTCGGAGACCTGAATCAATACGTCGCTGCCGTTGCTACCGTTCTGGCCGGCGTTGCCGGGAGAGCCGTCGAGTCCGCGTCCTCCGTTGCCGCCGTTACCGGCGGGGTCGTCGCCGTCCCAATTGCAGACGGCCGCGCGGCCGGGGGTGCCATCAAAACCGGGCTGGCCCGCGGTTCCCGCGCTGCCGGCCGCTCCATCCGAACCTCTTGCGACAATGTTTGGCATCTGATTTGCTCCTAAGATTCTTTCAAGAAAGTGGTGTTTTTAATGAGGTTTGGAGTAGCCGTAATGCCAGTCCATTTATTTTTGTAATCTCCATTAAAGTTTTGGCAATTAATGGTGATTGGGCCCTGGCAAACGATACGACCGGAACCATGGATACGGATATTGCGCGCATAGAGGGCGTGGGTGCCCGGAGCGATGACGAGGGTGGCGCCGTCCTGGATTTCGATGTTCGCGAGGAAGGCGAGGTTGAGGACGGCGTCGGTGAGTTGGACGTAGCGGTCGAGGAAGGCCTTCTGGGAGGCGGAGGCGCGGGCGCCACTTCTGACATAGTTGCGGGCGTCGAGGCGGGCGGCGGAGAGGGCTTTGCCGCGCACGGCGGGTTCCGGGGAGTCGAGTTCGTCGATATTGCGGAAACGGCTGGGCTTGCTGCACCCGCATCCTGGCGTGGCGCCGGGTTGGGCGGAGGCGAAGGCGGCGACGGAGGGAGAGACGCCGACGAGCTGACGGATCTCATCGATCGACCGCGGTTTCATTTGTCGGAAGGCGGCGCGAAAGCGTTCCGATTCGAAGGTGAGCAGAACGGTCTCGCCCTTTTCGACCTTGAGACCGGCCCCATCGGCAGCCACGCCACAGTCTTTGGAGACTTGGTCGAATTGCATGGCGAGGAGCTTTCCCAGTGACGGTCGGTTGACACCAGATTTTAGTTCCATCTTGATTGTTCCTTTGTGAATTCCTGCGAAAATCGCATCTGGATAGTCAGTGAAAAGAAGGGCCCAAGGGTTACAAAAGTTTTCGGGGGAACTTTTGCGGCCGGGGTGGGGGTGGGGAGGTGCGGGGGGAGGGGAGGGTTCGAGACGGTAGCCGGGGTTGTCCGCTCCCGCGCCCTCGGGAGCTTTTCGTTTTGGGTTACCATCAACTTACGAGGTATTCTCATGAGAAGCTTAAATCGATCTTTAACCAGGGGTCTTGTTTGTCTACTCGCGGGCGCCAGTTTTGCCAGCGCGCAGACAATTACCGGCTCCGTTACAGGTACCGTCACCGATCCTTCGGGCGCAATTGTGGCCGGCGGGTCCGTCGTGGCCACCAACAGCGACACCGGGGTGCGCACTACGCTTACCGCGAACAACGAGGGCATTTACACGTTTCCGTTCCTCCGGATCGGGAGCTACACCATCTCTTTCGAGGCCAAGGGCTTTAAGAAGTCCGTGATTGGTCCGTTTAAACTCGAAGCTAACCAGGTGGCGCGTATTGACGCCAAACTCGAGCTTGGCGACATCAGCCAAACCGTGGAAGTTACCGACGTGGGTCCGCTGCTGCAGACGGAGACGCAGGCGACGGGCGACACGCTGAGTTCGACCAAGTTGACCAGCATTCCGCTGAACGGCCGGAACTTCGCTTCGCTAACCCTGCTGATTCCGGGCGCGGTTTCGACCTCGCCGGGCGCTATGAACACGGCGGCCCGCTTTCAGGGTTCCGGTTCGCGGCCGCAGGTGAATGGCAACCGCGAACAGACCAACAACTTCCTACTGGATGGCGTGGACATCAACCAATCGGTGGACAACCAGATTGGCTACCAGCCGAGCGTGGATGCGCTCGAAGAAGTGAAGGTAGTCACGGGCAACGCCGGCGCCGAGTTTGGCAACGTGGGCGGCGCGAGCGTCGTGATGTCGATCAAGTCCGGAACGAACGAGTTCCACGGGAACGCGTTTGAGTTTCTGCGGAACGAGAAACTGGACGCCAACGGGTTTTTCGCCAACCGCAACCGGACGCAGCGGCAGGCGCTGCGCCAGAACATTTTTGGCGGCACGTTTGGCGGCCCGATTCAGCGGAACAAGATGTTCTTCTTCGTGGACTACGAACAGACTGAGCGGCGGATTGCGGGTCCGGCGACGGCGTCGGTGGCCCCGGCCGCCTGGCGCGCCGGTGACCTGAGCCAGTTTCTGACCGTCGCCAACCAGGTGGTTCGCGACCCGGCGACGGGCGCCAGCCTAGCGTCGCGCACCCCGTTTCCGAACAACCAGATTCCGGTTTCTCGCTTCAGCAATACGGCGCGGTTCCTGTTCGGCAATCCGTCGCTGTATCCGTTGGCAAACAACACCGGCGTGGGGAGCCTGGGGGTGAGCAGCAACTACATTGGGGGCACCCGCAACTTCCTGTCGAACAAGCAGGGCGATGCGAAGCTGGACTATCGGATTTCGGAGAAGGACAACCTGATGTGGCGCTATTCGCGGGCCTTTTACGACACTTTCGGCTCGCAGGCGGCTCTTCCGATCTTCATGACGGGCGGCAACCAGGGTCCGACGTGGTCGACGGTGGGGAACTGGACGCGCACGTGGAACGCGCAGTTGGTTTCGGATAACCGCTTTTCGTACAGCAGCGTCGGCATTGACGACCGGACGGTGGACTGGTCCGGGCAGTTGGGCGCCGATGGGAACCAGAAGTTCGGGATTCCCGGCGGTCAGCCGATTCCCGGCCTTTCGGCTTTCGGCATTGGCGAGCAGCTCAGCGGCGCGGGCGCCGCGGCGACGATTGCCACGACCCGCGACAAGAAGTATCAGTTCCAGTCGAACAACACCTACCAGGCCGGCGCGCACGTGCTGAAGTTTGGGGTGAACCTGCTGCGGAACATTCAGACCCGCTACTACGCCGGCAACAACGGCGCGCTGGGGTCTTTTGGATATAACGGTGCTTACTCGGGACTGACGATTGGCGACTTCCTGCTCGATACGCTCGCGTCGAAGGGCCGGGGCGCGGTGGCTCCTCCGTGGAACCACATGGGTTGGCGGAACATCATTTTCGTGCAGGACAGCTGGAAGGTAACGCGCAGCCTGACGTTTAACTTTGGTCTGAGCTGGGAGTACACCTCGCCGATCTATGAGAAAGAGGACCGGCAGGTGAACATCAACACGTTTACGGGCGAACTGATCTACCCGGGCAAGACGCAGTACGGCCGGGCGCTCTATAACGCCTACAAGAGGCAGTTCAACCCGAACCTCGGCCTGGCGTACACGATCAATCAGAAGACGGTTGTTCGCGCCGCGTACCGTCTTTCGAACTTCCTCGAAGGCACGGGGGCGAACCTGCGCCTTCCGCTGAATCCGCCGTTTTTCACCGAGTCCAACGTGACGTATGACGTGAACGCTCCGGGCCGGATTGCGACCGGCTTCGGCGACCTGATTGCGCGCGGCGACCTGACCGGTCCGCGGTCGAGCCCGACGGCGGCCCCGTTCTATCAGGGCCGGGCGTGGGACCTGAACCTGCGGCCGCAGATGACCAACCAGTTCAACTTCGCGATTGAGCGGGAGATCGACAAGGCCACGAGCGTGAACATCGCCTATGTGGGCCAGCGCGGTACGCACCTGGTGATTCCGCACGAGGCGAATAACCCGCTGCCGGGCACGGGTCCTTTCAGTACGTGGGCGCCGATCAACGATCGCCGTCCGCTGGCGCGGGTGTTGCCGAACGTGGGCAACATTGCGCTGACCGAGTCGAGCGGCACGAGCTGGTACAACGCGATGCAGCTATCCGGTCGCCGCCGCATGACGGGCGGGTTCGAGATGCTGTTTCAGTACACCTACTCGAAGACGAACACGGACGGGCTGGGCTACTACGGCTGCGGCGGCGTGAACGCCGAGGGGGCGTACTGGCAGGATGCCTACAATCGCCGGGGCAATTACGGTCCGGCCTGCTTTGACGTGCGGCATAACTTCACGACGGCCGGCATCTACAATCTGCCGTTCGGCAAGGGCCAGAAGTTTGGCTCGGGCATGAGCAAGGCGGCGGATCTGGTGCTGGGCGGCTGGAACATCAACTACAACCTGGCGCGGCGCGGCGGCTTCCCGGTGACGGTGTTTGCGAGCCAGCAGAATACGAACTCCGGGCGGTCGCCCCGCGGCAACGCGCGGGCGAACCGTTACCGGCCGGCCAACTTCTCCGGTACCCGTACCGTGGACAGCTGGTTTGGCAAGGTGTTCACGGCGAGCGACTTCTGCGCGGCGGGCGTGGATAACGGCACCTGTGCCTACGGCGTACCGGCTCTGGGCGAATTTGGTTCGTCGGGTGTGGGTACCGAGCGGGCGCCGGGCTTCTTCAACCTGGATACTTCGATTGGCAAGACGTTCCGCTTCACGGAGCGCCACCGCCTCGAGTTCCGGACGGAGATGTTCAACGTGCTGAACTTCGTGAACTGGGGTCCTCCCGGACGCGATATCAACTCGCCTTCCACGTTTGGCCAGATCACCGGGCAGATTGGATCGCCCCGCAACATTCAGTTTGGTCTGAAGTACTTCTTTTAGAGCTTCAGCCGCTGGTAACTGAGCAAAGGCCTTCGCCCTTACCGGGCGGAGGTCTTTGCTTTTGCGCGGAGGTGATAGGCTTTGGTTAAGTTCCCATGCCAATCCCGATGCGAAGAAGAGAGTTCCTGCCGCTGCTGCTGGCGCCGGGCGCGGCGCTGGCGGCGGCGCCGAAGTTGAAGATTACCGGACTGCAGACGTTCGTCGTGGACGCTTTCCGCTGTAACTGGGTGTTTGTGAAGATCACGACGGACCAGGGGCTGACCGGGTTGGGCGAGGGGACGACGGAGATGAACGAATTGACCGTCGAGGCGGCGATCCGGAACATGAGCCGCTACCTGGTGGGTAAAGATCCGTTCGCCGTCGAGTACCATACGCACATCCTGCGGCGGGAGTCGTACTGGCGGAACGGGGTGATTCTGCGCAGTGCGCTGGCGGCGGTGGAGGCGGCGCTGCTCGACATTAAGGGCAAGGCGCTGGGGGTGCCGGTGTACGAGCTGCTGGGCGGACGGTATCGCGACCGGATCAAGTGCTACGCCAACGGGTGGTTTACGGGGGCGAACCGGCCGGAGGAGTTTGCGGCGAAGGCGGCGGCGACGGTAAAGCAGGGGTTTCAGGCGTTGAAGTTTGATCCGTTTGGGAAGGCTTATCTGACGATGAGCCCGGCCGAACAGGAGATGGCCGTGGCGCGGGTGGCGGCGGTGCGGGAGGCGGTGGGGCCGCGGGTGGACATTCTGGTGGAGGCGCACGGGCGGCTGGATGTGCCAACGGCGGTGGCGATGGGGCAGCGGCTGGCGCCGCTGCGGCCGCTGTTCTACGAGGAGCCGGTGCTGCCGGAGAACCTGCGGTCGCTGGCGGAGGTGAAGCGGGGGATGCCGTTGGCGGTGGCTACCGGGGAGCGGTTTTATGATGTGGAGCGGTTTCAGGAGGCGCTGCGGCTGGGGGCGGTGGACTATCTGCAGCCGGACGTGATTCACGTGGGGGGGATGCTCGAGACGAAGCGGGTATGCAGTCTGGGACTGGTGGAGGACCGGCCGGTTTCGGCGCACAATCCGAACGGGCCGTTGTGCAACGCGATGACGCTGCAGATTGCGGCTTCGACGCCTAATTTTGTGATGCTTGAGACGGTGGTGACGGATGTTCCGTGGCGGAAGGATGTGGTGCGGGAGGATCTGGAGATCATCGACGGGGAGATGGTGATTCCGGACAAGCCGGGTTTGGGCCTGGAGTTGAACGAGGCGGAGGCGGCCAGGCACCCGTACGTGCCGCATGATCTGCGGCACTATACGGGGGCGTTGACGGCGATCCGGCCGCCGGATGCGGTGCCTTACTGGCGCTTGGGGCGGCCTTAAGGGGCGGGCGGGGCGAGGAAGGCGCCGCTGATGCGGGCGAGGAGGCCGCGGGGGGTGAAGCGGGCGGACTGGGCCATGATCCAGTTGCGGAGTCCGACGATGTGGGTGGGGCCGGGGGAGTCGAGGGCGAGGAGGCAGGCCTGGACGACCTCGTCGACGGTGAGGGGGGTGGCGCGGAGGAGGGGCGTGGACCGGGCGCCGCCGCCGAGGGCGTCGAGGAAGGGGGTTTCGACAGGGCCGGGGCAGACGGCGGCAACGCGGAGGCCACGGGAGCGGTATTCGGCCCAGAGGGCTTCCGAGAAAGAGAGGACGTAGGCTTTGGTGGCGCCGTAGGCGGCCATGTAGGGGGTGGGCTGGAAGGCGGCGGTGGAGGCGATGTTGAGCACGGTGCCGCGGCGGGCGAGGAGTTCGGGGAGGAACAGGCGGGTGAGTTCGGTGAGGGCGACGACGTTGAGTTGGAGCATCTGGGAGAGGCGTGCGGGGTCGTTGCCGGCGAGGGGTCCGAAGAGGCCGAAGCCGGCGCAGTTGATGAGGGTGTCGATGGAGATGCCGAGGCGCTGGACTTCGTCGAAGAGTTGGCGGGCGGCGCCGGGGGCGGCGAGGTCGAGGGGGAGAACGGTGGCGTGGCCGCCGGCGGAGCGGACCTGTTGGGCGAGTTCGGCGAGGCGGTCGGCGGAGCGGGCGGTGAGGAGGAGGTGGGCGCCTTTGGGGGCGAGGGCGACGGCGAGGGCGGCGCCGATGCCGGAGGAGGCGCCGGTCAGGAGGATGACGGCGGAGTGTTTAGACGGTGTCATGTGACAATGTCTATCATGGCTGGGTTGACAATGTCAAGCGGTAATGGGATGCTGGGGATATGTCTGTGGATTTACGGGAGCAAGTATTGTTGGCGAGTGTGGAGTTGATTGGGGAGGCGGGTTTGGGGGGCTTGTCGATGCGGGAGGTGGCGCGGCGGGCGGGGGTGAGTCATCAGGCGCCGTACCATTATTTTGGGGACAAGGCGGCGATTGTGGCGGCGTTGGTGGGTCGGGGATTTGGGATGCTGGCGGAGCGGTTGGAGGAGGCGGCGGCGGGGGCGGGTGAGGTGACGGAGCGGTTGGAGCGGGTGGGCCGGGCGTACGTGCATTTTGCGTTGGAGGAGCCGGTGTATTTTCGGCTGTTGTTTCGGCTGGAGGTGGGGGATTTGGGGCGGTATCCGGAGGTGGAGGCGGCGGGGGCGCGGGCGTTTGGGGTATTGGAGAGGTTGGTGGCGGAGAAGGCGGGGGCGGGGGCAAGTCAGGGGGAGCGGGAGGCGTTGGCGTCGCTGCACTGGTCGGTGGCGCACGGGTTGGCGACGTTGTTGGTGGATGGGAATTTGGGGTTAAAGCTGGGGACGCGGTCGGCGCAGGAGGGTCATGTAGACGAGGTGCTACGGTTGTTCGGGAGGCGGTGAGGCCTCGCGAAGAGTTGGTGTTTGGAGAGGGTTTATTTGTCGCCTTCGCCGAGGACGACGAGGGGGAAGACGCCTTTGCTATCGCCCCAGAGGACGGAGCTGGCCCAAGTGGTGGCGGTTTTGGAGTTGGTGAAGAAGGAGTTGGCGGCGTGGGTGATTTTGACGCAGGCGGAGCCGCCGGCGGCGCCGCAGGTGCAGGTGGCCGTGGGGGAGAGGGCGGCTTTGCCGGCGGGGGCGGTGTTGGGGTTGTTGAGGGCGGCCAGGACATTGAGGTAGCCGGCGCCGACGGTGAACATGTCGTACTGGATGGTTTGGTTGCCGAAGGTGCTGCGGGAGGGGAAGGACTTGGAGGTCGACTTCATGAGTTTGGCTTTGATGGTGTCGGGGGTGACGGCGGGGCCGAACTTCTGGATGAGGAGGGCGGCGGCGCCGGCGACCATGGGGCGGCCATGCTGGTGCCGGAGAGTTCCATGAATTCGCCGTTCCATGCAGATGGCAGACCTCTTTGATTGCCAATATTCGTGAAGAACTCGGTGGTGGCCACGATGTTGGTCGGGAAGAGCATGGAGAGGATTGACGTTGCGGGAAACCCACTGTCGACAACTACCCCGTCGTAATCCACAAAGCCGGACAAACTTGGGCGACCGGCGACTGCAGACCGCTGGGCGGCGATGATCCGATTGCCGGGGGCGACGAGATCCGGCTTGACGATCTTGTCGACGTTGGTGGGTCCTTTGGAACTGTAGGAGGCGACGAGGTCGTCGGTGCGGCTAGGGGTGCCCATGTCGCGCATGGCGCCGACGGTGAGGACATAGGGGTCGTTGCCGGGGGAGCCGATAGTGCCGTGGCCGTTGGTGTTGAGCGAGTTATCCCGCCCGCGGTTTCCGGCGGCGACGACGACGACGGTGCCGGCGGCCCAGGCGCGTTCGACGGCCTGGCAGAGGGGGTCCTTCGTATAGGATTCGAGGATCCGCCGGCCGAGGGAGAGGTTGATGACACGGATGCGAAGTCGGTGCCTCTACCGTCTTTGTCAAGCACGCGCAGATTGATGAGTCTGGCGAGCGGGGCGATACCGTGAAAGGAGCGGTTGGGTGTCCGGCCGGTGCTACCAACAGTCAAACTGCAGAGTATCCCCCGGCCAGCCAGGATACCGGCCACATGGGTGCCATGACCTTAGGCATCCTGGGTTCGGGTGGCGGGTTCGGTGGTGACGAAGGATTCGTTGTGGACGATGCGGCTGGTTTTGCAGTTTTCGTCGAGGAAGTCCGGCTTGGGCCAGATGCCGCTATCGACGACGGCGATGCCGACGCCTTTTCCGGTGAAACCGCTGTCTTGTGCGACATTGGCGAGGATGGCGGGGCGGGCGGAGTCCATGCTGGCGGAGATTTCGCGGTCTGGGGAGATGTACTTGACGCGGGGGTCGGCGGCGAGGGAGGCGAGGGCGACGCGGGCGGAGAGGGCCCGGATGAGGCCGAGTTCGGAGACGGGGCGGTGGGCGCTGAGGTTGACGCCGGCGGGGGGCGTGAAGGGGGCGGGCTGGCGGCGGGCGCCGGGGCGGGCTTCGGGCTCCTCAAGTTGGATGATGACGTCGATGGTTTGGTCCTCGGCGAGGTTGGTGAGGTCGGGGGCGAGTTTATCGTCCTGGGTCCAGGCGGGGACGGCGGTGAGCAGGAGGAGTACTCCGGCTGCGGCGAACGCTTTGTGCTTGGTTGTTTTGTAAGTCACGATAGTTTTCCGGGGCATCCATCTCGCGGTTTGGCTCGCGGTTTGGCTCGCGGTTTGGCTCGCGGTTTGGCTCGCGGTTTGGCTCGCGGTTTGGCTGCTGGTGTCTTCGTGCCTAGGATGAGTTATCGTGGGCGGCTTGCGATGCTGTACTTAGGGTACATTTTTTCCTAATGGCAAATTCCGGGTTGCCCTCGTTTTACCTGAGAGTAAGTGGGCGAGCCGTAGGCCCCGGTGCGGAGCGGATTACGGGCGGGAGAAGGCGTGTATGATAGCGGCTATGGCAGAATCGATCTCGCGCCGCGCGCTGCTGGGCAGTGTCCTTCCTTCTCTGTTGGCCGCCCCGGCGAAACGGCCGAACATCCTGTTCGTCTATACGGACGACCACTCCTACCGGACGCTGAGCTGCTACAAGGAGGCGTATCCTTGGGTCAAGACGCCGAACATCGACCGTCTGGCGGCGCAGGGGGTGCGCTTCACCGCGGCCTATAACGGCGCCTGGTGCATGCCGTCGCGGGCGACGATGCTGACGGGGCATCTGCAGTATGGCGTCGAGTCGATGCACATGGTGGGGGAGTATCCCGGCTGTGACTACGACGCGGCGAAGTGCCCGTTCTGGCCGAAGGTTTTCCGGGAGAACGGCTACGTGACCGGGCAGATCGGGAAGTGGCACGTCGGGACCGATACGGGGTTCGGGCGGGACTGGGACTATCAGCTCGTCTGGAACCGGCCGAAGTTCACGAGCACGGCCACGCATTACTACTACGACCAGCCGATTACTTACCACGGTGGTAAGACGGAGATCCTGAAGCGGTATTCGACGGACCAGTACACAGACTGGGCGATTGAGTTTATCGAGAACAAAGACCGGGCGCGGGGCGACGGATCGAAGCCGTGGTACCTGTGGCTGTGCTACGGGGCGGTGCACGGGCCGTATCAGCCGGCGCAGCGGCATTTGGAGGAGTTGTCGGGGATTGACTTCGCTGCGCCGGCCGACATCTTCCCGCCGCGGGCGGGCAAGCCGGACTGGGCGCAGAAGATCAACATGTGGGAAAAGGATGCGAACGGCAGGCCGGTGTTCAACCGGCGGTCGCTGAATGCGTGGGTGCGGCAGTATCACCAGGGGGTGCTGGCGATTGACGAGGGGGTGGGTCGGATTCTGGACGCGCTCGACAAGTCCGGGCAGCGGGAGAATACGCTGGTTTGCTTCACCTCGGACCAGGGGCTGGCGTTTGGGCAGCACGGGTTCCGGGGGATCAAAATTGCTGCCTACGATGCCAACATCCGCTCGCCGCTGATTTTCTCGATGCCGGGGCGGATTCCGGCGGGCAAGGTGTGCGAGACGCCGGTGCGGGGCGCGGACCTGCCGCCCACCTTTTTCGCCTTCGCGGGGCTGAAGCTGCCGTGGTCGATGCACGGCCATGATCTGTCGCCGCTGCTGCGGGACCCGGGGCGGGCGTGGCCGCATCCGGTGCTGCTGGCGGCGACAGGGCATAGTTTTGGCTCGGATACGAACGCGATTCCGACCGATCCGGAGCATATTCTGCACGGCGGGGTGCCGTGGTATGTGATGCTGCGGGAGAAGAATTGGAAGTATGTCCGGCCGCTGGTGGAGGATCTGGAAGAGCTATATGACCTCGAGAGAGACCCGGAGGAGCTGGACAACCTGGCGGTGAAGCGCCCGCATCAGGCGCGGCTGCGGCGGATGCGGGCGGCGGCGGTGGCGGAGTTGCGCAAGACGGGTTGCGGGTTTGTGGAGGCGATGCCGGCGGTGCGGGAGGCGGAGGGCGGCGATTAGCGGCCGAGGCGGTAGATGAGGAGGGCGGCGCGTTTGGCTTGTTTGGTGAGGCTGTCGAGTTCGACGGATTCGCCGACGGCGTGGGTGCCGGCGCCGACGGCGCCGAGGCCGTCGAGGCAGTCGACGTAGGCGGCGATGTAGGAGATGTCGCCGGCGCCGCGCTGCATGGGGTCGAGCTCCTCGATGCGGCCGAGGCCGGCGGTGCGGCTGGCGTCGTCGTAGAGGGCGAGGAGGCGGCGGTTGCCGGGGGTGGGGGGCATGGGCGGGGCGCCGTCGACGAACTTGATTTCCGATTGGGTGCCGGGGAGGCTCTTGGCGACGATGGCGTACATGCGGTCTTTGATGCGGCTGACCTGGGCGGGTTCGAGGGCGCGGACTTCGCCGCGGGCGAGGGCCTGGGCGGCGATGATGTTGGGTTTCCCGTCGGCGGTGGCTTTGCCGTCGGCATCGGCCTGGACGGCGCCGCCGCCGAGGAGGAGGCCGGCGTTGAAGGTGAGGTTGGGCTCTTTGAGGGTTTGCTCGAAGGTGGAGATGACGCGGCTGATTTCGTAGATGGCGCCGTAGCCGGAGCTTTCCGTGAAGACCTGGCCGGAGTGGCCGGCTTTGCCGGTGGAGCGGACCTCCCAGCCGAGGTAGCCGCGGCGGGCGGTGGTGGCGTAGTCGAAGCCGAGGCCTTTGATGCCGCCTTCAAAGCTGAGGGCGGCGCGGGAGAGTTTGGCGAGGCGGACCATTTCAAGCCGGGAGTGGTTGGGGAGGTCAGGGCGGCGGCCGGGCTCTTCTTCGTCGCCGGTGAGCATGACGGTGAGGGGGAGGGGGGCGAGGTGGCCAGCGGCGTGGAGGGCGCGGAGGGCGGTGAGGAGGACGACGATGCCGCCTTTCATGTCGGCGACGCCGGGGCCGGTGGCGCCGGGGCCTTTGCGCTCGAACTTTTGGAAGGGGCTGGCGGGTTCAAAGACGGTATCGAGGTGACCGATGAGGAGGATGGGTTTACCGCCGTTGCCCTTGTGTTCGGCGATGAGGTGGGGGCCGCGATTAACGGCGTCCATGGGGAGGAGGCGCGTGGTGAAGCCGAGAGCGTCGAACTCTGTACGGGTGAGTTCGGCCATGGCGCGGACGCCGGCGTGGTGGAAGGTGCCGGAGTTCTGGTTGACGAGGGATTCGAGCAGGGTGAGGGCGGGGGCGGCCTGGCGGTCGACGGCGGCGAGGATGGCGGGTTCCTGGGCGACCAGCGCGAGGGGGAGGGCAAGGGCGAGGAT
Organism: Bryobacteraceae bacterium CoA2 C42; assembly: GCA_019931245.1. Lineage (GTDB taxonomy): Bacteria > Acidobacteriota > Terriglobia > Bryobacterales > Bryobacteraceae. The sequence continues at coordinate 16,055 of JAINDL010000050.1, forward strand.
GGGCAGACGCATCTCCTTAGGGTAGCGGAGGTGGCTTGACTCTGGTGCGCGAGAGGAGTGTGCTAAGGGCATGGCGAACTTAACGACTTCCTGGTTGGGCATGAGTTTGACGAGTCCGTTGGTGGTGGCGGCGAGTCCGCTCTCGCAGGACGCCGGGGCGGTGGCGGCGGCGGTGGAGGCGGGGGCGGGGGCGGTGGTGATGTACTCGCTGTTTGAAGAAGACCTGGTGGCGGAGCAGTCGGCGCCGCGGGGATTTGTGGGGGTGGATCCTTATCTGCGGCACGTGGAGGCGCTGCGGGTGCGGGTGGGGGTGCCGGTGGTGGCGTCGTTGAACGGGACGACGCCGGGCGGGTGGACGAAGTACGCGCGGAGTTTGGAGGGGGCGGGGGCGAGTGCGCTGGAGTTGAATTTGTATGAGGTAGCGGCGTCGCCGGCGGTGGGCGGGGCGGAGTTGGAGTTCCGGCAGGTGGATGTGGTGGCGGCGGTGGTGGGGGCGGTGGGGGTGCCGGTGACGGTGAAAATTTCGCCGTTTTACTCGTCGGTGCCGGCGTTTGTGCGGCGTTTGGAGGAGGTAGGGGCGCGGGGGGTGACGGTGTTTAACCGGTTTTACCAGCCGGATATTTCGCTCGAGACTCTGGCGGTGGACCGGCGGGTGGTGCCCTCGACGGCGGCGGAGTTGCCGTTGCGGCTGCATGCGCTGGCGCTGCTGGCGCCGTTTGCGCGGCTGTCGCTGGGGTGTACGGGCGGGGTGCAGACGGGGTTGGACGCGGCGAAGGCGATCTTGTGCGGGGCGCACGTGGTGCAGGTGGCTTCGGCGCTGCTTACGCGGGGGCCGGGATATGTAGGGGTGATGCGGGAGGAGTTGGCGGGATGGTTGGACCGGAAGAGGATCGGGTCGGTAGAGGCGGCGCGGGGGAGATTGGGGTTTGGGTTTACGGCGGATCCGCACGCCTGGGAGCGGCTGAACTATACGCGGACGCTGCGAGAGTGGCCTGCCACCGGGGAGGGGCGGCAGGCCGGAGGGGAGGTTTAGAAGGAGAGGGTGAGGGTGCCGTTGAAGAGGCCTTCGGCGGCGTTCCAGTTGACGACGTTCCAGTAGGCGTCGATGTAGTCGGGGCGCTTGTTCTGATACTTGAGATAGTAGGCGTGTTCCCAGACGTCGAGGCCGAGGATGGGGGTTTTGCCGTCCATGAGGGGAGAGTCCTGGTTGGGGCTGGAGGTGACTTCGACGGAGCCGTCGGCGTTCTTGACAAGCCAGGCCCAGCCGGAGCCGAAGCGGCCGACGGCGGCGGCCTTGAAAGCGGCCTTGAAGGCGTCGAAGTCGCCGAACTTGGCGGTGATGGCGGCGGCGAGGTTGCCGTTGGGGGCGCCGCCGGCGTTGGGGCCCATGGTGGCCCAGAAGAGGGTGTGGTTGGCGTGGCCGCCGCCGTGGTTGCGGACGGCGCCTTTGGCGGCATCGGGGACGATGGCGAGGTTGTTTGCCAGCAGCTCTTCGAGCGACTTGCCTTCGAGCGAGGCGTTGGCCGTCACGGCGTTATTCAAGTTGGTGACGTAGGTCTGGTGGTGGCGGGTGCGATGGATATCCATCGTCACGGCGTCAATGTAGGGCTCGAGGGCGTCGTTCGAGTATCCCAACTCAGGCAGAAGAAAAGGCATCAGGTTATCTCCTCAAATCAGGCGGTGAAGCCGCCGGCTTTTTCGAATTGGTGCGCGAGACGGAACATCACGTCTTCGGCAAAGTGGTTGGTAAGAATTTGCATGCCCACCGGCAGACCTTCGGCGGTGGTTCCACAGGGGACGCTCATGCAGGGGACACCTGCGAGGCTCCCCGTAATCGTATAGATGTCGGAAAGGTACATTTGAATCGGGTCATTTACCTTTTCTCCGATTTTAAATGCGGGGAAGGGGGAGACGGGTGTGATGAGGGCGTCGACGTGTTCGAAGGCGCGGGTGAAATCTTCGGTGAGCAGGCGGCGGACCTTCTGGGCTTTACGGTAGAAGGCGTCGTAGTAGCCGTGGCTGAGGACGTAGGAGCCGAGCATGATGCGGCGTTTGACTTCGGCGCCGAAGCCTTCGCCGCGGGTGTTTTTATACATGTCGGCGAGGGTGTGGCTATTGGGAGAGCGGACGCCGTAGCGGACGCCATCGAAGCGGCTGAGATTGGCGGAGAGTTCGGCGGTGCAGAGGATGTAATACGTCGCGATGGCGTATTCGGTGTGGGGGAGGCTGACTTCGGAGATTTCGCAGCCAAGTTTCTTGAGCACCTCGACGCCGGCCATGATACGGTCGCCGGTTTCGGGGGCGAGGTTTGCGAAGTACTCTTTGGGGAGGCCGAGTTTGAGGCCCTGTACGGAGTCGCCGAGGAGAGCGGCGTAGTCAGGGACGGGCCGGGCGGCGGAGGTGGCGTCGCGGGGGTCGCGCCCGGCGATGGCGCCGAGGAGGGTGGCGGAATCGGCGACGTTGCGGGAGAAGGGTCCGATGTGGTCGAGGGAGCTGGCGAAGGCGACCAGACCGTAGCGGGAGACGCGGCCGTAGGTAGGGGTGACGCCGACGCAGCCGCAGAAGCTGGCGGGTTGGCGGATGGAGCCGCCGGTATCGGAGCCGAGCGAGACGACGGCGGTGCCCTGGACGACGGCGGCGGCGCTGCCGCCGGAGCTGCCGCCGGGGACGCGGTCGAGGGCGACGGGGTTACGGACGGGGCCGAAGGCGGAGTTTTCGTTCGAGGAGCCCATGGCGAACTCGTCGCAGTTGGCTTTGCCGAGGAGGATACCGCCGGCGGCTTCGAGGCGTTCGACGGCGGTCGAGTCGTAGGGGGGGAGGTAGTTCGAGAGAATTTTTGAGGCGCAGGTGGTTTTGACGTCTTTGGTGACGATGACGTCTTTGACGGCGATGGGGACGCCGGCGAGGGGGCCGAGGGGTTGGCCGGCGGCGATTAGGGCGTCGACGCGGGCGGCGGCGGCGAGGGCGCGCTGGTCGCTGAAGGTGAGGTAGGCGTTGGTTTTGGGGTTTTCGTCCTGGGCGAAGCGGAGGGCTTCGGTGGTGAGTTCGACGGCGCTGAACTGTTTACCGAGGAGGCCGTCGCGGACGGCGGGGATGGTCAGTTTGGCGATGTTCATGGGTTTAGCGCTCGATGACCTTGGGTACTTTGAAGTATCCGGCGCCGGCGAGAGGGGCGTTCGCGAGGGCGACATCGTTTGAGAGGGGTGTGTGTTCGATGTCTTCGCGGAGGGAGTCGTTTTCCTGGCCGGCGAAGAGGACCTGGGTCATGGGTTCGACGTGGGAGGTGTCGAGTTGGTTGAGCTTCTCCATGTGGGAGAGGATGCCGCTGAGGTCGGCGGTGTACTGGTGGATTTCCTGGTCGCTGAGAGTGAGGTTGGCGAGGCCGGCGACGTAGCGGACATTTTCTTCGGTTAGTTTCAAGCGGTTTTCCTTTCGCGGCGCTCCTGTTCGCGTTCGCTGCGGGCGCGCGAGTTCAGGTAGAGCAGTTTAAAGATGGGATCTTCGATGCCGTCGGCGCGGGGGTCGGCGAGGGTGGCGCGGGCGGGTTCGCGGCGGGGGGCGCCGATGCGGAATTCGAGGTGTTCGACGAGGCCGGGGCCGAGGATGGCGAGGAGTTTGGAGAGAATTTGGGGGGTGAGGGTGGTGAGTTGGCGCTGCCAGGTCAAGTCTTCGACTTCGACGACGAGTTTGGAGCCGAACAGGCGGACGGCGCCGGTGCGTCCGGCGAGGCGTTTGCCGACGGCGGCGGGCCAGGCGGCGGCGGCCAACTCCTCGGAGGAGAGGGTGGCGGTCTTGGTCTTCAAGCGGGTGACGAGGCGTCCGGCGCGCTGCATGGGTGGGTTGGGAAGAGGACCGGGGGAGACTCTTAGTTTACACGTTAGTTTCCGCCGAAGTTGACGCTGTAGTCGAGTTGGGCTCCATCTTCGACGTTGACATCACGGGATTTTTCGCCGCGGCCGGGAAGGGTGACGGTGATTTTGTGGCGGCCGGTGGGGAGGGTGAGGATGGCGGGGGTTTTTTCGGGGTGTTCGACGCCATCGACGAGGATTTGGGCGGCGGGCGGGTTGGAACTGACGGCGACGGTGCCGGTTTCGCGGCGGAGGTTGATGTTGACCTGAGATTCGGCGGGGAGGTTGAAGATGCGGTTGGCGGTTTCGTACTTGTCGAGTTGGGCGACGAGGACGTGGCGGCCGGCGGGGAGTTCCAGGTTGCAGGGGGTGGTGCAGGGTTCGACTTTGCCGTCGTCGATGAGAACTTTGGCGCCGGGGGGAGTGGAGCGGAGGGAGACGGCGACGAGGTTGGAGGCGGGGGCCGTCTTCTGAGTGGGCGGGGCCGGGGTGGGCGGCGCCTCGTTTAGCTTGGCTGGGGGTGCTTTGGCTGGGGGCGGGGCGACGGGTTCGGGGGTGGTTTTGGTTTCGGTGGGGATGGTGGCTGCCGCGGGGGGCGCGGTATTGAGAGCAGTGGCGGGGGTGGGGCGCTTGGACATTTGCCACAGGCCGGCGGCGAGGGCCAGGGCGGCGGCGAGGCCGGCGGCGGCGATGAGTGGGGTGCGGTTGGATTTGGGCGCGGGAGTGGCGGGGGCCGGAGTTTCGGGGGCGGGTTTGGGTTGGGGCGCGGGTTCGGGGGTGGCCGGGACGACGGCGGTGGTGGCGTTGAGGGCCTGGCCGCGGGATTGGGGGGTCCAGCCTGGGTGGAGGGCGCACTGTTTTTCGAGAGCGGCGATGAAGGCCGAGCAGGATTCCCAGCGCTCAGCGGGATCTTTGCTGAGCGCCTTTTGGAGAACGGCGTCGATGGCGGGGGTGAGGGTGGGGTTGAGGCGGACGGCGGGGACGGCGGGTTCGCTGACGAGTTTGAAGAGCAGGGTGGGGAGGCTGTCGGCGACGAAAGGTTTTTCGCCGGTGAGGACCTCGTAGGCGATGACGCCGAGCGAGAACTGGTCGGCGCGGCCGTCGAGGGGCTTGCCTTGAATCTGCTCGGGGGACATGTAGTTGGGGGTGCCGACGACGAGTCCGGTTTGGGTGAGGGACTGCGACTGGGTTTTGGCGATGCCGAAGTCGGCGATTTTGGCTGTCCAGTCCTGGCGGACCATGACGTTGGCGGGTTTGATGTCGCGATGGATGATGCCTTTCGAGTGGGCGAAATCGATGGCGGCGGCGGTTTGGCGCAGGAGGGTGAGGAGGAGGTTCTTTTCGGGAGGGGTTTCGTCGAGGAGGAGTTTTTCGAGGGTGGAGCCGTCGATGTACTCCATGAAGATGTAGACGATGTTTTCGACTTCCTGGATGTCGTAGATGGTGACGATGTTGGGATGGGAGAGGACGCCGGCGCTCTGGGCTTCGCGGAAGATGCGGTCCTGGATGCGCTGCCGTTCGCGGGGGTCGGAGATTTCGCCGATGCGGATGGACTTGACGGCGACGGTGCGACCGATGGCGGGGTCCTGGGCTTCGTAGACGACGCCCATGGCTCCCCGTCCCAGTTCCCGCTGGATAACGAATCGACCAATGGTGCCCGGAGGAGTCTGTTCCAAGTTTGCTACCGTATTCTAACGCGGATTTCCGTTTGGAATCCCTTATCATAGTAAGATTACATGCTTTCTTCCTTATTCGGTTCCGGTGATGGCGGCGGCAACCTGCTTGAGCGTCTCAAGAGCGGTATCGAGAAGACGCGGGCCGGGTTGGTCAGCAAGATTGAGGATGTCGTCCACGGCAAGAAGGAGATTGACGCGGATCTGCTCGAGGAGTTGGAGTACGCGTTGATTACGGCCGATGTGGGGGTGCGCACGGCGACCGAGATTCTGGAGACGATCCGGCAGCGGGTGGAGCGGCATCTGGTTAGTGATGCGAGCGAGATTCGGGGATTGATCCGGCAGCATTTGTTTGAGGTGCTGGCGGCGTCGGAGCGGCCGCTTGCGCGAGTGGAGGCGCCGCCGCTGGTGATCATGATGGTGGGGGTGAACGGGGCGGGGAAGACGACGACGACGGGCAAGCTGGCGCGGCGGTTGCAGGAAGAGGGCAAGACGGTGCTGATGGCGGCGGCGGATACCTTTCGGGCGGCGGCGATTGAGCAGTTGCAGGTGTGGGCGGACCGGGCGGAGACGGATGTGATCAAGCAGGCGCAGGGGGCCGACCCGAGCGCGGTGATTTACGATGCGATGCAGGCTGGGCGGGCGCGGAAGGCTGATGTGGTGATCATCGACACGGCGGGCCGGCTGCAGAACAAAGAGCATCTGATGGCGGAGCTCGAAAAGATGCGGCGGACGGCGGCGCGGGTGATTCCGGAGGCGCCGCACGAGGTGTTTCTGGTGCTGGATGCGACCACGGGGCAGAACGGTCTTGAGCAGGCGCGGAAGTTTACCGAGAGCGGCGGGGTGACCGGGATTGTGCTGACGAAGCTGGACGGGACGGCGAAGGGCGGGGTGGCGATTGCGATTGCCCGGGAGCTGAATTTGCCGATTCGTTATATCGGGGTGGGGGAGAAGGTCACCGATCTTCTGCCCTTCCACGCGGAAACTTACATCTCTTCTCTGTTTGACTAATTGCATGGACTTTCTTGAACAGGCGCTGGCGCAGGCGCGACTTGGCTCCGGCCGGACCTCTCCGAATCCGGCGGTGGGTGCGGTGGTGGTGAAAGACGGGGTCGTGGTGGGGCAGGGGTATCATGTGTACGCCGAGAAGCGGCACGCCGAGACGGTGGCGCTCGAGGCGGCGGGCGAGGCGGCGCGGGGTGCGACGCTTTACGTGACGCTCGAACCCTGCGCGCATACGGGGCGGACGGGGCCGTGCGCGGAGGCGGTGATCGAAGCGGGGATTACCCAAGTGGTGGCGGCGATGGAGGATCCGAATCCTCTGGTGGCCGGCCAGGGTTTTGCCAAGCTGCGGGCGGCCGGGATCGCCGTCAGTATTGACAGCCGGTACACAGCGGCGGTCGAGGCGCTGAACGAGGCGTTTTGCTTTTACATGCGGGAGCGGCGGCCGCTGGTGACATTAAAGAGCGCGCTGACGCTGGACGGCAAGATTGCGGCGCCGGATGACAATACAGGATGGATTACTTCGGAGTTGGCGCGTCTGCATGTGCAGGGCCTGCGCCACGGGACCGATGCGATTCTGACGGGGATTGGCACGGTGCTCTCGGATAACTGTCTGTTGACGGACCGGTCGGGGGCGGAGCGGAGCCGGCCGCTGCTGCGGATTGTGATGGACTCGCAGCTGCGGATTTCGCCGCACTCGAACATGGTGGAGACCTGCGATGGGGATGTGCTGGTGGCGACGACCTCGGCGGCGAGCGCGGAACGGCGGGCGGCGCTCGAACGGCGGGGGGTGGAGGTGGTGGTGCTTGATGGGCCGGACGGGCGGACGAGTCTGCGGGCGGTGGTGGAGTTGCTGGCGGTGCGGCAGTATCAGTCGTTGATGATCGAAGCCGGCAGCAAGGTGAACTGGGCGGCGCTCGAAGCCGGGATTGTGGACAAGATTTTCTTCTACTACGCGCCGAAGATTCTGGGTGGGACCCAGTCGCTGCCGGTGGCGGGGGGAAGCGGGCGGCGGCGGCGGTCCGATGCGCTGTTGTTCCGGGATGTGAAGCTGCACCCGATGGGCAGCGATGAGTTTGCTGTTGAGGCATGGATGCAGCGGGCGGGGCGGTAAGGGAGCGTCTGGGATGTTTACGGGAATCATTGAAGAGTTGGGGGTGGTGGAGAGCTTTACGCCGCAGGAGGCGGGGGCGCGGCTGCGAATTGGCGCGGCGACGGTGCTGACGGATGTTTTTCCGGGCGCGAGCCTGGCGGTGAACGGGGTGTGCCTGACGGCGGTGGCGCTTGAGCCGGGTTCGTTTGCGGCGGATCTTGCGCCGGAGACGCTCGAGCGGACCAACCTGGGGCGGCTGCGTCCGGGCGACCGGGTGAATCTGGAGCGGCCGCTGTCGCCGACGGGGCGGTTGGGCGGGCATATGGTGCAGGGGCACGTGGACGGGACCGGGGAGTTGCTGGCGCTGGAGGCGTTGGGGAATGGCAACTGGTGGCTGCGGATTGGGGTACCGGCGGGCTTCGAGCGGTATCTGGTGGAGAAGGGGAGTGTGGCGGTGGACGGGATCAGCCTGACGGTGGCGCGGATTGGGGGGGGGGAGATGGCGATTACGATCATTCCGCACACTTATGAGCACACGACGCTGGGTTCGCGGCAGCCGGGTTGGCCGGTGAATCTGGAGTGCGACATGCTGGCCAAATACGTCGAGAAGCTGCTGGTGGCGCGGCAGGGGTAAACTGTTGGGTATGGCTAAATTGAAAGTGACGGTTGATCCTGACCTGTGTATTGCGGCGGCGGCCTGTATGGGTTCGGCCCAGAAGTTTTTCCGAATGGATGATGACAACCGGGCGGTGGTGGTGGGCGCCGATGGCAGCGAGGCGTTTGTACAGATTTTGGAGGTGACTCCGGCCGAGAAGGCGGCGCTGCTGGAGGCGGCGGGTTCCTGTCCGACAACGGCGATTGCGGTAGAAGACGTCGCGTAGTGGGCGAGCGGCGGATTCTCGACGTCGGCTGCGGGTTGAAGAAGTTTCCGGGCAGTGTGGGCATTGACCGGAATTGCGACACGGCGGCCGATATCTTATGGGATCTCGATCAGTTTCCGTGGCCGGTGGAGGCGGCGAGTTTTGACGAGGCCCGGATGATCCATGTGATTGAGCACGTGGGGGATGTGATCCGGACCATGGAGGAGTTACACCGGATTCTGCGCCCCGGGGGCCGGATTGTGCTCGAAACGCCGCACTATACGGACTTCAGCAGTTGGTGCGACCCGACGCACAAGTGGCATCTGAACAGCTTCAGCTTCCGCTATTTTGGCGCGGACAACGCGGGCTATGGCTACTACAGCCGGGCGTGTTTGCGCGAGGTGAGCGTGGAGGTGAAGCTGCTGGCGTTGTGGCGGTATCTGGGGTTTGAGTTTCTCGTGAACCGATTCCGGTGGTTCCGCCGGTTCTGGGAGTTTTATCTTTGCTTTGTGATCCGCGGGAAGGTTCTGCGGTTCGTCTTTGAGAAGGCGGAGCAGAAATCCGCTGCTTAGGACTAAAGTCCCGATGGGGGGTGGTCGATAGATGGGTATGCCAAGGATCTGTACCCTCCGACACCTGATGATCACCGCGATGGCGGTGCTTTTTCCGGTCTGCGCTTTTGCCCAGGCCAACAAGAACGCCGAAGGCGGCGGGGCCAAGTACGAGTTTGGCTTTGGTATTATGGGAAGCTTTTATGACACCAAGTCGTTTTCCGGCCCTGGCGGTTCCGCCAAGGGGGGCTTTGAAAACGCGTTGGGAGGAAGTGTGTGGCTGGGACAGAACATGTACCGGCGGATTGGCGGCGAACTGCGGTACGACTACGCGATGAACGGCATGCGGCTCGACGGGGGCAACACGAAGGTGACGTTCGGTGGTCAGTCGCACGCTTTCCACTATGACATGCACTATCATTTCACCGACCGGGGCGGGAAAGTTCGTCCGTATGTCTTGTTTGGCGGCGGTGTGAAATTTTACGATGGGACCGGGACTGAAACGGCGTTTCAGCCTCTGCAGACCGTGGCGGTGCTGACTAAGACGCAGGAAATTGTGCCGATGGTGACCTATGGCGGCGGCGTGAAGTTTCAGCTTTCGTCGAAGGTGAATTTGCGTCTGGAGATGAGGAACAACATGTCCCCGTTCCCGAAGAAGGTGATTGCTCCGACGCGTTCGACCGGCGGTCAGGGCTGGACGAACAACCTGCTGCCGATGTTTGGTGTCAGTCTGGTGTTTTAGTTGCGGGAAGCGGACCCTGCTCGATGCGGAACCCGCTCTCGATCTGTTCTTCGAGAATGCGGTTCCAGATCACCCGTACCGGGACCTCTACGCCGGCGAGACGGCAGCGCAGCAGTTGACCGCTGGCCAGGGCGGGATACATGTGGGAGGCGCGAAAGCCGCTGGGGCTTTGATCGATAAGGCGGGCACGCACCTCGATGGGTTGCGGCGTTTCGATGAGGAGCACGATGTCGCCGTGGGTGCTTAGGCGAGGCTCGCTTCGGCGGTCGTCGACGGCGGCGGCGTGGCCGGGGAGGGGTTTGGGGTTGGATCTGAAGAAGGAGAACATCCGGCGGGCCTCAATAATCGTCTTCTTGCGGAGGGGAGAGGGGATCGGCCAGGGCGATGCTGGCGACCGATTGTTCGTAGAGGCGCAGTTTCCGGCTGAGGGTGCGGCGCGAGATGCCGAGCAGGCGGGAAGCGCGTTCCTGGTGCCCGCCGGTTTGGCGGAGGACGTGAAGGATGAGTTGCCGCTCCATGTTTTCGAGCATGGCACCGTGGGGAAGTGTCACATCGGGTTCGGCCGGGCTGGCGGAGGGAGACGAGTGGACGGCGGCATAGAGTCTTTTTAGGTCGCACTCGTCGAGTGGCAGTCGGGCATAAGCGTCCTGGATGGGTTCGGGCAGATCGAGGGTGCAGATCTCGTCGTTGTTGGTGAGCAGGATGCACTGCACGACGACGTTGCGAAGCTCGCGAACGTTGCCCGGCCAGGGGTAGGCCTCAAGTGCGCGCAGGGCATCGGTCGTGAATTGCCGGCCCTTGGCATGCTGTTCGAGGAAGAGGCAGGCAAGAGGGGCAATGTCTTCAGTCCGTTCGCGGAGGGGCGGTACGGTGACGGAAACCTGGGCCAGCCGATGGTAGAGGTCTTCGCGGAATTTCCCGTCCTGGACGAGTCCGGCGAGGTCGCGGTTTGAGGCGGCGACGATGCGGACATCGACATCGACCTTTTTGGTGCCGCCGAGCCGGAAGAACGGCACGCCGTCGAGCACGCGCAGTAGCTTGGTTTGCAGGCGGAGGTCGAGGTCCCCGATTTCGTCGAGAAACAGAGTTCCGCCGTGAGCGAGTTCGAACAGGCCCGGTTTGGCGGTATCGGCGCCGCTGAAGGCGCCGCGCTCGTACCCGAATAGTTCGCTCTCGATCAGTTGTTCGGGCAGCGCCGCGCAGTTCAGATCGACCCATGGTTTTTTCGCGCGAAGGGAGAAGTGATGAACGGCCCGGGCGGCCAGCTCTTTGCCGCTGCCACTTTCGCCGTGGATCAAAACGGCGAAAGTGCTCTTGGCGATGCGCTCCAGCTTGCCGAACAGATCCTTGATGGGACGGCTGCAAAGGACTGCCGACATGCCAAGGAAAGTGTGAGCGGGTGAAATCATGTCGGGACTACCCTATTTTGCGGGGAGCGCCGGTTCTGCGGAAGTGGCCGATCTCCGGGGTCGCTGCTCCAAATCACCTTAGCCCTATTCGGAGTCGTGTACTGAGTCGGAGGGGGATGCGGTACTTTCCGTAGGGGTTAAGTGTTGCATGGAATGATGCCGTAGCTCTATTGGAATTTTCTCGACATACCGATAGAACTGTAGAAGAAAAGTTTCATCGAGCCCTGTTGCACGAATCATGAAAAGCACCTCTAACAATGAATTTTCGACAACGGTTTTCCTGCATGCGACGACGGTTTTGGGAATAGCGGCATTAGGGCTGGGTCTGTTTCCTTACGTTTCCACCGATGTTTGGAAGTTTGTGTGTCATCTGAGTCTGGCTGTTTTGTCGGCCTGCTTTCGCATCAGCCTGCCGACGATTACCGGCACCCTGACAATCAACTTTCTGTTCATCCTGATCGGGGTTGCCGAGTTCAGTTTGAGCGAGGTTCTGGTGATCGCGACAGCGATGACGGGGCTGCAGTGCGTTCTGGCGCAGGACCGCCGTCCGACGACAAGCAAAATCCTGTTTAATGTTGCGGTCGTGGCGCTGGCGACAACGGGAACCTACCTGGTGTACTGGGACCCGCGTTTCGCGCAGGCGGGTATACCGGTGGCGGTGAGGCAGGTGACGGCCGCCTTTGTGCTGTATGTGATGACGACTTTTCCGATTTCGATAGCGATTGCCCTAACCGAGCGGCGGTCGATCGTGCGTACTTGGCGGGAGTGCAGCTTGTGGACGGGTCCGTACTACCTGGCTGGCGCGGCGGTCGTGATTCTGCTGAGCGCCACGACCAGGATGCTGGGGTGGCAGATGGTGTTGTTTGTGATGCCGGTGGCTTATCTGATCACGCGTTCGTATCAGTTGTACGCGGGGCGGATTGAGGACGGACTCAAGCACATGCAACAGATGGCGGATCTTCACCTGCGTACGATTGAGTCGCTCGCTTTGGCGATTGAGGCCAAGGATACGACCACGCATGATCATCTGCAACGCGTGCAGGTGTATGCCATTGAGATTGCAAAGAGGCTGGATCTGCCGGAAGAGCAGATTGAGGCGCTACGGGCGGCGGCGTTGCTGCACGATATCGGGAAACTGGCGGTTCCCGAGCACATTATTTCAAAGCCGGGCCGGTTGACGCCGGAAGAGTTCGAGAAGATGAAGGTTCACCCGATCGTGGGCGCGGAGATTATTGAGCAGGCGCGTTTCCCTTATCCGGTGGCGCCCATTGTGCGATCGCACCATGAGCGTTGGGATGGTGAGGGGTACCCGGATGGTCTGGCCGGCGAGGCGATTCCGATTGGGGCGCGGATTCTTTCGGTGGTGGACTGCTTTGATGCGCTTTCGCAGGACCGGCAGTACCGGCGTGGGCTGCCGGTCTCTGAGGCGCTGGCGATGATCGCGCAAGACGCGGGCCGGTCGTTTGATCCTGAAATTGTCCGGATTCTGGCCGAGAACTACCTCGAACTGGAGGAGATGGCGCGGCTTCGCTTGCCGGCCCGGACTCGTTTGTCGACGGAGGTCCGGGTAGAACGGGGCCTGGGGCCGGCGGCGGGTTACGAGCGGGAGAACCAGGAGACGCGCCCGATCGGGGAGGCGCGCGGCCCGTTTGATTTGCTGCAGTCGGTCGCATCGGCGCGGCAGGAGGTGGAGTCGTTGGTTGAGTTGTCGGAGGACCTGGCGAGTTCGCTCAGTTTGAGTGAGAAGCTGGGAATGATGGCCGAGCGTCTGGAGCGGATTGTGCCATACGACTCGATGGCGCTCTATGCGGTGCGGGACGGCAAACTGGTGTGTCAGTTTGTCACGGGCGCAAATTCCCGCCTGTTCCGTTCGCTCGAAATGCCTGTCGGGCAGGGGCTCAGCGGCTGGGTGGCCGAGAGCAAGCAGCCGATTCTGAATGGGAATCCCTCCGTTGAGCCGGGGTATCTGAAGGATCCTTCGAAGTTTTCGACCCTGCGCAGCGCCCTGGCGGTGCCGCTGCTCAACGACAAGCAGCGGGCGGTGGGCGTGCTGACGCTGTATGCCTCAGAACGGGACTTTTTCACGGGCGATCATCTCCGGGTGCTGCTGTCTCTTAGTGGCAAGCTGGCGCAATGCCTTGCCCATGCGAGGACTCAGGAGTTGGTCGAGACCGGCGCGACGACCGACTGCCAGACGATGCTACCGACCGCCCGAGGCCTGGTGGCGCAGATGAACGCCGAGATCGCCCGCTGCGAACGAACCGGTGGGGGCTTCGAGATTCTGGTCTGTGGTCTGAACGGGATTAACCAAGTTAGAGACCGTATCGGACATCTCGAAGCCAACCGGGTGGTGCAGCAGTTTTCGACTCTGCTCGAGGAGTGCCGGCGCACCGGGGAGCTGGTGGCCCGGATGGGAGAAGGCGAGTTTGCTCTGCTGCTCCCGGCGCGGTCGGCGCAAGGACTTGATGAGAAGATCCTGCAATTGCATGATTTTGCCTGGGAAGCAGGCCAAGTGTTGGCTGACGAGGCGATGCTGTCCGTGGCCGTTGGTACGGCCGCTTACCCGGTCGATGGGCAGGAGGCCGAGCGGTTGTTGGCGATGGCCGACGAGCGGATGAACTTGGAGAAAGCAGCGACGAAGCTATCCTTGCCGGGCCGGCCTGCCAGGCGACTGGTCGCTTCCCCCCTGACGTAGCAGGTCCGAATGGGAGACGCCGTCGGGCAGAATAGCGGTAGGGATCTGTCTCGCCTCGAGTGCGCGGCTGGTCGCGGCGGCCGGAAAGGGGGCCTCGTCCGGGGTGGATTGTTTCGGGGGTTGGATGCTGGTGGATAGAAGACGGAGGCCCGGTGAGGATTTTTGGCTGCGCTGGGCAGGCTGGGCGGAGGGCCTCTCCTTCCTGCTGCTGCTGGGCGTGGCGATGCCGCTCAAGTATCTGGCGGGCCGGCCGGAGGCGGTGCGAGTGGTAGGCGCGGCGCACGGCGGTCTGTTTGTCATCTACATAGTGCTAGTGCTGCTCGCGGCGCGCCGGGACGCCTGGCCGGCCCGGCGGGTGGGCGAGGCGTTTGCCGCCGCATTCCTGCCGTTTGGTCCGTTCTGGTTTGACGCCCGGCTGCGCCGCGAACTCAATCGAGACGCTTGAGGAGTTCGAACTCGCCGATCCGGAGGCGCGTTGCCGACAACCATAGCAATCCGCCCAGATTCGTCTCTTCGCCCGCCCGAAAGCGCCCGCCGACCTTGGGGGCCGTCGCCACCGCGACGACGAACTCGTCCGCCGCTGTGATCCGGTAAGAGCCCGTCACCGTTTGCGGCTCGCCCACGCGGCGGACCTCGTCGAGCCGGAAGGTGCCGTCCTTGCCGAGGATAAACTCCAGCCGCGCCGCGTTGCGGCCCTGCTGCCGCCCGGTGGGCTGCCGTGCCGTCCACCGTCCGGCCAGTTGGCGCTCCTCGCGTTCCTGCGCGCAGACGGGCATCGCCAGCAGCAGAAGAAACGCGCGGCGGCCGAGAGGGTCCATAACCCGATTCTCCCGCGCCAAACCGCTAAACTCAAGAAGTTTATGCACCCACCACCTCCGGCTTCTTTGACGCCTTGGCGCGAACGGCTGCGGGCTTTGCGCAACATTCCTCCGCTCGCGGCGATGGTCTGGGAGACCTCGCCTGCCCTGGCTGCGGCCAGCCTCGGTCTCCGTCTGCTCGCCTCCTGCCAGCCCGTGGCCATGCTTTGGGTCGCGAAGCTAATTGTCGATCGCGTGGTTGCCGCCGTCGTGGCGCAGACTGCTGTTCCCGGTGATCTCTGGCCGCTGGTGGCACTGGAACTCGCTTTGGCTGTGGCGGGCGACCTGCTGCTGCGTGCGGTGAATCTGGGCGAATCGCTGCTTGGCGACCGGTTTTCCAATCACGTCTCGCTGCGGCTGATGCGCCATGCCGGCAAGCTGGAGCTCGCCCACTTTGAGGACCCGGTTTTTTACGACAAGCTGGAGCGCGCCCGCAAACAGACGACCTCCCGGCTGAGTATGCTGACGCAGTTGGCTGGGCTGGCCCAGGGCGCTATCACGCTGCTGTCGGTGTCGCTGGTGGTGGCCGCCTTTTCCGGTTGGTTACTGGTCCTGCTGGTGGCGGCGCTGCTGCCGGTCTTCTGGGGCGAAACCCGCTTTGCGATGCTGGCCTATTCGCTGCTGTACCGCTGGACTCCCGAGCGGCGTGAACTGGATTACCTTCGCATGCTGGGCGCCTCGCTGAACACCGCCAAGGAGGTGAAGATCTTCGGTCTCGGGGACTTCCTGCTCGAGCGCTCGCAGGACCTGTTTGAGCGCTACTTTACCGAACACCGGCGCCTGGCGATTCGCAAGGCGATCACCGGCTCACTGCTGCACCTGCTGCCGACTTGCGGCTACTACGGCGCCTACGCCTACATCCTGCACCAGACCATTGGCGGCGCCCTTTCGGTGGGTGACCTGACCTTTCTGGCGGGCGCCTTCCTCCGCTCCCGGTCCACGATGGAAGGCGTCTTTGCGGGCCTCGCCAACGTCTCCGAGCAGGCGCTCTACATCCAGGACCTGTTTGATTTTTTCGCCACCGAATCGCGCCTCGAAAACCGTCCGCACGCCCTGCCGGCCCCGCGGCCCATCCGCGATGGTTTTGAGTTTCGCCGCGTCAGCTTTGTCTATCCCGGTCGTCCGCAGCCTGTACTGAACGAGGTCAGCTTCCGGCTCGAGACCGGCCAGAAGATTGCGCTCATTGGCGAGAACGGCGCCGGCAAAACCACTATTGTCAAGTTACTTGCCCGGCTGTACGACCCCACGGGCGGGCAGGTCCTGCTCGACGGCGTCGATCTGCGGGAGTACGACGCCACCTCTCTTCGCCGCGAAATTGGTGTTATCTTTCAGGACTATGTCCGCTTTGATATGCTGGCGCGGGAGAACATCGGCGTTGGCCTCGTGGACCACCTGGCCGACATGGACCGCATCCGCGGGGCCGCCGAAAAGTCGCTGGCCGACAGCGTGATCGCGGGCTTGCCGCTTGGTTATGAGCAGATGCTCGGCCGTCGCTTTAGTGGGGGCAGCGACCTGTCGGCCGGCCAATGGCAGAAGATTGCTCTTGGCCGCGCGTACCTGCGCGACGCCCAACTCGTCATCCTGGATGAACCCACGGCCAGTCTCGATGCGCGGGCCGAGTTTGCCGTCTACGAACGCTTCGCCGAATTGACCCGCGACAAGATGGCGGTTCTCATCAGCCACCGATTCTCCACCGTCCGCATGGCGGACCGGATTCTCGTGCTGGACAGCGGGCGGATTGTCGAACAGGGTGCCCATGCCGAACTGGTTGCGCTCGGAGGCCGCTACGCCGAACTGTTCGCGCTCCAGGCGGCGGGATACCGCTAGTCTGGAGCCGGAAGGCCGTTCGCCCGGCCCCGGTTGGTGGGCGGTTCTCCTCCGTCACCCATCTTCGCCCGCGCGCCCGGCGGGCCGGATTCTCGCAGTGAACGGCGGCCGGATCGTTGAACAGGGCGCCCATGCTGAACTTTTCCCGCTTGAGGCGGCGGGATACCGCTAAGTCCAATATTGTTCATTTAACGGTTTTTGATCCGAATCAGCGGCACGTGTCGCTGCGTGGGGTGTCGTTTGCGGCGCCGCAACGGGTAGGTGCTCATTTTCCGCTCGACGCCGCGCGGGTTGATCCGGTGGCGGCTCGACACGCACCGTTCCGGTAAGGTCTCGCCCAGGATGGCCTTATGAAAGGTTTTTCTCAGCCGAGGGGGGAATAGCGGCAGAGCGCGCCATGCGGCGATGGACAACGCGAATGGAGTGAGGCGAAAGACAGCCGATCCGGATCCTCGCCGGCTTCGAGCGCCGCTTCGTGCAGCAACCCGCGTACCGCAAGATGCGCCATCCGCAAACCAGAGAACTCCTGCTTGACCAATTCCGGCGTCTTGCTCCGCAATACGATCTGCGCCCCGCGTCGATGGGTCTTGAGTTCATCGAACGCCGTTCCGATCTCCGAGCGTTGGTGGTACAAAGCCGCCAATTCTTTGGCCGGAGCTTGTGTGTGGTCGAGGATGGTAGTGATCAGGCGATAAACCGGCTTGGCGCCGGGCAGGTTGCCCAGGTGATAATCGATCACCCGCACCACCACGGCGTTTCGCTCCCGGCGTCTGTCCGATGTCGACGGGTCGATTCGGCTGAGATAGGAGCCGTCCGGCAAGTGCTGGTCTGGATGGAGAATGGAGTTGTTCCGGGTTCTCGAGCGCAGGTCCGCGCCAGTACTTGCCGCCGCCTTCCCAAGCTGATGACTTGGAGATAAGCGGTCGGCCAAGCCGAGCATGCGTTTGCTCCCCGCGAGGGCTGAGGGCTGGAATGACTGCTTCGGCCAGCTTCCATTCATCGACGCTGTAGCGGTCCATGCGGGCGGCCCTCAGCACGGGAGTGCCATTTTCGAGCCAGGCCACGAAACGGATCTGGGGAAAGGCGGTGGCGCCGCGACTGGCGCCCGGCCGGCCGAAGGCTTCTGCGGCTTCCCTTGAGACCGACGACACGCCCCTGCCGGTACAGGCGCCTTTGGTTTCCGACTGGGCGATCGGGGCCACGACCGCCTCATACAGCCTCTGGAGCGGCTCTGCGCCCAAGCCGCTGCGCGCTTGCGAAATGCCCGACTCACCAGTCCCTGCACCACGTTGTCGCCGTAGCGCCCTGGAACGACCAACTCCTCCTCCAAGCCGTCCGCCAGTACGTGCTCCCACAGATGACTGGCCGTGCTCCCATGGCTGCCTGGGTCGTCGACGATACCGGCTTGCCGAAGAAAGACAAACACTCCGTCGGCGTCGCGCGGCAATCCTGCGGACCAATCGGCAAACAGGACAACTGCCAGGTGGCCGTCAGCCTGTCAGTCAGCACCAACGCAGCCAGCCTTCCGGTCGCCTACGAACTCTACCTGCCAGAAACCTGTAGCGAGGACCCGGAGCGCCGTCGGAAGGCCGGGGTACCGGACGAGGTCGTCTTCCGCACCAAACCGCTCATCGCCGCCGAACCGATGCAGCGGGCAGTCGTCGATGCGGCTTACGGCAACGACACCAAGCTCCGCAAGGCCCCGCTAAACATGGGAGCTGGATATGGGACTGGAATACGTGGTGGGCATTCAGCCGATGCTGTCCATATGGCCTGCGGGACAGGAACCCCTGCCGCCGAAGCTTCGCCAGCGCGCGCCTCACCACCAACCGGTTCTCGCCCAGGATCTTGCGTTGGGTCTCCCCCCACGGCTTGGAAGATGATCTTTTGGCGCAAGGGCACAAAAGATAAGCTCGAGTCCCGTTTTGCGGCGGTGCGGGCCAGGCCGGCGAACCGGGATTTCGAACGCCGCGAACCGTTGCCGGAGCAAGGGCTCCTGATCGAATGGCCCCCAAACGAATGGCACAAAAACGAGGCGCAGCCGACGAAGTACTGGTGGGGGAACCTTGCGGCGGACACGAGTGTGACGACCCCAAGTGGCGACGGCCAAGCGCCGATGGATCATCGAGCGTGACCACGAAGATCTGAAACAGGAGCTTGGCCTGGGGCACTATAAGGGGCGCGGGTGGCGGGGATTCCATCATCACGCCACACGCTGCATTGCCGCTTACGGCTTCTTGCTCGCGGAACGGAGCCGTTTTCCCCCTCGGCCCGCGCTGGACCGCTCCAACTTGCCCTACCCGAAGTTTCACCCAACGGGAAGCCGCGCGGGCGGGCACAACGCCATAACCCGCTTACCCGACCGACCGCACTCGATGCGCTCAAGATCTAACTGCGCGGGGTCCAGATCGTGTTGCGGAGTGACGACACCGGAATTAGTCAAGCAGGAGTTCTACGGATTGTTGATGGCGCATTTCGCGGTACGCGCGATGATGCAGGAAGCAGCGCTTCAAGCAGACGAGGACCCGGGCCGGCTGTCCTGCGCCTCACTCGGTTTGCGTTGCCCCACGCCGCATGGCACGCTCTGCCGTTATCCCCCGTCGACTGAGAAAACCCTTCTTGAGGCAATCCTGGCGGAAATTCTCTAAGTAAAGATGCGTGTCGAGTCGCGATAGGAGCAACCCGCGCGGTGTGAAACGAGACGGGAGCGACTATCGGTGGCACCCTCGCCAACGGCCTCCAACGCAGCGTATGGCGCCACCCAATCGGATCAGAATCTGTTCACTGAACAGCATTGGGCCTAGCCCGGGGCGAACTACCGTTCTCCCGGCCCCGGCTTCTCCCGAGCCGGCGGCGATGACCGGATGGCCGCGTTCGACGGCGGCCGGGGCCCGCCCGGACATGAAGTCGTAACCGCGGGCTGTTACAGTGAAGCAATCATGCGCCGATTGCTTGCGTGCGGATTTTCTCTTTGTCTGATCTTGATCACGTACCGGCTCACTGGGCAACCCGATCCCAAAGTCAAGCCTGGCGAACTCTACAAGCCCACCGCTCACCCCGACCGAGTCATCCTCACCTGGTCGGCCGACCCGGCCACCACCGCCTCGGTCACCTGGCGCACCGCGCCGGAGGTCAATGGCCCGCTGGCCGAAATCGCCCTGGCCGAGGACGGGGCCGGCTTCGTCAAGAAGGCCACCCGCGTCAACGCCACCTCCGAACCGCTCAAGACCGAACTCCACCTGGCGCACTATCACTCGGTCACGTTCGCCAACCTTCAGCCGGATACCCCCTACGTCTACCGCGTGGGCGATGGCCACAACTGGTCGGAGTGGAACCAGTTCCGCACGGCCGCCGCGGGCCCCGCGCCGCTCGAGTTCATCTACCTCGGCGACGCGCAGAACGACCTCTACTCGCTCTGGTCCCGCGTGATCCGCGCCGGATACGCCGAGGCGCCCAGAGCCCGCTTTATCCTTCACGCCGGGGATCTGATCAACAACCCCAATCGCGACGACCAGTGGGGCGAGTGGCACAACGGGGCGGGCTGGATCAACCGCTCCATTCCTTCCGTGCCCACCCCGGGCAATCACGAATACGGCGGCCGCGTGCTTAACAGCCACTGGCGCCCGCAGTTCACCCTGCCGGCCAATGGGATCCCCACGCTGCCCGAAACCAACTACTTTCTCGACATCCAGGGCGTCCGCATCGTCTCGCTCGACTCGAACGGGAAGCACGCCGAGCAGGCCGCCTGGCTCGATCAACTGCTCGCCAACAACCCGTGCCGGTGGACCGTGCTCACCTTCCATCACCCGGTCCTGTCCACCGCCAAAGGGCGCGATAACAAGGCGCTGCGCGAGGCCTGGCAGCCCATCATCGACAAGCACAAAGTGGACCTCGTGCTGACCGGCCACGACCACACCTACGGCCGCAGCAACCTGCAGACGGGCCTTTCGACGCAGAAGGGCGGCACCATCTACGTGGTCTCCGTTTCGGGCCCGAAGATGTACGAGCTCGAAAAACAGGCCTGGATGGCGCGCGCCGCCGAAGATACGCAGCTCTTCCAGGTGATCCGCATCGACGGCGACGTGCTGAACTATCAGGCCCGCACGGCGCGCGGGGTCCTGTATGACGCCTTCGAACTCCGCAAGGCGAAGGGGAAGCCGAACCGGTTGATCAGCCGGATTCCGGCGACACCCGAAAACCGGCGGGCTCCCAAGAACAAGAAGTAGAGGGGCCGGGAGCGGTATTGTTAACGGCCATGGCCCGCATTGTCTCGCTTGATGTCCTCCGCGGCTTCGCTCTGCTCGGCATCCTGCTGCTGAATATCGTCTCGTTCGGACTGCCCTTTGCCGCCTACCTGAATCCCACGGTTGCCGGCGGTGCGACCGGCGCCAACCTCACCGTCTGGTACCTCGCCACGATCTTCTGGGACGGCAAGATGCGGGCGATCTTCTCGATGCTGTTCGCCGCCAGTTTCGACGCGTTTCTCGCGGGCCTGCCGGAGGCCGACCGCGCCAAGCTCTACTACCGGCGCACCCTGTGGCTGATCGTGTTCGGGCTGCTCCACGCGCACCTGCTCTGGTCGGGCGATATTCTCTATCCTTACGGCGTCATCGGTCTGCTGCTCTATTTCTTCCGCCAGTGGCCGGCGCGGAAACTGATCTGGACCGGGGCGGCGATTCTGGTGCTGCACTCGCTGTGGAATTTCGGCGGTTCCTCGATGATGCGCGACATGCAGCAGCGGGGCGGTGAAGAGTGGGCGCAGATTGAGCGACTTTTTGCTCCTTCGCCGCAGGTGGTGGAGGAGCAGATCCGGACGCACCGCGCGGGCTATCTGGCGTCGCTTGCGATGCGCAGCCGCGACGCCTACGAGTTCGAGGGGCCGCTGTTTTTCCAGTACATTTTTCTCGACGTGCTTGGGATGTTCGTGCTGGGCCTCGGGCTGGCCCGGGCCGGCCTCTTTGATGCTTCGCGCAGCGCCCGGTTTTACGCGGTGATGGCGGTGGCGGGTTTTGCGCTGGGTCTGCCGCTGAACTACTGGGCGGCGGCGCAGTGGCACGCCGCCGAATTCGGCATCCCGGCGTACTTTGCCTACATTGCCTCGACGCAGGACCCGGGACGCTTGCTGGTGGCCGCCGGCTACATTGGCATCGTCATGCTTCTTGTCCAGGCTAACGTCCGCTGGTTCGTGCAGCCGCTGGCCAACGTGGGCCGCATGGCGCTGTCGAACTATCTGCTCACCTCGCTGCTGATGACGCTGTTTTTCGACGGTATCGGACTGGGGCAGTTTGCCCGCTGGGAGCGGGCCGAACTCTACCGGGTGGTGCTGGGGATGTGGGTGATCAATCTGACGTGGTCGCCGCTGTGGCTCCGGTATTTCCGTTACGGGCCGGCCGAATGGGTGTGGCGGTCGCTTACTTACTGGCGGCTCCTGCCGCTGCGCCGAACCAGCGCGTAATCCAGTCCATCGCGCGGCCGACGGCTTCGGCGGTGGGCGAGTGTCCGGTGCGGTGGTTGTAGAATCCGAGCCGCTCCGGCTCCGGGTACAAAGGCCGCGCCGCGGCCAGGAAATCGAGCGCCTGGTCGTTGTCGGCCGAATCGCCGGCGATGAGGAAAAACGGCCGCGGCGCCAGCAGGCCAAGCAACTCGTGCTGGTCGGTTCCGGGCGGCAGCTGGCGGATCTTCTCGCCCCAGTACCAGAAGTCCTCGTAGTTGGAAAAGGCAAAGCCGATGCCCGGCTCGGAAGCCACGGCCACGTGAATTCGGGGGTCGAGCGCTGCTGCGTATAGCGTCATCTTCCCGCCGAGCGAGTGCCCGATCATGGCCACCCGGCCGCGGTCCACATCCGGCCGGGTGTGGAGGTAGTCCACCAGCCGCTGCGCGTCCCAGACCCACTTGCCCAACCCGGTCACGCCGGGATGGCGCAGCGCCAGGTTGGCCACCGCCTCAGTGTAGCTTTCCCCGTAGCTCTCGCCGAACCAGCGGATGGCCACGGCCATGTAGCCGCGATCGACGGCGTGCTGGGCGAAATTGCGCACCCCGGGCGGGGCGAAGTTGCGGCCGCCCAGGTTGCGGCCCGCCGGGGCGTCCACGTCGTAGAACGGCACGATGACGACGGGCAGCGGGCGCGCCCCCGCGTCGGCGGGGCGCAGGATCAGAATCTTTTCGGCGTAATCGGATTCAACGCGGAGGTAGCCCAGTTCGACGCCCGGGTAGGCCTCGACGCGCTCGAAGCGCGGCGTGGGCGCGGGGCCGGCCGGTTGGCCCAGCGCCTGCAGCCACTTCTCGCGCAGACCCGCCGCCGACCGCAGCACCGCCGGCCGCGCCGCCGGCGCGTTCCGGGCGACGCGGAAGCCGGTGTACCGGCTGCGGCGGTCCGGCGGGAACGACGAGCGGAAGCCCTTGGTCCAGCCGGAGGCCGGTGTCAGAAAACTGCCTCCGCGCAGCGCCCGCTCCACGCCCTGACTGGGGTTGGCGTCCGGCGCCGCCGGGTCGAACCAGTTCTGGCACCACTCCCAGACGTTGCCGACCAGGTCGTGCATCCCTAGCCGGTTGGCGGCGTAGGAGGCGACCGGCGCCGTGCCCTTGGCCAGCGGTTCGCGCAGGCGTTCGACACTCTTGGTATCGGCGGCGGCCAGGCGGCCGGGGGACGGTTCGGTACCCGCGGCGGCGCTCCATTCGGCCTCGGTCGGCAGACGATAGCCGTTGGCCATCGGGTTGGCCTGCCCCGTTGCCGGATCATAGACCGGGCTGAGTCCCTCCTGCTGGCTCCGCCGGTTGCAGTAGCGCACCGCGTCCCACCAGGAGACGTTTTCGACGGGTCGGGTGGGCCCCGGGTAAACTGAAGGGTTCTGCCCGGTGATCGCCTGGTAGCTCTCCTGGGTGACCTCTGTCTTCCCGAGCAGGAAAGGCTGCGTGCCAGGACGTACGGGAATCAGGACGAGGTCCTGCGCCGCCGCGGCGGCGGCGAACAGACCGGCGAGGATTAGGGTGTGCATACCCCACGAGGGTATCACCACGTCTCCTGGGCGGTGGCTTTCGCGCGACTGCGCCACAAGATATAGACAAGTTTTCCATCCCACCCCAGCCGGCTGTGGCGATTGTGCTTGCATTCTGGTTTCTACCCCTGTACTCTACTGGTATCCCCCCCGAGCGCCGCGATACGACTATCGTGGTGAATTTTATTTCTGGTAGGGGTGACTCCGTTGTTAAAACTGAAACGCGTCGAGCTGCAAGGCTTCAAATCTTTTGCTGACAAGACGGAAATGCGGTTCAACGGCTCCGGCATAGCCGCAGTTGTGGGTCCCAACGGATGTGGAAAATCGAACCTGAGCGACGCCATCAATTGGGTGCTCGGGGAGCAGTCCGCCAAGAGTCTGCGCGGCGCTCGCATGGAAGACGTGATTTTTGCCGGGACCCGGGACCGCAAGCCCATGGGAATGGCCAGCGTCACTCTGACGCTGTTCGATCCTTCGGCCGGCGAAGTGGTTCTGCCGGCGGTGGACGCGGTGGTGTCCACCGGCGAAAAGCGCCGGGAGTTGACCATTACCCGCCGTTTGTTCCGCTCCGGCGACAGCGAGTACCTGATTGACGGGAAATCGGCCCGTCTGCGGGATATTCAGGACATTTTCATGGGAACCGGCCTTGGTCCGGAGTCTTACGCCATTATTGAGCAGGGCCGCATCGGGCAGATTCTGTCGAGCCGCCCGGCCGACCGCCGCGCCGTTATCGAAGAGGCCGCCGGGATCACGAAGTTCAAGACCAAGCGCCGGCTCGCGGAAGCCAAGCTCGAAGGCGCCAAGCAGAATCTCACCCGCGTCTTTGACATTCTCGAAGAGGTAGGCCGTCAGGTGAACTCGCTCAAGCGGCAGGCCGTGAAGGCCAAACGCTACGAGGAGCTGCGTGAAGAACTCGTCGGCAACCTGCGTCTCTCCCTGGCCGGTAAAGGCCGACGGATCGAAGCCGAGGCGGCCAAAGCCGCCGCCGAACTGAGCCAAGCCACCGCTCACTACGAGCAATTGCATAAGGACCTGCAGGAGAAAGAGACCCAGCACGGCGAACTGCAGCAGTCCTGCTACGCGCTCGAAGAGCAGTTGACGGCCCAGCGCCAGGAGCTGGCCGACCGGAATCTCGAAGCCGAACGGGCCCGCGGGCGGCTGACGTCGCAGTCGCAGCAGATTGCCGGTATGGAGCAGCGGCTGAACCAGGGAGAGGCCGAGGCTGAGGCAGTCGAGCAGCGGCTGACCGGTCTGACGACAGAGGTGGAGTCGCACCGGCAGAAGCTCGAAGAACTCGAACGCCAGGTGAATGATGCGCGGGAGCGGCTCCGGCTGCGGAACGAGGAGCGCGACCAGTTGCAAGGGCAGCTGCGGGCGCGCGAACAGGGGATGGAGGCGGCGCGGCAGCAGGTGCTCCGGCTGCTAGGAGAAAGCTCCAGCCTGCGGAATCAGCTGGCGCAGGTGGAGGAGTATCTGGCTTCGAACGAGCGTGACCGCGCCCGCGCCACCCGGGAGGCCGAGGCCGCGCAGACCGATCTGGCCCGTATCGCCCAAGCGAAAGAGGACCTCACCCGGCGACTCGCCAACCGCCAGACCGAGATCGAATCGATCACCGACCAGCGCAAGCGCGTTGACGAAGAACTGGCCGCCCGCAAAGGGCAGATCGCCGAAACCCGCCGTCAGTTGGAGCAGGTCCGCGCGGAACTCAGCCGTTTGAAGGCCCGCCGCGATTCGCTGCAGGAGATCCTCTCGCACCGCGCCTACACGACCGAGTCCGTAAAGGCGCTGTTCACCGCCATCGAACGCGGCAAGACGCAGGATCTGAAGCCGGCCGGGGTGCTGGCTGATTTCGTCGACGTGCAGCCGGCGTTTGAGAAGGCCACCGAAGAGTTCCTCCACGACGAGCTCGAGTACGTGGTGGTCAAGAACTGGCAGCAGGCCGAGCAGGGCATCGACTTCATGCGGAGCGATTTCGACGGCCGGGCGACCTTTCTGGTTCATCCCGAGGAGAACGACCGATACGCCAGCGGGCCGCCGGTGGAGCCGGCCATTGGCCCGGAAACCGGGATTGTCGGCCGCCTGAGCGAGATGCTCAACCTGACCAACGGGCTCACCAAGGCTCCCGCAGAACTTTTGCCCCGTTTGGCCCGGTGTTATCTCGTACAGGACCGCGCCGCCGCGCAGCGGCTGGCGCTGCAGTACCCGGACGTGTTCTTTCTGCTACCCGATGGGGTCTGCTACCACGGCCATGCCGTCTCCGGCGGCCGCAAGACCGGCTCCGGCCCGCTGGCCCTCAAGCGCGAACTGCGCGAGCTGACCGGGCTGGTCACGCAGCGCCAGCGGCAGTTTGAAGGTGCCGCCGGCCAGATCGAAGAGCTTGAACGGCAGATAGCCGCTTTGCACGAAGAGCAGGAGATGCTCCGGCAGAAGCAGCAGAAGGAGGAGCGCGAGGCGCTCGCCCTCGACCACGAGATGCGGAAGCTGGGCGAGGAGACGACGCGTTCCAACCAGCGCCTGTCGGCGTCGAAGATGGAGCTGGAGCGCCTGGGCCGGGATCTCGAACGCGCGGCGACGCAGCGGGAGGAGCGGCAGACGCTGCTTGAGACCAAAGAAACCGCCCGGCGGGAGCAGGAGTCCAAGCTCGAAGAGGGTCGTAATCAGCTGGAGTATCTGCGCGAGTCGGTGCAGAAGGCGACCGAAGACCACTCGCACGTGCGGATCGAGCTGACGTCGTTTGATGAGCGCCGCCGGGCCGAAGCCAACGCGCAGCATCGCCTCGAAGCGCAGATTCAGGAGTTGACGCGCCGCCGGCAGGAGATTGCCGGCGAGATGGAGCGGCTCAGCCTCCACCGGGCGCGTCTGCTGAACGACAACATGGAGCTGGACGCGCTGGTGGCCCGTTCGGCCGAAGAGATTGCGGTGCTCGATGGCAAGGTTCGCGTGCAGTCGGCCAAGGACCACGAGATGCGCGCCCAGCTGACCGGGCTCGATGAAAGTCTGAAGGCACTGCGCTCGAGCGCGCAGGTGGCGCAGGAGCGCCGCACGCAGGTGGAGATTGAACTCGTTCGTCTGCATTCGGACCTGAAGCATCTTGAAGAGACGAGCCAGCATGAACTTGGCCTGCCCCTGGCCGAGCTCGCCAAGGCGGACGACCCGGAGCTGGACGAGGTTGCTCTGGCCGAGATCGAGGCCAAATACCAGGAGGTGCGCAAGCGCATCGAATCGCTCGGCCCGGTAAACCCGCAGGCGCTCGAGGAGCATCGCGAGGCCGAGACTCGCTATAACTTCCTCAACGAACAGCGGCAGGATCTGCTCGATTCCATCCGCGACACCGAGAAGGCGATTCAGGATATCGACGTCGAGTCGCGCAAGCGCTTCGCGGAGGCTTTCCACGCCGTCAACGCCAACTTCAAGGAGATGTTCACGACGCTGTTCGGCGGTGGGGCGGCCGAGATGCGGCTGACCGACGAATCGAACATCGGCGATAGCGGCATCGAGATCATCGCCTCGCCTCCCGGCAAGCGGCTGCAGAACGTTCTGCTGCTGTCGGGTGGGGAGAAGTCGCTGACGGCGATGGCGCTGTTGATGGCGATCTTCAAGTACCAGCCGAGTCCGTTCTGCGTGCTTGACGAGGTGGACGCGCCGCTTGATGAGTCGAACACGGTTCGTCTGGCGCGACTGATCAAGGAGATGTCGCTCGAGACCCAGTTCGTCGTCATCACCCACCACAAACGCACCATGGAAGCGGCGCAGGCGCTCTATGGCGTCACGATGCAGGAACCGGGCGTTTCGCAGCTGGTCAGCGTGCGCTTCGGTCCGCAGGCTCCCCCCCTCTCCCCCGAGCCCCGCGGGGTGGCCGCTACGGCCTAACCCCCGTAGCCGCGTGTTCCCGCGGGTGAGGACCCGTCCCCCGCGGTTTGGCCGGCGCCAGGAGCGCGCCAGACCGCCGGGGAGGGGTGCGTCCCGACGCAGTGTCGATCTCCCCATCTCCCCCGAGCCCCGCCAAGTGGCGGCCAAGGTTTACGCTCCGTGGCCGCCCTGCCGGCGGGTGAGAGTCTTGGCGAGGGATGGTTTGCCAAGTTGGACAATCCGGCTTCGGTTGTCCGCGCCGATCTCAAAGATTCGATTCCCCATCTCCCCCGAATTCCGCGCGGCAGCGGCCAAGGACTACGGTTCGTGGCCGCTCTGCCGGCGGGTGAGGATCTCGGCGATCGAGGGTTTGCCGCGTTTGGCAAACCGGATGCGGCCATCGGCGCCGATGAGATAAACCGTGCGTTTGGCGATCAGCCCGTGCGTGTGATAAAGCTTTCCGACCTGCTGCCCCGGGTCCACGAGCAGTGGGAAGGGAAGGCGGTACTTGGCGGCGAATTTTTCGTGACTGGCTGCTCTCTGCGGATTCACGCCGAAGACGGCCATGCCGGCAAAGGCGGCCCAGGAGTCGCGAATTTCACAGAGTTGCTTCGTGCAGACGGTCGTATCGTCGCCGGGATACCAAACGAGCAGGACCTCGCGCCCGCGCAGGGCAGAGAGAGTGACCGTTTCGCCCTCCGCGGTTTTGAGCGTGAAGTCGGGGGCCGGGGAGCCTTCGGGTAAGGGGCGGGAGAATAGCCAGGAGATCATAGGATCAACATACAATCGCCGTAGCTGAAGAAGCGGTAGCGCTCGCGGACGGCGTGGCGGTAGGCGGCGAGCATGAGTTCGGTGCCGCCGAAGGCGCAGACCAGCAGCAGCAGGCTCGACTGCGGGAGATGGAGGTTGGTGAGCATCGCCCCGACGCGTTTAAAGGTGTAGCCGGGGTAGATGAAGATGTCGGTTTCGCCCTGCTTTTCATCCATGGATTCGAGGGTGCGCACGGAGGTGGTGCCGGCGGCAACGACGCGCCGGGCGGCGTTGATCGAGGCACGGGCCTCGTCGCTGACGTAGAAACGCTCCTTGTGCAGGTGGTTCTCTTCGACGGTGGTCGAGTGCAGTGGCTGGAAGGTTCCGAGGCCGACGTGGAGCGTGACGCGCGCTACGGGGGCAGTGATTTCGGCCAGCACGCGGGGTGTGAAGTGGAGTCCGGCGGTGGGCGCGGCGACGCTGCCGCGTTCGCGGGCGTAGACGGTCTGGTAGCGGTCGCGATCTTCGGCCTCGTCGGCCCGGCCGATGTAGGGTGGCAGGGGAACGTGGCCATGGGCGAAGATCGCCTCCCACACGTCGGGCGCATGGAGTTCGAGAATGCGCTGGCCGTGCTCTTCGCGATCGAGCACGGTGGCGGCGAAGTCCGGCCCGAAGAGAATGCGCTCGCCGGCGGGGAGTTTGCGGCCGGGCCGCACGAGGGCCCGCCAGCGGCGTTCGTCGGCCGAGACCGGTTCGACGAGAAAGACCTCGATGCGGCCGGTGCGGCCTGGACGGTGGCCGAGCAGGCGGGAAGGGAAGACCTTCGACTCGTTGAGCACGAGACAGTCGGTGGGTTGGAGGTAGCCGGGCAGGTCACGGAAGGTGCGGTCGGCCCAGGTTCCGGACTGCCGGTCGATCACGAGCATGCGGGAGCCATCCCGTTCGGCGAGCGGCGCCTGGGCGATCAGCTCTTCAGGCAAATCATAATGGAAGGTAGATAGGTCCAAATGAATATTTTAGGTCTGGAATCGTCGTGTGATGAAACCGCTGCCGCGGTGGTGAGCGACGGGCGCCAGGTTTTGTCGTCGGTGGTGGCATCGCAGGTGGAGACGCATGAGCGCTATGGCGGGGTGGTGCCTGAGTTGGCCTCGCGCGAGCACCTGCGGGCGATTGTGCCGGTTGTGGAGGAGGCGATAGCGCGGGCGGCGGTGCCGATTGACGCGGTGGCGGTGACGCAGGGGCCGGGACTGGTGGGGTCGCTGCTGGTCGGCATCACCTTTGCGAAGGCCTTTGCGCTGGTGCGCGGGCTGGCGCTCGTGCCGGTGAATCATCTCGAAGGCCACATCCACGCCGTGCTGCTCGAGCACCCGCAAACGGAGTTGCCGGCGCAGGCGCTGATTGTGAGCGGCGGCCATACGCACTACTACCGCTGTGAGTCGAACTTCCGCTACGAACTGCTGTGCCGCACCCGGGATGACGCGGCGGGCGAAGCCTACGACAAGGTGGCCAAGTTGCTCGGCTACGCCTATCCGGGCGGACCGATTCTCGACCGGTTGGCGCCCTACGGCAACCCGAAAGCGGTAAAGTTTACACGGGCCAAGATGAGCGACCATTCGCTGGACCTGAGTTTTTCCGGCATCAAGACCGCCGTGCTGCGGTGGACCGAAGCGCGGGATATCCGGGCCGAGATTGCCGCCCGCCGCGCGCTGGTGCGGCCGTCGTTCGAGGATTGGCTGGCCGCGACGCCGCCGCCGACCCTCGATCTCATCGCTTCGTTTCAGGCCACGGTGATTGACGAGTTGCTCTCGCGGGTGCGCGTGTTTGCCGAGGATCTGGACCTGACCAACGTGATCATCTCCGGGGGCGTTGCCTGCAACGCGGGGCTCCGGGCGGCGGCGCGGCGGCTGCCCTATGCCATCTCGTTTCCGACGCCCAAGTTGTCTACGGATAACGCGGCGATGATTGCGGCGGCGGCGTATCCGCGGCTGCTGGCCGGGCACACGGCGGGGTTTGATCTGCGACCGAAAGCGAACTTTGCTCTGGCGTAGCGGCCCGGCGTGTTGTAATGATTTCCATGCTTTTTCGTGTCTCTGTGTGGCTCATCGCCGGCGCCGTACTTCTGCCGGCGGCCGTCAAGAAGATCTACGTTGTGGAGCGCACCGACGCGCCGCGCAACTACGAGCACATCACCGCCAAGGCCCATTTCGCCATCGACCCCAAGCTGCCGGCCAATCAGATCATCCGCGACATCGCGATGGCGCCGCGCAACGAGGCGGGCCTGGTGGAGTTTGTCTCTGACCTCGAGGTGCTGAAGCCGCGCGATCCGTCCAAAGGCAACGGGACGATTCTCTACGAGGTTTCCAACCGCGGCGGCAAAGGCATGCGCAATATGTTCGAGCAGGGCGACGAGTATCTGCTTGAGCAGGGCTACACGCTGGTCTGGCTCGGCTGGCAGTTCGACCTGCCCCAGGCGGGGAGCCTGTTGCGGATTGAAGTGCCGCGCGCGAAGGGTGCAACCGGCCTGGTGCGGAGCGAATATGTGCCGGTGGCAAAGGTGGATGTCTATTCGCTGGGCGATCGCACGATGCAGGCCTATCCGGTTGCGAATCCGGAGGACCCGGCGACGCAGATGACCGTGCGCGATGCGCCCGAAGGTCCGCGGCGGGTGATACCGCGGACGCAGTGGCGTTTTGTGGACGAAACGCGGGTTGGGCTGACGGGTGGTTTTCAGCCCGGTAAGCTCTACGAGGTGATCTACCGGGCGAAGGATCCGGCCATCGTCGGCCTCGGCATGGCGGCGACGCGGGATCTGATTTCTTTCCTGAAGGGCAAACCGGATAGCACGATTCTGCTGGGCGACCAGGGAAGGTACCTCAAGAACGCCATCGGCTTCGGCACCTCGCAAAGCGGGCGGTTTCTACGGACCTTTCTCTACATGGGGTTCAACCGGGATGAGAGTGGCCGCCGCGTGTTTGACGGGGTGTGGGCGCACGTGGCCGGCGCCGGGCGGGGCAGCTTCAACCACCGCTTCGCGCAGCCTTCGCGCGATGGCCATCGCATGACGAACACCTTCTACCCGTCCGACCTGTTTCCGTTCGCGGACCTGCGCATGCTGGATCCGGAGACGAGAGACGACGACGGGTTGTTGACGCGGGCGGTGGATGAGCAGGTGGCGCCGCTGATCTTCTACACCAATGGTTCCTACGAGTACTGGGGGCGGGCGGCTTCGCTGATCCATACCTCGCTGGACGGGAAGAAGGACGACGGCCTGGCGGGCGGTTCGCGGGTTTATTTCCTGACGGGCACCCAGCACGGACCCGGCCGGTGGCCGGCGGCGAAGACGGCGGAGACGGCCTATCGCGCCAACCCGAACGACTACCGGTTTCTGATGCGCGGGTTGTTGGGGGCGCTGACGCGATGGGTGGTGGCCAAGGAGGCCCCGCCGGCTTCGCGCTACCCGCGGATCGATCAGCAGCAGTTGGTGGCGCCGGCGGCGCTGCAGTTTCCGAAGATTCCCGGGGTGCGGTTACCGCGGGCGCCGCATCAGGCCTGGCGGGTGGATTACGGTCCCGATTTCAAGTCCGATGGGGTGATTGCCTTCGATCCTCCGAAGGTCGGCAAGCCGTTTCCCACGCTGGTGCCCGCCGTGGACGCGGATGGGAACGAGGTGGCGGGCTTGCGTCTACCCGATGTAGCGGTGCCGCTCGGGACGTTTACGGGCTGGAACCTGCGCGACCCGGCGACGGGGGCGCCGGCGGAGATGCAGAGCATGACCGGCGGCTTTCACCCATTCGCGCGGACGAAGGCGGAGCGGGAGGCGAGTAAGGATCCGCGGCCCTCGATCGAGGAACGCTACGCCAGCAGGGACGAGTACTTGAGCAAGGTGGACCGCGTGATCGACGGGCTGGTGACGGGCCGGTATGTGCTTGATCGGGACCGGGCGGCGCTGCGGGAGCGGGCGGCGGCGCATTGGGATGGGGTGACCCGGCGATAGTCGAGGTGGGGCACCATCCGCGATTGGTAGGATGGAAGAAGCAATGGGTCCTCAACAGACAGAATTAAAGACGACGGCGATTGACGGCGTGCGGCAGATCATCGCCGTTGGTTCGGGGAAAGGCGGGGTCGGCAAGACGACGGTATCGGTGAATCTGGCGATTGCGCTGGCTGGATTGGGGTATCGGGTGGGCCTGATCGACGCGGATGTGTACGGACCGAACGTACCCTTGATGATGGGCATCCGGGAGGCTCCCCATGCCATCGGCGAGAGGATTCAGCCGCTGGTGCAGCACGAGGTGAAGCTGATCTCGATGGGGTTTTTGAGCCCCGGCGACAAGCCGCTCGTGTGGCGCGGACCAATGCTGCACTCGGTGATTCAGCAGTTTCTGCGCGGGGTGGACTGGGGGACACTCGACTATCTGCTGATTGATTTGCCGCCGGGAACGGGCGATGTGCAGCTTTCGCTGATGCAGACGACGACGGTGAGCGGCGCGGTGGTGGTGACGACGCCTTCGGAGGTTTCGCTCGAAGACGCCCGGAAGGCCGTGCTGATGTTCCAGAATGTGCGGGTGCCGGTGCTGGGTCTCGTCGAGAACATGAGCTATCTGATTGCGCCGGGTTCGGGTGAGCGGATTGACGTGTTTGGGCACGGGGGCGGCGAGCGGACGGCGAACGCGATGAGCGTGCCGTTTCTGGGCTCGCTGCCGCTGGACCCGGCGGTGCGCGTGGGCGGCGACAGCGGGCGGCCGGCGGCGCTGGACCCGGCGGGCAAGGGTGCTCCGTTCGTCGAACTGGCCGAACGGGTGGTGGAGCGGTTGGCGGCCCGCGGGGCCGGCAAGGCACCGACGATGACCGTCAGCGACTAACGTGCTGGACGCGGTGGCAGCGGCGCTGGACCGGCTGGGAGTTTCCGGCGCGACGCTGGGGGTAGCGGTTTCGGGCGGCGCCGACAGCGTTTTTCTGCTCCACGCCCTGCGGGCGGTGCACCGGGGGCGCCTGGTGGTGCTCCATGTGAACCATGGGCTGCGCGGGTCTGCCTCGGAGGAGGACGAAGCCTTTGTCCGTCGATTGGCCGGGGAGTTGCCGTGCGCGGTGGCGCGCGGCGGACCGGTGGAGGGGAATCTGGAGCAGTTTTGCCGCCGGACTCGGCTCCGGTGGTTTGCCGAGTGGCGGGGTACCGGACTCGTCGATTGGGTGGCGACGGGGCATACGGCTTCCGATCAGGCCGAGACGGTGTTGCTGCGGCTGCTGCGCGGCACGGGGCCGACAGGTTTGCGGGGGGTGCTGGAGCGGACGAGGTCCGGGTTGATCCGGCCGCTGCTGGGGGTATCGCGGGAGGCGGTGCGGGAGTATCTGGCCGGGCAGGGGATGGCGTGGCGCGAGGATGCTTCGAACGAGGACCCGCGGTTTCTGCGCAACCGGGTGCGGCGGGAGGTGCTGCCGCTGCTGCGGGCGCTGTCGCCAGCGGTGGAGAGTCATTTGGCCCGGCTAGCAGGGATAGCGGCTGTTGAGGAGATCTACTGGCGGGCGCAGATGCCAGCGGCGGGAGCGGTACGGGAGGTGGGGGCGCTGCGGGAGATGCACCCGGCGCTGCGGCGGCGGGTTTTGCGGGATTGGGTCGCCGCCGCCAAGGGCGACCTGCATCGGGTTGAGGAGCGGCACATCGGGCAGTTGGAGCGACTGGTGATGGATAGCCGGGGCGAGGGAGCGGTGACGCTGCCGGGGGTGGTGGCAACGCGGTCGTTTGGGGAGATTCGGATGGCGTGTCCAGGGGCGATGGATTCCCGATATACTGAAGAGATTGTTTTAGAGCTTGACCAGGAACGGTTACAGGGAGAGTTGCGTGTGCGCACGTGGCAGCCCGGAGATCGTTTTCAACCGGCAGGGCGTAGTGAGCCGATTCTTTTGAAGAGATTGTTTCAAGTCGCTCGCATACCCTTATGGGAAAGAGAGAATTGGCCGATTGTTACCGATGGAGTGAGTGTCGTTTGGTCGCACCGGTTTGGCGTCGATGTAAGGTTTCTGCCCACTGGTGACACAAGGAACATTTTGCGATTTGTAGCGCGGATTTCCGGACTCGATGAATCGATCCCTTCATCCTCGACGTCCTGTATATTGAGGAAGCAATGACATCTAACGTAAATAAGCTGATCTTCTGGGTTGTTATCATCTGCCTAGCCGTGATTTTGTACACGGTGGTAGGCCGGGGGAAAGGCAAGCCGGAAGTGAATCTGGCGTTTTCCCAGTTCCTCTCCGAGGTGGAGGCGGGGCGGGTGAAGTCAGTGAAGATCAGCGGCACGGAAGTGCGTGGTCAGTTTGTGGACGATTCGCAGGGCCCGTTGCGGACTCTGATTCCGGCGAATTATCCGAAAGTGTATGAGATTCTGACGGCGAAGAACGTCGCGATCGAAATGCAGGAGTCGACCAACGGTACGCTGGTGTCGCTGCTGGTGAACGCGATTCCGTTTGTGCTGCTGCTGGCGCTGTGGATCTTCATGATGCGGCAGATGCAGAGCGGGGGCAACAAGGCACTTAGCTTTGGCAAGAGCCGGGCGCGGCTACACTCTTCTCAACAGAAGAAGGTGACGTTTAAAGACGTGGCCGGCGTCGAAGAGGCGAAAGAGGAGCTTGGCGAGATCATTGAGTTTTTGCGGGAGCCGCAAAAGTTCCAGAAGCTGGGCGGTCGGATTCCGAAAGGCGTGCTGCTGGTCGGGCCGCCGGGAACGGGCAAGACGCTGCTGGCGCGGGCGATTGCCGGCGAGGCGAACGTTCCGTTTTTCTCGATTTCGGGTTCGGACTTTGTGGAGATGTTTGTGGGTGTGGGCGCAAGCCGCGTGCGCGATCTGTTTGAGCAGGGTAAGAAGAATGCCCCTTGCATCATCTTCATCGATGAGATTGACGCCGTTGGTCGGCACCGCGGAGCGGGATTGGGCGGGGGTCACGACGAGCGGGAGCAGACGCTGAACCAGTTGCTTGTGGAGATGGACGGTTTTGAGTCCAACGAAGGGGTGATTCTCGTCGCGGCGACCAATCGGCCAGACGTTCTTGATCCGGCGCTGCTGCGGCCGGGTCGGTTTGACCGCCGCGTGGTGGTGGGCCGGCCGGATGTGAAGGGTCGGGAGCAGATTCTGCGGGTGCACACCAAGAAAGTCCCGCTGGGTGATGATGTGGACCTGATGGTGCTAGCGCGCGGGACACCGGGATTTGCGGGCGCGGATCTTTCCAACCTGGTGAATGAGGCGGCGCTCGTGGCGGCGCGGCAGAACCGGAAGGTGGTGACGCAGTTGGATTTTGAGCTTGCCAAGGACCGGGTGATCATGGGCGCCGAGCGGAAGTCGATGATGCTCTCGGATGAAGAGAAGAAGAACACGGCTTACCACGAGGCGGGTCATGCACTGGTGGCGGTGCTGATTCCGGACGCCGATCCGCTGCACAAGGTGACGATCATCCCGCGCGGGATGGCTCTGGGCTTGACGATGCAGCTGCCGCTGGACGACAAGCACTCCTACAACAAAGACTATCTCGAGGCGCAGTTGGCCATCCTGATGGGTGGGCGGATTGCGGAAGAGATCTTCATGAAGCAGATGACGACGGGCGCGGGTAACGATATTGAGCGCGCGACGGACATGGCGCGGAAGATGGTCTGCGAGTGGGGTATGAGCGAACTCGGGCCGATGAGCTTCGGTAAGAAAGAGGAGCAGATCTTCCTGGGCCGCGAGATTTCGCAGCACCGGGACTACTCCGAGACGACGGCGATCGCGATTGACGCGCAGGTGCGGAAGCTGGTGGACAACGGCTACAGCCGGGCGCGGAAGTACATTGAAGACTACCGGGATGCGATGGTGCGGATTGCCGAGGCGCTGCTGGAGCGCGAGGTGCTTGACGGCTCCGAGGTGGAGCAGTTGATCCGGG
The DNA here is from genome assembly GCA_019931245.1 of Bryobacteraceae bacterium CoA2 C42. Lineage (GTDB taxonomy): Bacteria > Acidobacteriota > Terriglobia > Bryobacterales > Bryobacteraceae. Next base: position 52,114 of record JAINDL010000050.1, read on the forward strand.
GCGAGTCGCTGGCGGCGTTTCGCGGGACGGTGAAGCCGCGGAGTGACGAGGACAACAAAGTGGCGCCGCCGAGCGGTCTGGGCGGCCTGCGGATTCCGCCGCTGGCGGATGGTCCTTCGCCAGCGTAAATGGCGCGGTCCTACCGGCTTTACCTGTTCGACGTGGATGGCACGTTGACGGATTCGGCGGAGGATATCTGTGGCGCGGTCGGGGCGGTGCTCGACCGGAACGGATATCCTCCGCAGCCCTTTGCCTTGGTGCGGAGTTACATTGGGCGGCACCTGACGGACCTGTTTGGCGATGTCGTGCCCGGGCTCCCGGCGGAGGCTATGGAGCGGCTGATTGCCGAGTACCGGGAGATCTACTGGGCGCGGGAGCATAACGCGACGAAGCTGTTTCCGGGCGTAGCGGAGGCGGTGCGGGCGTTGGGCGGGATGAAGGCGACGGCGACGACGAAGGGGACGCCGACGACGCGGGTGGTGCTTGAGAAGTTCGGGTTGCTGCCTTACTTTGACCACGTGCAGGGGACGGACGGGTTTCCGGCCAAGCCATCGCCTGAGGTGATTCAGCGTTCGCTGCGCGCTTTGGGCGTGGACCCGCGGGAGGCGCTGATGATTGGGGATGCGCCGGCGGATATCGCGGCGGCGCGGGCGGCGGGCGTGACGGTTTGCGCGGTAAGCTATGGCTACGGCAATCCGCGGGAGATGGAGCCGGACTTCTGGATCAACGACCTATGCGAGTTATTGGATTAGTTCTGGGCGCCGCGGCGGCGCTGGTGGCGGCGCCGGAGATGATTGTGCACAACGGTCGGATCGTGACGGCCGATGCGCGGTTCACGATAGTCGAGGCGATGGCGGTGGAGAAGGGCCGGATTGTCGCAACGGGTACGAGCGCGGCGGTGCTGCGGCGGAGGGGTCCGGATACGAAGCTGATCGACCTGGGCGGGAAGATGGTGCTGCCGGGTCTAATTGACGCGCACGTGCACGCGCTCGGGGCGGGATTGACGGAGTATAAGCGGAAGCTGCCGCCGCTCGACAGCATTACGGACATCCAGAACTATATCCGGGAGCAGGCCAAGACAACGCCGAAGGGCGAATGGATTGTGGTGCCGCGGACGCTGCCACCGCGGCTGGCCGAGCAGCGGTTTCCGACCAAGCAGGACCTGGACGTGGCGCCGGAGCATCCGGTGGCGTTTGACGGGTCGTACGTGTGGGGCGCCAATACGATGGCGCTGCGGATCAGCGGGATTACGGCGGCGACGCCGAATCCGCCGGGCGGCGAGGTGGTGAAGGGGGCGGACGGGGAGCCGAACGGGATTCTGCGCAACGCGGCTTCGCTGCTGCAGCGGGTGCCGCAGGGGGCTAACTACAGCGAGGCGGAGAAGCTCGAGGCGCTCGAGACGATGCTGAAGCTCTATGCCGCGGCGGGCCTGACGACGGTGGGGGACCGGGCGGCGGTGCTCGAGGACTACAATCTCTACGCCAAGCTGAAGGCGCAGGGGCGGCTGCCGGTGCGGACGGTGCTGACGTGGCGGATCAACGCGATGCGGCCGGTGGAGCAGGTGGTGGCCGAGATTGAGGGCAACGGATGGAAGACGGGTCAGGGGGATGAGTGGCTGAAGTTTGGGTCCTTTAAGGTGACGCTCGACGGCGGGCAGAGCGTGGGGACGGCTTATCAGCGGATGCCGTACGGGGCCTACGGGCGGCAGCTGTACGGGCAGACGAATCCGGATGCGCGGGGGACGCTGTTCGTGGACGGGCCGAAGCTAACGCAGATTATGCGGGCGGCGCGGAACAAGGGCTGGCAGTTGACGAGCCATGCACAGGGCGGGGCGGCGATTGACGTGTTGCTCGATACGTTCGAGGCGCTCGATAAGGAGCGGCCGATTGGGCCGACGCGGTCGCACGTGATGCATGGGAGCTTCATGAGCGAGGCGGCGGTGGCGCGGATGAAGCGGATGGGGGTGTTGGCGGATGTGCAAGCCGGGTGGCTGCATTTTGACGTGCCGGCGCTCGAGCAGGTGTTCGGGTACAAGAACATGCGGTACTTCTTCCCGCTGCAGACGTACCTCAAAAACGGGATTGTAATCGCGGGCGGGAGCGACCACATGATCGGGCAGGATAAGAACCGGGGCGTGAACCCGTTCAACCCGTTCTATAACCTATGGATGGCGATCACGCGGGAGACGCGGGCGGGCAAGCAGATTTATCCGGAAGAGAAGATTACGCGGGAGCAGGCGCTGCGGATGTATACGAACGGGGGCGCTTACCTGCACTTTTCCGAGAAGGAACTCGGGTCGCTCGAGGTGGGCAAGTGGGCCGATTTCGTGGTGATCGACCGGGACTATTTGCGGTGTCCGGAGGCGGAGATCCGGCGGATTGAGCCGGTGATGACGGTGGTGGGCGGCCGGACGGTGTACACGAAGTAGCCGGGTTCAGGGCCGGGAGGAGACTTTATCCTTGCCGGGGAAGTCGGCAGGGAGCATTTGGGTGACTTTGCCGGAGGCGGCCCATTCGGCGCCGCGCTGGTAGGTGACGATGAAGTCGACCGATTGCATGGCTTCGACGGCGTGGCCGAGGCAGGTGTGGAAGATGCGCCCTTTGCCGTAGGAGAGGACCATGATGAGGGGCTCGTGTTCGCCGGTGCCGCGGGTGGACTTGTCGGAGAAGGCGGAGGCCAGGATGCGGACGTTTTTGGCCGGGCCGCGCAGACGGTCGTAGAGTTCGTCTTTGGCGTGGAGCCATTCGGCGGGGAGGCCCTTGGTGATGGGGTGGTTGGGATCGCGGAGGGTGATGAGGTAGGGGTGCTGGGCTCCGTGGCTGCCGCCGCGGCCGGGTTGGGTATCGGGGACCCACTTGCCTTCGCGGAGGCGGAGGTAGGGGCCGTCCTTTTCGTTGCGGTTGCCCCAGCCGCCGAGGCCGATCATTTCGTTGAATTCGGGCCAGGTGGGGAAGGCGTTATTGGCGGCGTGGACGACGACGAGGCCGCCGCCGGAGCGGACGTAGCGGACGAAGTCGGCTTCGGTGGTTTTAGACCAGTCTTCGCCGTTGTAGTTGAGGACGACGACGTCGTGGCCGGCGAATTTGGGGCGGTAGGCTTCCATGTCGCCGCCTTTGGGCGGGGTGGTGGAGACGGTGACGGTGAACAGGCCGGTCTGTTCGAGGTAGCGCTGGAGGAGGGGGGTGGTTTGGATCCAGGCGTGGTTGTTCTGACCATCGATGAGGAGGGCGGAACGCTTGCGGGCGGCGAGGGCGGGCAGCGCCGGCAGGGCGGCGAGGAGAGCGCGTCGGGAGAGCATCGGATTCATGGTATCGCAGGGGAGGGTGGGTGCTGGCGGTGGGCTGGGGCCCTTGGCGTTGAGGGAGTGGGGCTTGGCGGCTGATGGGCGGCGGAACAGGAGGACCGGGAGCGGTTTGGTGCGGGCTGCAGCCGGAGGAGGCAGCCGGCTTCCCGGACGGCGGGCGGTGGCGACTGGGGCGAAGGGTGTGGCTGGCGGCTGGTCGTTCGGGTTTCGGGGCTTCCGCGGCCGGGGTAGAGGCAGTCCTTGGGATGGTCGACGGCCTGCCCGTTGGCCAGGGCCAGGGCGACGAGGACGTCGCGATTGTGGCGGTGATGCTGCAGGGTGCGGACTAGGGCGACACGATGGCGATGAGGGAGACGGCGGCGGCAGTCAGGAACGAGGCGGATGGCGAGCGGGTGAGCGCGGAGGTTCCGCTAGAGGTGGTGGCGGACAAGGGTTATCCTGGATTACGCGACCAACTGAGCAACCGGAGAATAGACCGAATGGTGTACAGCGATACGACATTCGACTAAAGTACCGAACAGGTGCACGCTCTGCTTGTTGCTCATTTTGCGTTTTACGCCGCGTGCGTTGAGCCTGTTGCGGCTGGACACACATCGTTCCTGAAGAATCTCTCCCAGGACTGCCTCATGAACCGTTTTTCGCTGCCGAGGGGGGAATCGCGGCGGAGCGAGCCATGCGGCGTTGGACCACGCGTACCGAATGAAGGAAGGACAAACGGTCAGGATCCTCCTCGGCCTGTAGCGCGGCTTCCTGCATCAACCCTCGCACCGCGAAATGCGCCATCAGCAGGTCGTA
>JAINDL010000043.1 GCA_019931245.1 Bryobacteraceae bacterium CoA2 C42
GAGGCCTATGCGCGGACGGTGCCGGTGCGGCGGTTGGAGGCCGAGGCGATTCGGGATGCGATGCTGCAGCTGTCGGGGCGGCTGAACCGGAAGCTGTACGGGCCGAGCGTGATGCCGCACATCAGCGCTTATCAGGACGGGCGCGGGAAGCCGCCATCGGGACCGCTGGACGGGGACGGGCGGCGGAGCATTTACATTCAGGTGCGGCGGAATTTCTTAACGCCGATGTTTTTGGCCTTCGATCATCCGCTGCCGATTTCAGCGATCGGGAACCGGACTTCGAGCGTGGTGCCGACGCAGGCGCTGCTGCTGCTGAACAACGAGTTTGTGCTGGGGCAGGCGCGGGGTTGGGCGCAGCGGACGATGCGGGAGGGTTTGGGGCCGGAGGAGCTGGTGGGGGCGCTTTACCGGGCGGCGTTTGCGCGGGAGCCGCGGACCGAGGAGCAGATTGCGGCGCTGGACTATCTGCGGCAGCACGGGGACAACCAAGAGTCGCGGGCGGACCTGTGCCACGTTTTATTCAATACGGCGGAGTTCAGCTATGTTCACTAGGCGGCAGTTTCTGGCGATGGCGCTGGGGGCGCCGCACTTTGCGGCGAAGGCGAAGTCGGTGATTTTTCTGTTCATGGACGGGGGACCGTCGCAGATGGACACCTTCGACCCGAAGCCGCGGCTGCGGGCCGAGGACGGCAAGCCGCTGCCGTTCCGGCCGCCGACGACGGTGTTCAACATTTCGGATAAGATTCTGGGGTCGCCGTTTGCGTTCCGGCGCTACGGACAGGCGGGGACGCCGGTGAGCGAGCTGTTTCCGGAGACGGCGCAGTGCGTTGATGACCTGTGCGTGATTCGGAGCATGGTGGCGGACCACTCCGAGCACACGGCGGCGAACTACTTCATCCACTCGGGCAGCGGATTTCAGGGGCGGCCGAGCATGGGGGCGTGGGTGAACTACGGCCTCGGGAGCGAGAGCAAGGATCTGCCGGGCTACGTGGTGCTCGAAGCCGGGCTGATTCCGCCGGGGGGGTTGGACTGTTTTGGCGCGGGATTTCTGCCGGCGAGTTACCAGGGGACGCTGTTCAAGCGCGGGGCGACGCCGATTGCGGATCTGGAGCCGCCGGCGGCCGAGCGGCCGAAGCAGAAAGACAAGCTGGCGCTGCTGGCGCAGTTGAACCGGGGCTACGGGGGGTCGAGCGAGGTGGAGGCGTTTATCCGGAACTACGAACTGGCATTCCGGATGCAGGCGGCGGTGCCGGAGCTGCTGGATTTAACGGGGGAGAGCGAGGCGACGCGGAAGCTGTACGGGATGGACGAGGAGATTACGGCCGAGTTTGGGCGGGAGTGTCTGCTGGCGCGGCGGCTGGTGGAGAAGGGCGTGCGGTTTGTGGAGCTGCTGACGCCGGCGCGGCCGGGGCTGGACCGGTGGGATCAGCACAGCGGGATTGAGAACGGCCACCGGATCAACGCGCGGAGCGTGGATAAGCCGATTGCGGGGCTGCTGCGGGATTTGAAGGCGCGGGGGCTGTTGAAAGATACGCTGGTGATTTGGGGGGGCGAGTTCGGGCGGACGCCGTGCGCGCAGATGCCGGATAACGGGGACCGGAGCCGGGTGGGGCGGGATCATAATCCGTATGGGTTTACGATGTGGATGGCGGGGGGTGGGGTGAAGGGCGGGATGGTGTACGGGGCGACGGATGAGTATGGCTACTTTGCCGTGGAGAACAAGGTGCATGTGCATGATCTGCATGCGACGATGCTGCACCTGCTGGGGCTGGACCATAAACGGCTGACGTATCGCTACTCGGGGCGGGATATGCGCTTGACCGATGTACACGGGAACGTGGTGAAGGAGATTCTCGGGTAAACTAAGAGGTTCATGCTTTGTGCTGGAATTGTAGGTCTGCCGAACGTCGGCAAGAGTACCCTTTTTAACGCGTTGACCCAGAGCCGGAAGGCGATGGCGGCCAACTACCGCTTCTGTACGATTGAGCCGAATAACGGCATCGTGACCGTGCCGGATGAGCGACTGGAGGTGCTGTCGAAGATCAGCGGCTCGCAGAAGATTGTGCCGAGCGTGTTTGAGTTTGTCGACATCGCGGGGCTCGTGAAGGGCGCGAGCCAGGGCGAGGGGCTGGGGAACCAGTTTCTGGGCCACATCCGCGAGGTGGACGCGATTGTGCAGGTGGTGCGGTGTTTTGAGAACGCCGACATTGAGCACGTCATGGACACGGTAGACCCGGTGCGCGATATCGAAGTGATCGATACCGAGCTGATTCTGGCCGATCTGGAGAGCGTGCAGAAGCGGCGGCAGCGGAACGCGAAGGCGGCCAAGTCGGGAGACAAGAAAGCGGCGGCGGAGCTGGAGTTGCTGGACCGGTTGGAGCCGCATTTGAGTTCAGGGAAGCATGCGTTTTCGCTGGAGACGACGGCGGAGGAGAAGGCGCTGATGAAACCGCTGTTCCTGTTGACGTACAAGCCGACGCTTTTTGCGTGCAACGTGGCCGAGGGCGACCTGGCGAATCCGGACGCCAATCCGTGGGTGGGTAAGGTGCGGGAGCTGGCGGCGAAGCACCATGGGTGCGAGGTGGTGGTGGTGTCGGCCGAGATTGAGGCCGAGCTGATGAATCTGTCGGTCGAGGAGCGGGCGGAGTACCTGGAGAGCCTGGGGGTGAAGGAGGGCGGCGCGGGGAGTCTGATCCGGGCGGCGTACCATCTGCTGGGGCTGCGGACGTATCTGACGACGGGGGAGAAGGAGACGCGGGCGTGGACGATCCGCGCCGGGGATAAGGCTCCGCAGGCGGCCGGAGTGATTCACTCCGACTTTGAAAAGGCCTTTATTTCGGCCGAGACGATCGCCTACGACGATCTGGTGGCGCTGGGGAGTTTTGCCGCCGCCCGGGCCGTGGGTAAGCTCCGGACGGAAGGCAAGGAGTACGTCGTGCAGGACGGTGACGTGATGGAGTTCAAGACGTTCGTCTAAGTGAGAATGGTGAACGCGGTTTCGGTGCGGACAACGGGGCGGTAGAGCGTATCGCGTTCGAAGGGCTGGCGGCCGGCTTCGCGGATGAGGCGGAGGAGGTCGCCGCGACGGAGGTTCTGGCTGGTGGTGGCGCCGGCGTCGTGGTAGATCTTCTCTTCGACGACGGTGCCGTCGATGTCGTTGGCGCCGAAGCGTTGGGCGATTTGGGCGATGGCCTCGGACATCATGACCCAGTAGGCTTTGATGTGGGGGATGTTGTCGAGCAGGAGGCGGGAGACGGCGATGTTGCGGATATCGTCGAAGCCGGTGGTGGTGGGCAGGTGGGCCATGGCGGTGTTGGCCGGGTGGAAGGCGAGGGGGATGAAGGTTTGGAAGCCGCCGGTATCGTCCTGTAACTCGCGGAGTTTGACGAGGTGGTCGACGCGATCGGCCTCGGTTTCGATGTGGCCGTAGAGCATGGTGCAGTTGGATTTGAGGCCGAGTTGGTGGGAGGTGCGGGCGATTTCGAGCCACTCGCCGCCGTCGATTTTGTGATCGCAGATGACGCGGCGGATGCGTTCGCTGAAGATTTCGGCGCCGCCGCCGGGCTGGGAGTCGATGCCGGCGGCGATGAGGCGTTCGAGGACCTCGCGGTTGGAGATTTTCATGCGCTTGGCGAAGTAGGAGACTTCGACCATGGTGAAGGCCTTGAGGTGCACCTGGGGATAGCGCTCTTTGAGGCCGCGGATCATCTGGCAGTACCAGTCGAGGGTGAGTTCGGGGTGGAGGCCGCCGACGATGTGGAACTCGCTGACGGCTTCCGAGTAGCCTTCGCCGGCGCGGTGCCAGACCTCTTCGAGCGACATGGTGTAGCCTTTGGGGTCCTTGGCTTTCTTGCCGAAGGCGCAGAGGCGGCAGGAGGCGGTGCAGACGTCGGTGGGGTTGATGTGGCGGTTGACGTTGAAATACGTCAGGTCGCCGTGGAGGCGTTCGCGGACGAGGTTGGCGAGGTAGCCGACGCCGAGCAGATCGGGGGTCTGGTAGAGGACGAGGCCGTCGGCGGGAGAGAGGCGCTGTTCGGTCTGCACCTTCTCGAGAATCGGCAGCAGGCGGGCATCTTCGAAGTGGGGAATCATAGTTTGGTGCTCCAGTAGACGTCGGCGGCCCAAAAGGCGAAGAAGAGCACACTGACATAGCCGTTGACGGTGAAGAAAGCGGCGTTGACTTTGCTGAGGTCGTGGGGTTTGACGAGGGAGTGTTCGTAGACGAGCAGGGCGGCGACGGAGGCGACGCCGGCCCAGGCGAGGGGGCCGAGGCCGAAGGTGTCCACGAGCAGGGCGAGGCAGAGGAGCATGGCAGCGTGGAGGGCGCGGGCGAGCAAGAGGGCGCGGGCGATGCCGAGGCGCTGGGGTAGGCTGTAGAGGCCGGCCGAGCGGTCGAAGGCGACGTCCTGGCAGGCGTAGATGACGTCGAAGCCGGCGGTCCAAAAGGTGACGGCGGCGGTGAGCCAGAGGATGCGGGGGTCGAGCAAGCCGGTGACGGCGATCCAGGCGGCGGCGGGGGCGATGCCGAGGGCGAAGCCGAGGACGAGGTGGGAGAAGCTCGTGAAGCGTTTGGTGAAGGAGTAGAAGAAGACGATGAGGAGGGCGGGCAGCGAGAGGTAGAAACAGAGGGGGCCGAGGGCGGCGGCGGCGAAGACGAAGGCGAAGGACATGACGAACAGGAAGCCCCAGGTGAAGCGCTTCGAAAGCTTGCCGGCGGGAATTTCGCGGGCTTTGGTGCGGGGGTTGGCGGCGTCGATTTCGGCGTCGAGGAGGCGGTTAAACGCCATGGCGGCGCTGCGGGCGGTGACCATGGCGAGGACGATCCAGACCAGTTTTTCGACAGCGCCCGCGCGGGGGAACCCCTGGGAGCGCCAGGCAAGGAGCGCGCCGGTGAGCGCAAAGGGCAGAGCGAACACGGAGTGTTCGAATTTGATCATTCCCAAGGTGAGGCGGAGCCGTTCCCAAAACATTCTGCGTTACCATTTTACTGGATGCTCGCCCGATCATTTCTGCTTCTGTTTGTCGCCGGATTCCTTGGCTGCTCTTCGAGCCCCCGCAAGACCGCAACGGTGGAGGATTTTCACCTCCGCGAGTTGAAGCTGCCGAACGGGAAGGTTTTGAAGGTGGAGACGATGTCGAAGATGGCGGACGTCATGCGGGGCATGATGTTTCGGGATTCGCTGGCGCCGGACCGGGGGATGCTGTTTATTCACGGGGAGCCGGGGCTGTATCCCTACTGGATGTATCAGGTACGGATTCCGCTCGATATTGTCTGGATCGACCGTTACAAGATTGTCACGGAGATCTCTCCTGAGACCCCGCCCTGCCCGAGTGAAAGCAGCTCCGCGTGTCCGAAGTTTGGCGGTTCGAGAACGTCCCTCTACGTTCTTGAGATGGCCGCCGGGGAAGCAGAGAAGAACAAGCTACAAGTTGGCGACAGGATCGATTTTTAATATGGACCATAACTTACTGAGGGACCTGCTTGAGCAGGTTAAGGATGGACGGACGGATGTGGCGGCGGCGGCCGAACGGTTGCGGCATTTGCCGTTTGAAGATTTGGGATTTGCGAAGGTGGACCACCACCGGGCGCTGCGCCACGGGGTGCCGGAGGTGATCTTTGGCCTGGGCAAGGCGCCGGAGCACGTGGTGGATATCGCCCGGAAGTTGCAGGAGAAGGCGAGCAATCTGCTGATTACGCGAACGACGAAGGAGTGCGCCGCGATGGTGATGGAAGCCATACCGGGGGCCGAGTATTTTCCGCTGTCCGGCTGCATCCGGGTATGGCGGGATAAGACGGTCTTTGGGCGCGGGAAAGTGGGAATTGTTTGCGCCGGTACGAGCGACATTCCGGTGGCCGAAGAGGCCAAGGTGACGGCCGAGGTGATGGGGAACGAGGTTTTCTCGATCTACGACGTCGGGGTGGCGGGGATCCACCGGTTGATGAGCAACCGGGAGCGGCTGATGGAGGCGAAGGTGCTGGTGGTATGCGCGGGCATGGAGGGGGCGCTGCCGTCCGCCGTGGGCGGGTTGGTGAGCGTGCCGGTGATTGCGGTGCCGACTTCGGTGGGCTACGGGGCGGCGTTCCAGGGTTTGGCGGCGATGTTGGGCATGTTGACGAGCTGCGCGAGCAACGTCACCGTGGTGAATATCGACAACGGCTTTGGCGGTGCGTACGTAGCGAGTTTGATTAACCGGCCTTAGGCGAGGGGCTCAAGGACCACGTAGAGTCCGAAGCGGGGTTCGAGCGAACCCCGCCCCCAGCGGTTGACGATCCAACGGGCGCGCAGGAAGCGGACCTCGGCCTCCGGCGGGAGGGTCAAGACGAGGGCCGAAGTGCCCACGTAGAACTTCTGGGGGAACGCGGCCAGCGGGGTGCCTGGCCACGCGGCGCCGTCCGGCGAGCCTTCGAGCAGTAGTTCGAGCGACTCCTGCTCGACGATGGAGGTGATGCCGAGCGTCAACTGGACGGTCATCCAGTGGGGGGGACGTTCGAGAATGGGGGAAGCGCCGTTGGCATGGACTACCGTCTCGGGAAGCAGGAAAACCGGAACCATGCCAGCGCGTTAGACTTCGCCGGCTGGCTTAGCCGGCGCGGGGCGGTTGGGTTCGAGAATCTCGACCTGGTCTTTGGTGAGATTTACGACGCGGACCTGGCCGCGGGGACCGATCGGCCCGATATCGCGGCCGGCCTTCTGGACGGTAATTCCGCCGGCGTTGCCGACCACCATCCGGGCCGACTCGCTCGTCCGCATGGACTGACTCTGGCCGGGTTCGAGCACCCCCATGAAGATACGCTTGCCATCGGCGGTCACTTCGAGCCAGGTTTTCTCCGTGGCGGCGATGTTCAGCGAGATGACGCCTTCGACAAACGATTCGGCGCTGGTAGCGGCGGCCGTGGTAACGGGGCTGACGGCAAGCTCGGCGGGGGGGGCGGCGGCGGGTTGGGCCGGGACGGCGGGTTGGAGCATGGGGCGGTCCGCGACGGCGGCGCGGGCGGTCTCGGCGCCGCGCAGATTATCCCAAAGCAGCGACACGAGACCGCCCCCGGCGATCAGAACGACAAGCGCGGCGACCGCGAGACCAGTGCGTCCGTCAAAAAAAGAAGTCGGTTTATCGGTGACGGGCGCCAGGGAAATCAACTTGCGCTCGGCCAGCAGGCGGGCGCGGGGATCTCTCGCGGCGCCGATGGCTTCCAGGTCCACGCTGGCATGGCTCCCCAGAATGGAGTTGTATTGGTTCTCAAACTGCTGTCCGTTCAGACCCAGCGCCTGGGCGTACTGGCGGACGAAACTCCGGTTGAAGAACCCGCCGGGGAGCAGATCCCACTGCTCGGCCTCAATCGCTTCGAGGTACCTTGAACCGATCCGCAAATCATCGGCGATGGGGCCAATGGCCCTACCCTGCCGGAGGCGCTCATCCCGTAACTGCTGCCCTAAGCTTGCCATAGCACCAGATTTTCCGATCCACACTATAATATAACATTGTCTAGCGAAGTCACAGTACCGCACGCGAGCGTGATCGTGGTCAACTGGAACCGGTGTGAGTTGCTGCGCGAGTGTCTTGTATCTATAGAAAAACAAGTGACATCGGCCGGTTCTCCCTTTCCCTCCGAGACGATCGTCGTCGATAATGGCTCCGAGGACGGATCCCCTGAATTGGTGATATCCGAGTTTCCGGCCGTGCGGCTGATCCGCAACCGGAGCAACCGGGGGTTCTGCGCCGCGAACAATCAGGGGATTGCCGCGGCGCGGGGGGAGCGAATTGCTCTGCTGAACAACGACGCGGTGGCCGACCCGCTCTGGCTGGCCGAACTGTGCGGGGCGCTCGACGGGGCGGAGACGGTAGGGATGGCCGCGAGCAAGATTGTGCAGTATGAGGCGCCGGACCGCATTGACAAGGCGGGCCATATTCTCTATCTTGACGGGCAGAACCGGGGACGCGGGACGGGGGAGGCCGACGAGGGCCAGTACGATGGTCCGCTTGAGGTGGGGTGGCCGGATGGCTGCGCGGCCATGTATCGTAGAGCGATGCTCCAGCAGATCGGAGGCTTTGACGAGGACCTGTTTGCCTATGCCGACGATGCCGAACTGGGTTTGCGGGCGCGCATCGCCGGTTGGCGCTGCGCCTACGCGCCCGGGGCGGTGGTACGTCACCGGCGCGGGGCAACGCTCGGCCGGGGCAACCCCGAGCGGGTTTTTCTGATTGAACGGAACCGGATTCTGTTGGCGGCGAAGCTGTTCCCCTGGCGCCTGCTGGTGCTGAACCCCTACTATTTCGGGCGGCGTCTCTGGGCCGCGCCCCGGCAATCCGGCGATATGGCGGCGTTTCCGGGTTGGGGCGGGAAGTTGGCTCTGGCGGCGGCGGTGGTGCGGGCTGATCTGGCCGCGCTCTGGCTGCTGCCGAAGTTTTTGGCCAAGCGCCGCGAGGTCCGCCGCCTGGCCCGGCTGCGCGGGCGCGAACTGGCTGATCTTTTGCGGCGGGAAGCTCCCGCCCCGGCGCTGATGTACGGCCAATGAGCGAGCAGCGAGGTACCCATTGTCCGGCCTGCGGGCACGGCGACTACAAGTCGCTGTTCCATGGAACAGACCGGCTCTACGCCACGACGACGCGGAGTTTCACCATCGTCGAGTGTACCCAATGCCGCCTGCTCCGGCTTTTTCCGCAGCCGGATCCGGCCGAACTGGGCCGCTACTACCCGGCCAACTACTGGTTCAACCCGGTGGCAAACCCGGCGGCGTCTCCGGAAGAGCGCTACCGCCGGTTTGTGCTCAACGACCATGTGCGTTTTGTCGAGCGGGCGATTGAGGCGGCCGGAGAGCGCGGGCCGGTTCTGGACGTGGGCTGCGGCGGGGGGCTGTTTCTGCGCCTGCTGCGGGAGCGGGGACACCGGGTGGTGGGACTGGACTTTTCGATCGATGCGGCGCGGGTGGCCTGGGAGCAGAACCGGGTACCGGCGCTGTGCGCGACGCTATCGCGCGCCCCGCTGGCTCCGCGCACGTTTTCGACGATCACGATGTTTCACGTCCTCGAGCATCTGTATGATCCGATTGGCTACTGCGATGCGGCGCGGGAGTTGCTGCGCGACGACGGGCGCCTGGTGATTCAGGTACCCAACGCCGCCTGCTGGCAGTTCCTGCTGTTTGGCGAGCACTGGAACGGCATCGACATTCCCCGCCACCTGATCAACTTCAAAGAGAAAGATCTGGTGAACCTGCTCGATGCCTGCGGCTTCGCGGTGGTGCGCCGCAAGCACTTTTCGCTGCGCGACAATCCGGCCGGGCTGGCGACGACGCTCGCCGTGGGCCTCGACCCGATGGCGCGCCGAATCCGCGAGCCGCACGAAGCGCCGCGGCTGCGGCTGTGGAAGGATGCGGCTTACTTTGGTCTGATGCTCGCGTGTCTGCTGCCCACGGCGGTGGAGGCCGCCTGCGGGGCGGGGTCAACCATCATGGTGGAAGCCCGCAAGAAATGATAGGCTACATTCTGCACTTTGAGGCGGCGATTGCGGCCGCCGTGGCCGGCCTGGCGGGGGAACTGGCCCCGGGGAGCCGCGTGCTCGACGCGGGCGCGGGCGAGGGGCAGTACGCGTCCCGTTTCACCGGCCACCGGTACGTTGGGGTGGACCTGGGGGTGGGCGATGCGCGGTGGGACTATACCGGACTGCACGCTATCGCCGACCTGCGCGCGCTGCCCTTCCCGGACGGCGTCTTTGCCGGAGTGTTGAACATCGTGACGCTCGAGCATGTGACCGATCCCCAGGTGGTGGTGCGGGAGATGGCGCGGGTGCTCGCGGTCGGCGGCCGTCTGCTGCTGATCGTTCCGCACGAGTGGGAGGTGCATCAGCATCCGCACGACTATTTCCGCTACACGCGCTTTGGCTGCCAACTCCTGCTCGAACGGGCCGGGCTGACGGTGGACTCTATCCGGCCCGTGGGCGGCTACTTCCGGCTGTTGAGCCGGCGGCTGCTATCCGGCTATAAGTTTTTCCCGGCGCCGCTCAGCTGGCTGTGGCTAGCGGCAGTGGCGGCTCCGGCGCTACTGCTGCCGTGGCTCGACGGACTCGACCGGCGGGCCGACTACACCCTGGGCTACATCTGCCACGCGCACAAGGCGCCCCAATCGGGTTACGCTGATGGCTATGCCGAAACGCCGTGATCTGATTGCTCTTGCCGCCCCGCTGGCGCTGTTTGCTGCCAAGCCCGGGGGGCTGCCCAATGTGACGCTCAACGCCAAGGACGTCAAGGTGCAAAAGAACCCCTTTGGCGAACTGCGCATTTACTTCGACGGCCCCACCGACCAACTGCGGGCCATGACCGCCGGCAGCCTGCGGCTGAACGCCGGGGCGACGCCCCATCCGCCGCACACGCACCCGGAGGAAGAGTTCATGGTGGTAACCGAAGGCACTGGCGAGATGTTTTGCGATGGGAAGACCGTGGTAGTCGGGCCGGGGTCAATGATGTACTGCGCCGCCAATGTGTCGCACGGGATTGTGAATACAGGGAAGAAACCGCTGTTATTCTACTTTTATAAGTGGAAAGTTTAATGCGGCTTTAACCATTCTTTGCAGACTTTTGGTTGTTTCCGGGTGTCTCAGGCTCTAGAGTAGTTCGAATGGAAGCAACTGACGCCGAGTTGATGTGTCGCTTTCAGCGGGGTGACCTGGTAGCCTACGAAGATCTCGTCGGCCGCTACACGATCCGCCTGCACCGGTTTCTGCAGCGGCTCGTGTTGAATGCCGCCGTGGCCGAGGAGTTAACGCAAGATACCTTCCTCCGCGTGTTTCTCGCCCGGGAGCGCTATCAGGCATCCGCCACGTTTTCCACCTGGATCTACCGGATTGCCACCAACCTCGCCCTGAACTGGCTGCGCGACTCGCGCCACGTCCGGCAGGCGGCGAGCCTCGAAGCCCTGACGATATTCGGAACGCGAATGCAGATTCCCTGCCCGGTGCGAACGGCGGAGCAAGACCTGCTGGAGTTGGCCGAACGGGATCGGATCCGGCTGGCGATCACCGCGCTGCCCGAACGGCAGCGCCTCGCCGTGATCCTGCACAAGTACGAAGGCATGGACTACGAGAACATCGCGCGCACCCTGGGCTGTTCGGTGCCGGCGCTCAAGAGCCTGCTATGCCGGGCCTATGCGGTGCTGCGGGGCCGCCTGAGCGCGGCCCCGCAGCCGCAGAATCAGAACTCGTTGCCCTTGTACATGGCGGCCACGTACTGCTCGTAGCCGTTATAGAGCAGCGTGGGTTTGCGCTGCATGGACGGAATCAACTGCTCGACGGCCTGCGACCAGCGGGGATGGGGCTTCTTGGGATCGATGTTTGAGTAGAAGCCATACTCCTGGGCGTTGAGTTTATTCCAGAATGTCGGGGGCTCGGAGGCGGTGAACTCAATCTTCACGATGGACTTGATGGACTTATAGCCATACTTCCAGGGGACGACGAGACGCACCGGGGCGCCGTTCTGTTTGGGGAGCGGTTTGCCGTACATGCCGGTGGTGAGCAGGGTGAGTTCGTTCATGGCCTCGTCCATGCGGAGGCCTTCAAAGTACGGCCAGGGATAGGGGGCCTGCTTCATGCCCGGCATCTGGTTGGGGCGGTTGACGGTGACGAAGCGGAGGTATTTGGCGGAGGATTTGGGTTCGACGAGTTTGATGAGTTCACTGAGCGGGAAGCCGGACCAGGGGACCGCCATCGCCCAGCGTTCGACGCAGCGGAAGCGGTAGAGCCGTTCTTCGGTGGGGAATTTTTTGAGGAGGTCGTCGAGATCGAGGGTCTGGGGCTTGTTGATTTGCCCGGTGATTTCGATCTTCCAGGGCGAGATGACAAACTCGCTGGTGAGCGCGGCCAGACCCTCTTTGGCGTAAGGGTTGAACTCGTAATAGTTGTTATAGCCGGTGGCGGCCCACTCTTCGGTCACGGGGCGATCGAGCGTATACTTCTCATTCCGCTTGGGCGCCGCAGCCGCGACTCCCGGCAGCGCCAGCAGGCCGGAGGCCGTCAAAAGCTGGCGGCGATTGTAAAAAGCCGACTCCGGCGTCGCTTCCCGTTCGGGCATCTCCCAACCTTTTCGCATCCGTATCCACATGCTTCTACTGTACAAATTTTGGAAGCCGGGAGGAGGTGGGATCCGCGCCGGAACAGACGCGGCCGGTGCGCTACGGAGATCGCGCCAGGCTGCGGCTCTCCTGTGCGCGCAGCCTGGCTCATCGTAAGCAGGCGGGGCGCCGTCTCTGACTTGCCCAAGTCGAGACAGCTCCGCTCTGTTCGCGGTGGGAGCGGCTGCACACAGATTCCGGCAGAAAGGTCCCTCAACCAATCGCCTCCATCCGGGGCACTCAACCACGCGACTTGCTTACACCCACACTGTCGCACACGGCGCAGGCCGCACCGGCTTCCCTCGCCTCTTATCTTTTTGATAACAAACAACAAAAAAACTTCAACCCTATGGGAACGGCGGTTTGGGGGTTACACCGTGGCCGATTCGGTCACCGTTAGAGTACCCGCGTCGGCGTCCAGGGTGGCCGCCACGCCCATCGGCAAGGTCAATTGATCGGCCGTATGCCCGATCGTTAAGCCGGCCAGCACCGGAATCTTCAGCTTGCCCAGGATCTCGTCCACCACCTCGCCGAGTGAAAGATTGTTGTCAAAACCGGGTTTGTAATCCTTGGGCGTGCAGCGGGAGCACTCGCCGAAGACGATGCCGGCGGCCTGCTCCAGTTTGCCCGCCAGCCGCATCTGCGTCAGCATCCGGTCCATGGCGTAGGGCTCTTCGCCGACGTCCTCGATGAAAAAGATCCGGCCGCGCGTGTCGACTTCGTACGGGGTGCCCATGGTGGTAGCCAGCAGGGTGAGGCACCCGCCGGTCAACGGGCCGCTCGCCCTGCCGCCGACCACCGTCCGCAGGGTGTGGTTCGGCCGCAGCGGATTCGCCTCGGCCGGATTGGTCAACGCGCCGAGCGGGCCGCTTTCAAACAGGGCCTTGCGGTAGTGCTTCTGCGTGTATTCGGTGAAGGCGGACAGCGGCACGGGACCATGAAAGGTCACCAGACCCGTCTTCTGATGGATCGCCAGATGCATGGCGGTGATGTCGCTGTAGCCGATGAAGATCTTCGGGTGCTTCGCAATCAGGTCGTAGTTGAGCGCGGGCAGAATCTGCGCGCTGCCGTAGCCGCCACGGATGGCGAAGACGGCATCGACGCCCGGGTCGGCGAACATCGCGTTGACGTCGGCCGCCCGTTCCTCGATCGTGCCGCCCAGATAGCCGAGCTTCCTTTTGACAAACTGCCCCATTTTGACCTTGCAACCGAAGTGCTCGATTGTCCGCACCGCCGTACGCAGTTCATCCGGATCGGAGACGTAGGTGGAAGGCGTCACCAGGCCGATGGTCATGCCGGGTTGCAGCCGCTTGGGCTTGATCAGCGGCGGAGGAGCGGCGGCGGCGGCGCCCGCGGCCGCGACGGTACCCAGGAAAGATCGGCGTCTCATACCCGTTGAGTCTAAAGCAAAGGCCGCACACGCCGCTGATAGGCGCGGTAAACCTCGCCCAACTCCCGCGCAAGTTTCCGCTCTTCGCACTGCATCCCGATCAGCAGATACACCGTCAGCCCGGCCGCCAGCAGCAACCCGCCCTCCGTCATCACCGGCCGCAGCCACAGCAGGCCGAGCACGGCAACGTACAACGGATGACGCGAGAACCGGTAAAGGAAGGGCTCCCGGAAGACCGGCGGACCGGGTTCCCGCCAGCCCAGCAGTTCGCCCGCGCCGAGCGAGACCGCGGCCCACACGAGCAGGACCCCGCTGGCCGCCCACAGCGGCCACACCCATGGCGGCGTCCGCCACAACAGATCCGGCAGCGGGCGCCATAGCGTGGCCACCGCCGCCACCGCGGCGTAGGAGACCAGCGCATAGGTCCGGCGCCGCAGGCCGCGCCACCGGGCCATGCCGCTGTGCTGGGCCGCAAAGAGCCCCAGCAGCAGCAGATTCCATGCGGCCGCCGTCATACGCGTTGAAACACCAGGACGCCGAGCGGCGGCAGTGTCAGCGAAACACTGTAGGGCCGGCCATGCTGCGGAGTCTCTCCGGCCAGCACCCAGCCATGGTTTCCCACGTTCGAGCCCCCGAAGAAGTGCGAATCCGAATTGAGCAGTTCGATGTAAGTTCCGGGCTCGGGCACACCGATGCGGTAGCCGCGGCGTTCGAGCGGGGTGAAGTTACAAACCACGAGCAGCCAGTCCCGCGGATCCTTCGCCTTACGGCTGAAGGCGATCACGGAGGACTCCACGTCCCGGAAATCCACCCACTCAAAGCCATCGGCTTGGTGATCCCGCTCATAGAGCGCCGGCAGGCGGCGGTAGAGCGCGTTCAACTCGGCCACATAGTGCTGCAACTGGCGGTGGAGCGGGTAGTCGAGCAGCGCCCAGTTACAACTGGCGTTCTCGTTCCACTCTTCGTACTGGCCGATCTCCTGCCCCATGAACAGCAGCTTTTTGCCGGGGTGCGTGTACATGTAACCGAGAAAGGCGCGGACGTTGGCAAACCGCTGCCACTCATCGCCCGGCATCTTGCCGAGCAGCGAGCTTTTGCCGTGCACGACCTCGTCATGGGAGACCGGCAGCAGAAAGTTCTCGCTGAAGGCGTAGAGGAGCGAAAAAGTGATCAGGTTCTGATTGAACTTGCGGAAGACGGGATCGTGCTCGAAGTAGCCGAACATGTCGTGCATCCAGCCCATGTTCCACTTCATGGTGAAGCCCAGGCCGCCCGCGTAGACCGGGCGCGAGACGCCGGCAAAGGAGGTGGACTCTTCAGCGATGGTGACCGCGCCGGGGATTTTGTGCACCTCGGTGTTACAGCGGCGCAGGAACGCGATCGCCTCCAGGTTCTCTCGGCCGCCGTATTCGTTGGTGAGCCACTCGCCGGGTTCGCGGCAGTAGTCGAGATAGAGCATCGAGGCCACGGCGTCAACGCGTAACCCGTCGATGTGATAGTGCTCGAGCCAGAACAGCGCGTTCGAGATGAGAAAGCTGACGACCTCGCTGCGCCCGTAGTTGAAGACGAGCGTCCCCCAGCCTTTGTGTTCGCCTTTGCGCGGGTCGGCGTGCTCATAGAGCGCCGTGCCGTCAAAGAACGCAAGGCCGTGCGCATCCCGCGGATAGTGGCCCGGCACCCAATCGATCAGGACGCCGAGGCCGGCGGCGTGACAGCGGTCGACAAAGTATTTGAAGTCATCGGGCGGGCCGAACCGCGCCGTGGGCGCGTAAAAGCCGGTAACCTGGTAGCCCCAGGAGCCGGAGAAGGGATGCTCCATCACCGGGAGTAACTCGATGTGGGTATAGTTCAGCCGTTTGACGTACTCGACCAGGGTGACGGCCATTTCGCGATAGGAGAGCGGGCGGCCGTCCGGGTGGCGCATCCAGCTTTCGAGGTGGACCTCATAGACCGCCATCGGCTCCTCGAGGGCGTTCCGCCGGGCCCGGGCGTCAAGCCAGGCCTGATCGGTCCAGTTGTAGCTGCCGGGATCGGCGACGATGGAGGCGGTCCGGGGCGGAACTTCCGTGGCCAGGGCGTACGGATCAGACTTGAGCTGTTCGTAGCCGTTGTACTTACTCTTGACGAAGTACTTATAGCGGGCGCCGTAAGTCAGCCCGGGGAGAAACAGCTCCCACACCCCGCCATCGCGCATGCGCATCGGGTGGCGGCGCGTATCCCAGTCGTTCCAGTCGCCGGTGACGCTGACAGTCTGCGCGTTAGGGGCCCAGACGGCAAAGACCACGCCTTCGACGCTGTCCACTTCGAGGCGATGCGCACCCAGGGTCTCCCAGGCGCGGTAGAGCGTGCCCTCGCCGTGCAGATGCAGATCGAACTCGCTGAGAACGGGCCAGAAGCGGTAGGGGTCATCCTGCAAGAGCGTCTCGCCGCCCGGCAAGGTGACGGCCAGCCGGTACGTTCCGGTCCACTCGCCCACCCAGAAGCCGCCCGGGTCGGTCTGCCGCATGGGCACGCGCAATTCCCCGCGGACGAGGGTGACGGCAACCGCCTGCGGCAGAAAGGCGCGGACCTCTCCGTCGTGGGGACCCAGAATCCGGAAC
Source organism: Bryobacteraceae bacterium CoA2 C42 (assembly GCA_019931245.1). Lineage (GTDB taxonomy): Bacteria > Acidobacteriota > Terriglobia > Bryobacterales > Bryobacteraceae. The sequence continues at coordinate 16,090 of JAINDL010000043.1, forward strand.
GGGTCGCCGTGGTAGCCGCCCAGGATCGCGTCAATCTCTTCGCGGAGCATGCGACTATTATGGCAACAGTGCTTGATTTTCTAAAGACGCTTCCCAAAGCCGAACTTCACGTCCACCTTGAGGGATCCTTTACCCCGGACGTTCCCGACTCCGAGTTAGCCGCCAAATGGGACTGCTGCGACTTCGCCAGCTTCCTTGAATCGTTCAAATGGACGGTGAGTTTTCTCAAAAAACCGGAGGATTATGGCCGCGCCGCCCGCCAGTTGATCTCCGCGCTGCGGCGTCAGGGCGTTACCTATGCCGAGATCACGCTGTCGGCCGGGGTGGTGCGGTGGAAGAAGCTCGATCTCGAAGAGGTATACGCGGCGGTCAACCACGAGGCGCGGCGCGCTCCGTTTCCCGTTTATTGGATTGTCGATTGCATCCGCCAGCACGGCGGCGGCGGGGCGATGCCGGTGGCCAGGTTTGCCGCCCGCCACGCAGCCGACGGCGTGGCCGCTTTCGGCATTGGCGGCGACGAGACGAGCGTGGCGGCCGAGGAGTTTCGCGGCGCCGTGGCGGCCGCGGGGGTGCCGTTTGTGCCGCACGCGGGCGAGATTTCGAACGCGGAGAATATCTGGGAGATGGTCCGGCTGGGGGCCCGCCGCATCGGCCACGGCATCCGCGCCGTCGAGGACCCGGCCCTGTGCGCCTATCTCAAAGAGCACGATATCCCGCTTGAGATTTCGCTGACGAGCAACGTCCGCACGGGCGCCGTCCCCTCGCTGCCGGCGCACCCGCTGCGGCGGTTGTTCGACGCCGGGGTGCCGGTGGTCCTCGGCACGGACGACCCGGCGATCTTCGGCACAACGCTGGTGGACGAGTACCTGCTGGCCGCCGAACTGGGCTTCTCGCGGGCGGAGCTGACGCAACTGGCCGAAAACAGCCTCCGCTACGGCTTCCAGCGGGCTAAGTAGATCGCCGTTTTCTCTTCGTGCGAGCTGTAGTAACTGATCCACAGCTCGCCCTTTTCCCAAACCAAACCCGCATAGCTCGAATCGCCGTTCGAAGGCAGCTTCTCTAACTCAGTCAGCTTCCCCGTGGCCGGGTTGATTTCAACGATTGCGGTCCGCTGCTTGCCGTCATAGAGCCGGACGACGCCAATCACCCGGCCCCCGGGAATCTGCAGCATGTGCGGCCCGCCGATGCGAACGCCCATGTCCTGCCAGGTCCATTCTTTGTAGGGCGGCCGGCTCGTACCCCACTGCCCGGTCATCGTGCCGCGGTCCCGCCGCAGCAGCATCCGGGCGGTGCCGTCTTTTTCAAACAGCAGCGAGGTTTCGTTGGGGTAGCCTTCGGTGAACAGGCGGGGCACCCAGGGTTCGAAGGTCCGGCCATCGGCGCTGCGGTAGAGCCGGGCAAAGTCGGTGTCCCGGTTGGTGGTCCCGTAGCCGACACTGTAAGCGAGACCCTTGTGCCACTGTACGCGCCAGAGCCAGAAGTTCAGTTCGCCGGCCTTGACCGGCTCGTTCCACTGCCGGGCGTCGCGGGAAAACCAGACCATCGACTGGTGCGAGACGGGTTCTTTGGGCCGGTCGGCTGCCGCCGTCGTGAGCATCAGTTCGCCGCGCGGGGTGACGGTCAGTTTGGGGTCGCGCAGGTCGAGCGCGGGCAGGCTCAGCCGCGCGGCGGAGCTCCATTGTTTGCCGTCGCGGCTCGTGATGACCCGGATGGCGCCGTCGGGGGAAACGTGGCGGCTGGCCTCGCGAAACGCGCAGACCCACTCCCCCCGGTAGCGGATCAGATCCGTAAAGGCGTTGTGCGGAGCCGCATCCCAAATGCGCGCCACCATCAGCAGGCTGGCCAGTATCATAGTCAGGTGTCCTGGAAACTCCTCAAGAGCCGCACCCTGATCGCCGATCGCTGGATTACGGTGCGCAGCAACGACTATATCACCGGGAACGGGCGCCAGATCGACGGTTACTATCAGATCGAACGGAGCGATTTCGTGCTGGTAGTTGCCGAAAGCCGCGGCAGACTGGTGATGGTCCGCGAGTTCCGCGCCGGTACGGGTCGACAGTACCTCAGCCTGCCGGCGGGCCACATTGATCCGGGGGAGGACGCCGTGGCGGCTGGTCTCCGCGAGTTCCGGGAGGAGACCGGCTTTGCGGCTGCCAACGGGCGTCTGCTCGGCGTCCTCGACCCGCTTCCGGCCTTTTTCCGTGGCTGCGGCTCCGTGGTCGCCGTCGAGGCGAGCGATGATCCGGTGGACGAGGTCACCGACGGCGAGGTCGACGCGGTCGTGCTGCTCTCTTGGGAGGAGGCCCTCGCCAAGCTTCGCGACGGGGAGATCCGCGACATGCAGGCCGTCGCCGCGCTCTACCTCGCCCGCGACCTACTTCGTGAGGGTTGACGACTCGGTCAGCGTTCGAACCAACTGCTCCAGCTTCCCCACCCGGTCGCGCAGTTCCGCGATCGCCTGGCCCTCCGGGTCCGGTAGTTTGCCGTGTTCGAGATCATCGTCCGATTCCGCCCGGTCGGCTTCCGCGCGCCGCCGTACGACCTTGCCGGGAATGCCCACGACGGTGGAGCCAGGCGGCACCGGGTGCACCACCACGCTGCCCGCGCCGATCCGCGAGCCATCGCCGATCACGATGTTGCCCAGAACCTTCGCCCCCGTCCCGATGACCACATGGTTGCCGACGGTCGGATGGCGCTTGCCGCACTCCTTGCCCGTGCCACCGAGCGTGACGCCCTGATAGAGCAGCACATCGTCGCCGATCTCGGTGGTCTCGCCGATCACCACGCCCATGCCGTGGTCGATGAAAAAGCGGCGGCCGATCGTCGCCCCCGGATGAATCTCAATCCCGGTGATCCACCGGCTGCCCTGCGAAATGAGCCGGGGCAGCAGCGGAATACCCCACCGGTAGAGCCGGTGCGAGAGGCGATGCAGCAGAATCGCGTGCAGACCCGGGTAGCACAGTAGAATTTCGAGCGTACTCCGGGCGGCCGGGTCCTCCCGGAAGACGGTTTCGATCTGTTCGCGGATCGTGCGCAGCATGGCTTGCTCCATTATGATGCCAACCGGGGCGCGAAGGGTGCGGGGCGATACGCTATATTAGGGGTATGATGGAAGGCTATCTCCCGCTGTTCGTCTTTCTCGGGTTGTCCATCGCCTTCCCCATTGCCGCTTTGTTTGTGGGCAAAGCGCTTCGCCCGTCCGTCTTTGCCCCGGCCAAGCTCGAATCGTACGAGTGCGGTATCCAGGCCGAGGGTGGCGCCCGGGGCCGTTACAGCGTCCGCTTCTACCTGGTCGCTATTCTGTTCGTGATTTTTGACGTCGAAACCGTCTTTCTGTTCCCCTGGGCCGTCCGCTACCACCAGCTTGGCTGGTTCGGCGTGGCCGAAGCACTGGCTTTTCTCGCCATCCTGGTGGTGGGTTACCTTTGGGCGTACAAGAAAGGTGCGCTCGAATGGGTCTGATCCCCTCCCTGCCCGCCCCGTATCCGCTCGCCTCGCGTCCAAAACAAAATCTAGTAACATTGTGAGGATTCCCATGAACGCTCTCCTTTCGTACCGCATCGCGCGTCGTGTGCCTCTGGCGCTGTTGGCCCTCTGCTGCCTTGGGGTGGCTCTAGCGCAGCCGCGCCTCCGTCTGGCCGAAACCACCATCGGCCCGGTCTCGGTCGCCGCCGGCGCCAACGGCCCCACCCGCACCATCGACGCAACCAACGCCGGCAGCGGTAGCCTCAGCCTTTCCGCATCCGCCTCGGTGCCCTGGATCGCCGCTACCATCGGCGCGTCCCGCACCTGCTCGGTCCTCGGCGGCTCCAGTTGCTTTCCCGTCCAGATCGCGCTCAACACCGCCTCGCTCACGCGCGGCACCTACACCGGCATTGTCTCCGTCTCAGACCCGAACGCCATCGACGCGCCCCAAACCATTACCGTCACCGTTCAGGTGGGCGGCGGCGTTCCCGATTCGGCCACGCTCTACGTCCCCACCCGCCCCGGCGCCACGGCCACCACACGGTTCTTCACCAACAGCACCGTGCAGGGCACGCCCACTACCACGAGCGGCGGCAGTTGGCTCGCGCTCGCCTTCGACGGCGCCAGCAGCTTCGCCTTCACCCTCCCCTACGTCATCCGCGCCACCAACCCCGGCCTGGCCGAAGGAACCTATAACGGCGCCGTCAACATCACCGGATCCTCCTTCGCGGCCGACAACAAGAGCGTGCCGGTTACCCTCAACGTCACCTCCCGCCCCATCCTCGCCCTCTCGGAATCCCGACTGCGCCTGCGCATCGCCCAAACGGCCGCCACCCAGTCCACTTACATCAACTGCACCAACGCCGGCCTCGGCACCCTCACCCTGGCCGATAATCCCGCCTCCGTCTCCTCCGGCGCGCCCTGGCTCGGCGCCAGCCGCTTCCCCGGCACCAATTTCATTCAGATCGACGTTAATCCGGCCAACCTCGCGCCCGGCAACTACTCCGCCACGGTCACCATCAACAGCAACGCCGCCAACGGTCCGCAAACCGTGCCGGTGGATGTGCAGGTGGTCCCCTCCGCCGCCCCGCTCGTCTCCGCCGGCGGCGTCGTCGATAACGCCACCTTCGCCGGCAACGACGAACTCGCCCGGGGTACCATCGCCGCGGTTTTCGGCGAGCAGTTCCTCATGACGGCCCCCACCGCGGCCACGAGCCTGCCACTCCAAACCACTCTCGGCGGCGTCCGCGTGCTGGTCAACAACCAGCCGGCGCCGGTCTATTACGTCTCCTACGGCCAGATCAACTTCCAGATCCCCTTTGACGCCCCCACCGGTCTCACCACGGTTGCCGTCGAACGCGACGGTGCGCGGTCCAACCTCACCACCGTGCGCATCGCCAACCGCTCGCCGCGCCTGCTGACGTTTGGCAACTTCCCCGGCTACGGCATCATCGTCAACCAGGACGGCACCTACCCGCTGCCCGCCAGCGCCGGCCTCGGCGCCGCCGCCCGCCCGGCCCGGTCCGGCGACACGCTCGTCGTCTACGCGCTTGGCCTCGGCCCCACGGTGCCTGCCGTCGCCAGCGGCATCGGTGCCCCGGTCAGTCCGCTCGCCGTCATCAGTCCCCCGCCGGGCGTGGTGATCGGCAACAACTCCATCGCCCAGGTGGACTCCATCACGCCGGACTTCGTCGGGCTCACGCCCAATTTCGTCGGGCTCTACCAGATCAACGTCCGGGTCCCCGCCCAGGTCGAACGCGGCAACGCCGTCCCGCTCTATCTTAACTTCGGCGCCCAGGTGAGTAACCGCGTCAACCTGGCCATCCAATAGCCGCTATGCGCCTGTACTACGACAACGCCTACGCCGCGTCGTTTCAGGCGCGCGTCACCGCCACGGCGGAAGAGGGCCGCCGGGTCTACCTGGACCAGACGGCCTTCTATCCCACCTCCGGCGGCCAACTCCACGACCTCGGCACCCTCAACGGCATCCCGGTCGACGATGTGATCGACGAGGAGGACGGGCGCATCGCCCATCTGCTCCGCGCTCCCCTCGCCGCCGTATCGGTCCACGGCGAAATCGACTGGCCCCGCCGTTTTGACTTCATGCAGCAGCACTCGGGGCAGCATCTGCTTTCGTCCGTGATCCCGCAGCCCACCGTCAGCGTCCACCTCGGCCTCGAAACCTCGACGATCGACGTGGCCGCCGACCAACTCGATCTGCCCGCTCTCGAAGACCGCGCCAACGCCGCCGTCTTCGCCAACCTTCCCGTCCGCATCTGCTACGAGGACGCCGCCACCGCTACCGGCCTCCGCAAAGCCACCGGCCGCACCGGCATCCTCCGCATCATCACCATCGAAGGCCTCGACCGCTCCGCCTGCGGCGGCACCCACGTCCGCGCCACCGGCGAAATCGGCCCGATTCTCCTGCTCAAAACCGAGAAGATGCGCGGCAACCTCCGTCTGCACTTTCTGTGCGGCCAGCGCGCGCTCCGCGGCCTTCGGGCCGACCAGGCCCAGCGGCAGGCCGCCCTCGCCCAACTCACCGAAGAGGCCCGGGAGGCGGGCAAACGGGCCGCGAAACTCGCTCTCGACCTCGCCGCCTACCGCGGCCGCGAACTCTACGCGCAGTCTCCCGCGCTGCGCCTGGCGGCTCCCGTGGACGACCACGCCCGGGCCCTCGCCAACGCCTTTCTGGCCGCCGGCCCCGGCACCATCCTGTTCACGAGCCCACAGGCCGTGTTGTTCGCCTCGAACCAGCGCCACTGCGGCAACGAACTGAAGGCTCTGCTCAGCGCCCACGGCGGCCGCGGGGGAGGCAGCGCCAACCTAGCCCAGGGCTCGCTGCCCGATGCCGCCGCGGTCGAAGCCGTGGCCGTCGCCCTCGGCTTCCCCGCCGTCACCGCCGCCTAACCCCAACGTCGGTTACCCCCGCCGCGCCCGCACCCACGGCGGCACCTCCGGACCCCGCCGCCCCTTTGCCCGCCCAATCTTCACCGGCAGCAGCCGCGTCCCGTCGGTCACCACCGCCCGCACCTCGCTCTCCCCAAACCAGCTCCGCAACTCGGCCGGCATCTCCCGCCGCATATCGCAGCCGGCTGAAAACGCCGAAAACGCGGGCAGCACCACCAGCCCCCTGCCCTCGACAAACGCCGTCATCCGCTGGCTCGCCCCCGAGGCCGTCCGCACCCGCACCACCGGATGAAAATGCCCGACCACCGTCACCACCCCCTCCTCCGGCCCCGCCGGCAGCACGTCGCCGTGAACCACCCGCACCCCCGCCGTCCGCCACTCCCGGGCCGCCGGAAACTGCGGAAACTCCTCGCCAAACGCCCGGTCATGGTTCCCTAACACACAGACCAGCTCCGCCCGCCCGGCCAGCGTTCCCAGCGTCAGTTCAATCACCCGCCGCTCCTCCGCCGCCGGCCGCGGCGCATGGACAATGTCGCCCGCCAGCACCAGCCGCTCCGGCCGCCCCGCCTCGAGCAAGCCCAACAGCCGCTCCCGCGCGTCTCCCTCCACTAACGGTCCCAGTTCCCCCCGCCGCCGCTGCGCCCACCCGTAGCCCAGATGCAGGTCGGCCACCACCAGCGTCCGCCCCCCGTCCACCCACAGCCCCCCCGCGGCGTCAAACCGCACGCGCCGGCCCCCACTCGGCGTACACCGCCGCCGTCATCTCGTCAAAGGCCCGGTGCAGGTCCCCGGCCAGCAGCACGTCCCGGTTGAAGGCCGCAAACAGCGGCAGCGCAAACGGCGACGGCCGCGGATGCTCAAACCACTCCCACGGCGCGGCGTGCAGCCGCCGGGCCTCGGCCACGGCCCGCGGGGCATCGAGCAGATCCTCGAAGATCTCCCGTACCGTCTCCCGCACCAGCACGTGGTCCGGCTCGTACGTCATCAGGGTCTGATACAACAGGCTGCCGTTCCAGCTGGAAAACTTCTTGTTCGCCGGCCCCTTATAGGAGCGCTTGGGAATCAACTGCCCGGTCTCGGCCACGTTGCGAAACTTCCGGCCCAGCGTGTCGGTCCCGCGCAGTACGGTCTCGAGATCGTTGAGAAAGCCGCCGGGCGCCAGCGCCCCCCGCAGCCGCGCCTCGTCGACGGCCACCTGCGCGCCCAACGAAAGCAGAAACCCGTGGTCGTTCGAGTTTGAAACCACGCTCTCACCCCGCGCCAGACGCCACGCCGTCACCCACGCCAGGCTCTGGTTCACCGCGCGCCCCGCCACGCAGTGCACGAGGATCACCTGCTGCCGCCCGCGGCGCACCCGCTCCACCTGCACCGGCGAATCCACCGGCACCGGCGCTGCCTCGTTCTGCCGCTCCACAAATCCGGCCGCCAGCGCCGCCACCGGCTCCGGCACCCGGAATACCTCGCGCAGCAGCTCCTCGCACGCCGCCCGCCCCCCGGCCGCAAACGTCTCCCGCAGCGTCCGCCGCAAGCGCAACTCCTCCTCGGCCATGCGCGAACTCAGCGGCATTTTCCCACCCATCCACCGCGGGGTCTGCACCCGTTCGCTCGCCGATGGCTTCACAATCGCCACCCCCGGCTCGAGCCGCTCAATCTCCACCACCTTGCCGGCCATCAGAAACGCTTCGCCCGGCCGCAGCGATGCAACGAAGCCCTCCTCCACATCGCCCAGCCGCCGGTTGTTTTTCGTCACCACCTTTACCCGGAAATCCTCGGAGATTGTGCCGATGCCATGGAAATACTCCCGCGCAATCTTCGGGCTGGCCACCGTGAAGTGCCCGTCCTCGACGGCGATCTTGCCGTAGCGCGCCAGCACCTGCCCGCCCCCGGCAAGATAGGTCAGCACCTCGCGGAACTCCTGCTCGGGCAGTTCGAGATAGGGTCCCGCCCGCCGCACCAGCGCGAGCGCTTCGCCAATCTCCCACCGCCGCTCCACCGCCATGCCCAGCAGCACCTGCGCCAGCACATCGAGCGGCGCCTGCGGCACCCGCAGCTCCTCGAGCGCCCCGGCCCGCACCGCCTCCCGCATCGCAATCGCCTCCAGCAGGTCCGGCAGGCTCAGCGGCAGCAGCCGGCCGTAGGCCATCTGGCCGCTCCGGTGGCCGCTCCGCCCCAGCCGCTGCAACGCCCGCGACACCCCCCGCGGCGTCCCCACCAGCAGCACCTGATCAACGCCCGCGTAGTCGACGCCCAACTCGAGCGAGGTCGAACAGACCACGCACGTCATCTCCCCCCGCGCCAGCCGCTCCTCGAGTTGCTCCCGCTGGCCCCGCTCAATGGACGAGTGGTGCACCCCGATCCGCTCCTCCTCCTCCGGCAACAGGTACCCCAGCGCCGCGCCCAATCGCTCCGCCGCCGACCGCGTCGAGCAGAACGCCAACGTCGACTGCGCCTGCTCGAGCGCCGACACGGCCGCCAGCGCCACGCGCCCCGGGTCGTAGCCCGCCGCCGGCAGCGTCTCGGGCACGTGCAGGTCAATCCGGTGCGTCCGGCGCACCGAATCCTGCACCACCGCGCACTGCCGGTGGCCGCACAGCAGTTCGGCGATCGCCGAAGCCGGCGACGCCGTGGCCGACAGGCCAATCCGCTGCAGGCTCCCGTGCCCCCGCCCGGCCAGCCGTTCCATCGTCAGCGCCAGCAGCGCCCCGCGCTTGTTCTCGGCAAAGGCGTGGATCTCATCGACAATCACCACCTGCGGAACGAACCCATCGAGCCACGCTTTCTGCGAGAGCAGCGAACTCAGGCTCTCCGGGGTGGTGAGCAGCAGATGCGGCCGCTGCCGGGCCATCCGCGAGCGGTCCTTCATCGCCGTGTCGCCCGTGCGAATCTCCATGCGCACCCGCTGCCGGGCCGGCAGCGCCGCGTTCAGCGCGCCGAGCGGCTCTTCGAGGTTGCGCTGAATATCGCGCCCCAGCGCCCGCAGCGGGGTCACATAGACGGCCACCGTTGCGTTCGGCAGCGCACCGCGGGCCGCCTCGGCGCCCAGCCGCGCCAGCACGGAAAAGAAGGCCGCCAGCGTCTTGCCGCTGCCCGTTGGAGCCAGGATCAGCGTATTGTCACCCCGCAGCGTGCGCCGCCAGGCGATCTCCTGCACGTTGGTCGGGGCGGCGTAGCGGCTGGCGAACCAATCGGTCAACGCCCTCGGCATCCACTCTGGCCACTCCCTGCGCAACCGACCAGTGTAGCAACACGGCTCCCGCGGCAAGGGGTCGCCGGAATGAGTGAGCCGGAATGAGTGAGCCGGAATGAGTGAGAATGTTGAGTTGGGCCGGCCTTCTCGCCGCCGCCTCCACCGGACACGAACCGATCCTCCCATGAAAAAGCCCAAATCCGCGGCCGAACGCAAAGCCCGCTACGCCGCCATCCTCGCCACCCTCGACGAACTCTACCCCAACGTCACCTGCGCCCTCGACCACCGCAACGCCTGGGAGCTCCTCGTCGCCACCATCCTCTCGGCCCAGTGCACCGACGAACGCGTCAATAAGGTCACCCCGGGCCTGTTCGCGAAATACCCCACCATCACCGACCTCGCCCACGCCCCCGTCGCCGAAGTCGCCGCCCTCGTCCACTCCACCGGCTTTTTCAATAACAAAGCCAAAAACATCATCGGCGCCGCCCAGCGTATCCTGAACGACTTCCACGGCGAAGTCCCCCGGAACATCGACGACCTGCTCACCGTCCCCGGCGCCGCGCGCAAGACGGCCAACGTTGTCCTCGGCACCTGCTTCGGCATCGCCAGCGGCGTGGTCGTCGATACGCACGTCTCGCGCATCTCCCAGCGGCTCGACTTCACGCGTCAGACCACCCCCGAAAAAATCGAAAAGGACCTCGTCAAGCTCCTCCCGCAGTCCCGCTGGATCCAGTTTTCGCACCAGCTGATCCACTTCGGCCGCCAAACCTGCGTGGCCCGCAAACCCAGATGCGGCGAATGCCGCCTCGCCGAACTCTGCTATGCCAAGGACAAGACGGCGGCATGAAACCGCTGGCCCTCCTGCTGCTCGCCCTCAGCGTCAGCTGCACCCCCGTGCCCCAGTGGTATCCGGTTCCCTACCAGCGCGTCCTCACCGCCGGCGCCGACCCGGCCGGCCTCGGCGAGTTCTTCAGCTTCAGCCAGCGGGCGGCGCAGGAGTACGTCGTGGCCGATATCCTCGAAGGCTCCCCGAACGACGTCTGGCGCTGGACCAATCAGTATCCTACCCTCCGCTTCTTCCTTCTCGAACCGCACGACTGGACGTTTCAGGTGAACTTCGTGCTGGCCGAATCGACCTTTCAGATCACCGGGCCCGTGGCGCTGCGCGTGCTTCTCAACGGCCGGGAGTTGGGCCGGGCCAACGCGCTCGGCCAGGGGCGTCATGAAAAAAGTTGGGCCGTGCCGCCGGCACTCATCAAACCCAAGGCCGAAAACATCGTCCGGCTCGAACTGGATAAAGTATTCGTCGCGCCGGGCGACGGAGCCAGACTCGGTATGATTCTCGAAGCCGCCGGGTTCAAAAAACAATGAGCGAAGTGATCTATCTCCTGCTCGGCTGGGCCGCCACCGTGGGCGGATGTTACGCCCTCGGACGCATCCTGTGGACCCGCCTCGCCGCACCCCTGCTGCGCGAAGAAGAGATCGCCTTCTCGTTCCTGCTCGGCGCGGCCGCCTACGCCATGGTGCTCTTCGCTCTCGGGTTCGCGCACGGCTACTACCGCGGCGTCTTCATCGCCCTCCCCTTGGTCCTTGGCCTGGCGGCGTGGCGCCTCGGCGCTCTCACCCTGCCGGCGGACCGCCTCGCGCCGCTCGAACCGGCCCTGCGGCGGCTGCTCTGGCTCCTCGGCGGACCCTTTGCCGTGCTCTATCTGAGCAACGCCATGGCGCCGGAGATCAGCCCGGACGGCTCGACCTACCACCTCGGCCTCGTCGCCCGCTACGCCCGCGAACACGCTCTGATTCCCGTCTACACCAGCATCTATTCGGCGCTGAGCCAGGGCATGGAGATGCTCTTCCTGCCCGCCTTCTCGATCGGGCGCCATTCGGCGGCCGGCATGGTCCACGCCACGTTCCTGTTCCTGCTGCCGTGGATGATGCTCAACTGGGCCCGCCGCCGGGGCCACGCCGCCGCCGGCGCGGCCGCCGCCCTGATCGTCTTCCTCACCCCCGTCGTCGGCGTCGACGGCATCAGCGCCTACAACGACCTCGCCGGGGCGGCCGCCGTGTTCGCCGTCTTCGCCCTGCTCGACCGCTGGGACGAATCCCGCGCCCCCGGCCTCCTGTACGCCATCGGCCTGCTGGCCGGCTTCTGCTACGGCATCAAATACACTCTCGCGCTGGCGGTGCCTCTGGCGCTGGCCTGGGTCGGGTGGCGCGAACGCCGCTGGCGGCCCGTGCTCACCGTCGCCGCCTGCGCCGCCGTCATGATCCTCCCCTGGATGGCCCGCAACGCCGTCTGGTGGCACAACCCGGTGGCGCCGCTCTTCAACGCCTGGTTCCCGAATCCCTACGTTCACCAGTGGTTTGAACGCGAGTACACGCTGTCGATGAAGACCTACAACCTGCCTTCGCGCTGGATGATCCCTTTCGAGGTCACGCTCCAGGGGCAGACCCTCGGCGGCCGCCTCGGTCCCGTCTACCTGCTGGCCCCGCTCGCGCTCGGGAGCCTCCGGACCGCCCTCGGACGCCGTCTCCTGCTCCTCTGGGCCGTCTTCACCGCCACCTACTCTTCGAACGTCGGCACGCGGTTTCTCATCCCCGGCCTGCCGTTTCTCACCCTGGCGCTCGCCCTTCTGCCCTGGCCGCGTCTACTGCTCCCGGGCGTTCTGCTCGCGCACGGCATCCTCTCCTGGCCCGATGCCATGAAGTGGTACGGCGAACGGCAGGGCTGGCGCCTCGAAAAGGTGGTCTGGCGCGAAGCGCTGCGCATCAAGCCGGCCGAGGATTTCCTCCGGAACCATCTCCCCAGCTATCCCATCGTGCGCCTCGTCGATGCCACCGTCCCCCCGGGACGGCGCGTGTTCTCCTTTCAACAGATCGCCGAAGCCTACTGCCACGCCGAAATCCTCGTCGGCTTTCAGTCGGCCCAGGGCGAGGTCTTCCGTGATGCCGTCAACAACGCTCTGCGCGAAGAGCGCAAACCGGCGCTGCAGGTGCGCTACCAGTTCCCTGCCCGGCCGCTTTCGCAGGTGCGCGCCATCGTCAGCCGCGACTGGCCCGAAGCCCGCTGGAGCGTCCACGAAATGCGCGTCCTTCACGCCCGCAAAGAGATTCCCCGCTCCCCGCACTGGCGCGCCACCGCCAGTTCCGCCCCCGAAACCGCCCCTCTGGCCTTCGACAACTCCCCCGTCACCCGCTGGAGCGCCGATGTCCCCTGGCGCCGCAACCACGGCCTGGCGCTCGATCTCGGGCGCCCGCAAACGGTCGACGAGGTCGTGCTCGAAATGAGCCCGGACCAGCCGTGGGAAGGCATCGTGCTCGACGGCATCCCCGAAGCCAGAGTCTCGGCCCGCCACGTGCCGCCGCCCACCGGTCTCCGGCGCATTGTCATGGAGGAACTCCTTGCCCGCAACGTCCACTACATCGTCGCGGCCGCCGACGAGTATTGGTACCGCGATCTGCGCACCCGCATGGATTACTGGGGCATCGAAGAGCTCGGCACCCGCGGCAACCATACGCTTTATCGCATCCTGCTGCCGGGGGAAAACCCGACGATAATGGTCAGGTAGGAAAGGGAACTTTGGAACTCTATTTGGGCGTCGACGGCGGACAGTCGAGCACGACAGCGCTGATTGGCAATGCACACGGCGAAGTTTTGGGCCGGGGCACCGATGGCCCCTGCAATCACGTCAAATCGGCGGCCGAAGGCCGCGACAAGTTTGTCCGCGTCATCGGCGGCTGCCTCGCCGATGCCTGCCGTCAGGCCGGCGTCGATGCCGCCGCCGTCCGCTTTGGCGCCGCCTGCCTGGGCTTTAGCGGTGGGCCGGCCGACAAAGAGGCCATCCTGCGCGAGATCCTGCCGGCGGACCGGCTGCGGGTCACCACCGACGCCATGATCGCCCTCACCGGCGCCGCCGCCGGCGGACCCGGCATCATCGTCATCGGCGGCACCGGCTCAATCGCCTTCGGCCGCGACGCCGCCGGCCGCATCGCCCGCGCCGGCGGTTGGGGCTACATCTTCGGCGACGAGGGCGGCGCCTTCGACATCGCCCGCCAGGCCCTGCGCGCCTCGCTGCGCCACCACGAGGGCTGGGGCGCCAAGACGCTGCTCCACGATCGCCTGCTCGCCGCCACCGGCGCCCGCGACATGAACGAACTGCTGCATCTCTGGTACACCGAAGAGTACCCGCGCTCCCGCGTCGCCACCTTCGCGCCCCTGGTCGATCAGGCCGCCCGTGAGGGCGACCGCGTCGCTGCCGACATCCTCTCCCGCATGGCCCGCCAGCTCACCCTGCTCGGCATGGCCGTCCGCAATCAGCTGTTCAAAGAGGGCGACGAAGTCCATATCGCCCCCATCGGCGGCGTCTGGCAAAGCGATCTTCTGCTGCAGCACTTCACCAACTTTATCCACGTCGTCGAAGGCAACCGCGTTGCGCCCCCCCGCTACGCCCCCGCCGTCGGCGCCCTGCTCGAAGCCTATCAACTTGCCGGCGTCACCCCGCGCCTGGCGAACGTTCCGGAGACCCACAAATGAAACTGCTCCTCCCGTTGCTGGCCCTCGCTCTGCCTCTCGCCGCCGCCGAACCCGACTGGGCGACCCTCGAACCCTACGCGCTCAGCCTCCTGCAGCGCTACATCCAGATCCCCAGCATCAACCCCCCGGCCGACACCAAGACCGCCGCCGAGTTCCTCAAACGCGAACTCGAAGCCGTCGGCATCGCGGTTAAGCTCTACGACACCGGCGATGGCAAGCTCATCAATCTCGTCGCCCGCGTCCCGGGACGAAACAAGGCGAAGAAGCCGCTCCTGCTGCTCAACCATCTCGATGTCGTCCCCGTCGACCGCAAAGCCTGGGGCCGCGTCGATCCCTTCTCGGGCGAAGTCAAAGACGGCTTCATCTGGGGCCGCGGCACCCTCGACATGAAGGGCATCGGGATCATGCACCTGATGGCGCTCATCACGCTCAAAAAGGCCGGCCTGACCCCCGAGCGCGATATCGTCCTGCTGGCGAGCTGCGACGAGGAAACGGGCGGCGACAAGGGCGTCCGCTGGATGCTCGCCAACCATCCGGCCGACATCGACGCCGAATTCGTCCTCGACGAAGGCGGCCTCGGCACCCGCGATATCTTCCGGCAGGGTAAGCTCGTCTACGGCATCTCGGTCGCCGAAAAGCAGCCGCTCTGGATCCGCCTGCGCGCCACCGGCACCGCCGCCCATGGCTCCCAGCCCATTCCCGAAAACGCCAACATGATCCTCTACGCCGCCCTCGCCCGCGCCCTCGCCCTGCCCGAAGGCGGCAAGGCCAACGACGTCGTCGAGTCCATGCGGAAAGCCAGCGGCGGTGAGTTCGCCGCCGGCAAGTTCACCGCCGCCATCCAGAAAAACACGATGACCCTCACCACTCTCCGCAGCGGCGTCGGCGACCCGCCCAAAGTCAACGTCATCCCCTCCACCGCCGAAGCCACCATCGACTGCCGCCTGCTGCCCGGTACCAACGCCGACGAGTTCGTCAGCGAACTCAAGGCCCGCATCAACGACCAGCGCATCGCCGTCGAACTCACCAATACCCCGCCCGGCGACCCCGGCACCTCCAACTACGAAACCGGCCTGTTCCGCGTCCTCCGCCAAGTCATTCTCAAGTACCACCCCGACGCCGAAGTCACCCCGATGCTCGTGCCCTACTCCACCGACTCGACCAAGTTCCGCCACAAAGGCCTCCCCGCCTACGGCTTCACCCCGCTCGTCCTCCCCGGCCAGATCCTCGCCACCATGCACTCGGACGCCGAGCGGATTCCGCTCGATCAGTTCTACACCGGGGTGCGGATGATGTTCGACGTGGTACGCTCGGAATTCTAATGGCAAAATTGTCAATTCGCGATCTAAACCTGCAGGGGAAGACCGTTTTCATGCGCGTGGACTTCAACGTCCCGCTCGCCAACGGCGGCCAGGAGATCACCTCCGATAAACGGATCAAGGCCTCCCTGCCCTCCATTCAGTACGCCCTCGCACAGGGCGCCGCGCTCATCCTCGCAAGCCATCTCGGCCGTCCCAAAGGCAAGCGTAACCCGGAGATGAGCCTCCGCCCCGTGGCCGCCCGCCTGGCCGAACTGCTTGGCCAGCCCGTGGCCTTCGCCCCGGACTGCGTCGGCCCCGAAGTCGAGGCTATGAAGCCCGCCCCCGGCGCCGTGCTGCTGCTCGAGAATCTCCGCTACCACGCCGCCGAGGAGGAGAACGACCCCGCCTTCGCCCGGCAACTCGCCGGCCTTTGCGATCTCTACGTCAACGACGCCTTCGGCACGGCCCACCGCGCCCACGCCTCCACCGTCGGCATGATCGCCTACGTCGCCCAAGCCGCCGCCGGCCTCCTCATGGACAAGGAACTTGAGTACCTCGGCAAAGCCACTACAAACCCGGAACGGCCCTGCGTGGCCATCATCGGCGGCGCCAAGGTTTCCGACAAAATCGAAGTCATCCAGAACCTGCTCAAGGTCGTCGATCGCCTCATGATCGGCGGCGCCATGGCCTACACCTTCGCCAAAGCCAAGGGCGAACCTACCGGCAAGTCGCTCGTCGAGGACGATAAGCTCGACCTCGCCCGCGAACTGATGGCCGCCGCTGGCACCAAGCTCATGCTGCCGGTCGATCACGTCGTCGCGGCCGAATTCAAGGCCGGCGCCGAAAACGAAGTCGTCACCTCCATCCCGGAGGGCAAAATGGCGCTCGATATCGGTCCGGCCACCGTTGCCGCCTACGTCGATGTCGTCGCCTCCGCCAAAACCATCATCTGGAACGGGCCCATGGGCGTCTTCGAACTCCCGCCGTTCGACACCGGCACCATGGCCCTCGCCCGAGCCGTGGCCGCCTCCGGCGCCATCTCCGTCGTGGGCGGCGGCGACTCGGAAAAGGCGATCAAAACCGCCGGCCTCAGCGACAAAATCTCGCACGTCTCCACCGGCGGCGGCGCCTCGCTCGAGTTTCTCGGCGGGGTGCAACTGCCCGGCGTCGTGGCGCTGACCGACAAGTAACCGCGCCGGTCGGGGGGGACCGCGCCGGTCCCCCCCGGCCGGGCTAACTCACAATCGGCTTAATGACGTGCCCCGCCACGTCCGTCAGCCGGAAGTCCCGGCCCTGCGAACGGAACGTCAGCTTCGTATGGTCAAGGCCCAACTGGTTCAGAATCGTTGCGTGGATGTCGTGGATCTCGATCTTGGCCTCCACCGGCGAGAACCCAAACTCGTCGCTTCCCCCGTAACGTACGCCCGGCTTGAGCCCGCCGCCCGCCATGAACATGCTGAAGCTGTCGATGTGATGGTTCCGTCCGATCTTGCCCTTCTCCCGCACCTCGCCCATCGGCGTCCGCCCGAACTCGCCGCTCCAAACCACCAGCGTCCGCTCGAGCAGACCCCGCTGTTTGAGATCCTTGATCAGCGCAGCCGAAGCCCGGTCCACCTCTTTGGCCACCTGGTCGAGCGGCTTGGTGATGTCGTCGTGGTGATCCCAGTCGGTATGATACAGCTGCACAAACCGCACGCCGCGCTCGACTAACCGCCGCGCCAGCAGGCAGTTATTGGCATAACTCCGCTTGCCCGGCTCGGCGCCGTACATCTCGAGCGTCTCCTTGGACTCCTTCGAGAAATCAATCAACTCCGGGCCCGAGGTCTGCATCTGATAGGCCATCTCGTACTGCGTGATGCGGGTGGCGATCTCGGCGTCTCCGGTCTCGTCGAGCTCCATCTGATTCAGGTCCTTGAGCACTTCAATCGTCTGCCGCTGCTGCTCCGGCGTTACCCCCTGCGGCGTCGACAGATTCAGAATCGGGTCGCCGACGCTGCGGAACGGAATGCCCTGAAACGAGGTCGGCAGAAAGCCGCTCGACCACAGCGCCGCCCCGCTGCGCGGACCGCGCGGACCGCTCTGCAGCACCACGAAGCCGGGCAAATCCTTCGACTCGCTCCCGATGCCGTAAGTCACCCACGCGCCCATCGAAGGGCGCCCGGCGCGGATGCTGCCGGTGTTGGCGAACATCTTCGCCGGTCCGTGGTTGAAGTTCTCGGTCGATACCCCGTGCAGCACCGTCAGGTCATCGGCAATGGAGCCCACGTGGGGCAGCAGGTCGCTGAAATAGTGGCCCGAGTTACCGTAGCGCTGAAAGGTGCGGCGCGTGCCGAGCAGCTTCGGCGTCTCCTTCGAAAAGGTGTCCATGAAGGCGAATCGCTTGCCTTTGAGGAAGGAGTCCGGCGTCGGCTTGCCGTCCCACTGCACCAACTGCGGCTTGTAGTCGAGTAACTCGAGGTGGCTGGGGCCGCCGGCCATGAACAGGAAGATGACGCGGTCGGCCTTGGCCGGAAAATGCCCCTGGCCGGCGCCCGACAGTCCGTCGGCCAGCAGTGAAGCCAGGCCGAGTTTCCCGATACCGAAGCCGCAATTACGAAACAACTGCCGGCGTGTCTGAAAGCGTGTCAGTCTGTTTTCTAGATCCATGGTAGTTACTCTCGGGTCATGAACTCGTCAAGGTTGAGCAGGACGCGGGAGACCGCCGTCCACAGCGTCGTTTCACTCGCCCCGGGCGCCGAGTCCCGCTGCTGGCGGACAAACCGGAGTAGGCGCTCGGTCTCGCGCGGTCGCGGCGTCCGCTGCACGGCCAACTCGAACCCGTGCCGGAGCCGGGCGGCCTCCCCGGCCGGTGCCTCTTTGAGAATGCGCTGCGCCAGCGCGCCCGCAAACTCGAAGTTAGCCTCATCGTTCAACAGCGTCAACGCCTGCAGCGGCGAGTTCGACCGGATGCGCCGCGTGCACGAGGTGATCCCGTCGGCGGCATCAAACACAGTCAGGCTCGGGTGCACGGCGCTGCGCTGGAAGAAGGTGTACATGCCGCGCCGGTAGCGCTCCGGGCCCGTCGCCGTCTTCCACTCGCGCACCACCTGCGTCACGTTCAGCGCCCCGGCGGGAATCGGCGGGTAGAAGCTCGGGCCGCCCAGCTTTTCGGTCAGCAAACCGCTACTGACCAGAGCCGAATCGCGGATAATCTCCGCGTCCAGCCGCAGCCGGTTCTGCCGGGCCAACAGTTTATTCTCCGGGTCCACCATCGCGGCGTCCGGCCGCGGCAGCGAAGCCTGCTGGTAAGTCGCGCTGGTAACAATCAACTGATGCAGCGCCTTCTGGCTCCACCCGCTCTCGATGAACGAGGCGGCCAGATAGTCGAGCAGTTCCGGGTGCGTCGGCCGGTCGCCCACCACCCCGAAATCGCTCTCGGTATCCACAATGCCGCGCCCGAAATACTTCTGCCAGACCCGGTTCACCGTCACCCGCGGCGTCAGCGGATTGTCCTTCGCCACCAGCCATTTCGCGAAATCAAGGCGCGTGGCGTTGGCCGGCATCGGCGGCAGGAACGAAATGCCGCGCGGTTCAACCGGGCTGCCCTTGCGCGTGAAGTCCCCGCCCAGATGGATGTAGGACGGGCGCGGCGTCGGGCGCTCTTTCATGATCAGCGTGCGGATCAGGTTCGGTTTCTGCTTGCGGATCTCGGCCAGTTCGTTGCGCAGGGCAATCAGCTTCGGATCCTTGTCCGCGTTCTCGGTAAGCGTCTCCTGATGCTTGCGGATCTTGAACTCCCACTCCTGCACATCGGCATCCCATTTGGCCTGCCGCGCTTTCTCCTCTTCGCTGCCGATTTCGAGGAACGGACGGTTGAAATACTTCCGGTCGGCCTCTTTATCGATTTCGTCCACCCCGTTCCAGAACGCGAAAATCTGATAAAACTCCCGCTGCGTCACCGGGTCATATTTATGATCGTGGCAGCGCGCGCAAGCCAAGGTCAGCCCGAGAAAAGCCGAACCCGTCGTGGCGACCCGGTCGGCCACCGCCTCGACGCGGTACTGCTCAAAGTCAATGCCGCCCTCGTAGTTGGACGGGGTGTTCCGGTGGAAGCCCGTGGCGATCAACTGCTCGGTCGTCGCATTCGGGAGTAAGTCGCCGGCAATCTGTTCAATTACGAACTGATCGAACGGCATGTCTTTGGTCAGCGCCTGCAGCACCCAGTCGCGGTACGGCCAGATATCGCGCGGCGCGTCAATGGTATAGCCGTCCGTATCCGAGTAGCGGGCCACGTCGAGCCAGTGCCGGCCCCAGCGCTCGCCGTAAGCCGGCGAAGCCAGCAGCCGGTCCACCACCTTAGCGTATGCCGCCGGCGAATCATCTTTCAGAAACGCTTCGAGTTCGGCCGGAGTCGGCGGCAACCCGGTCAGGTCCAGGTGTACCCGGCGCAGCAGCGTCCGCTTATCGGCCCGCGGAGATAGCCCCAGCCCCTTCTCCTGCAGCTTGGCCAGAATAAAGGTGTCGATCGTCGCCCCGGCTGGCTTCGGACGCACCGGCTGAAACGCCCAGTGTTTACTGGTCCGGCGCTTGGCCTGCAGGAACGAGGCGGGAGCCGGCATGCCGTCCTGCACCCATTTCTCAAGCACGGCAATGTCGGCGTCCGACAACTTCTTACCGCCCTTGGGCATCTTCAGGTCGCCCGTGTGCTTGACGGCCGCCACCAGAATCGGGGCCGCCGGTCCGCGATTCCCGCCCTTCAAAATGGCCTCCTTGGAATCGAGCGCCAATCCGCCGTTCACCGAATTGACGTTGTGGCAGCCCGCGCAATTCTTCTTGAGAACCGCCAGGGCCTCGGCTCCGTCCTGCGCCACCAGCGGCAGCGCTGCAAGGAAGATGAAACTGATTCGAAGCATTGTGGGTATCTTATCAAGAGATGCTCAGCTTTGCGGCATTGTTGGCCGTGACCTTCTACGCCGATGTTTTGCCGATTCTCGAACGGCGCTGCCTCGGCTGCCACCAGGCCGGCGAGGCGGCGCCCATGCCCCTCGGATCGTTCGCCGAGG
This sequence comes from Bryobacteraceae bacterium CoA2 C42, assembly GCA_019931245.1. GTDB lineage: Bacteria > Acidobacteriota > Terriglobia > Bryobacterales > Bryobacteraceae. The sequence goes on from JAINDL010000043.1 coordinate 36,529, forward strand.
CGCGTCCGTTCGCCAAAGCCATCCGCGACGCGGTGCTGCAAGCAACCATGCCGCCCGGCGGCGGCCTGCCCGCGGCCGAGGCCGCCGTCCTCCGCCAGTGGGCCGCCCGCCCCGCCCCCGGCCCCGGAGCCCGTCCCGCCGTGCTCCCCGTCCGGCCCTCCGTGCGGGACGATCTTACCCTCCGCATGCCCACCCCCTTTCCGGTCCCCCCCGGCGCCACCGTCGACTATCAGCACTTCGTCCTCCCCACCGGCCAGACCACGCCGCGCTGGGTTCAGGCCATCGAAATCCGCCCCGGCAACCGCCGCGTCGTGCACCACGCCGTCGCCTTCGTCCGCACGGCGCGCAGCGAGTTTCTGCGCGGCGGCCGGCTCTCGGTGGAAGACGAGGTCCTCGGCACCTACCTGCCCGGCGAAGGGCTGCTCCGCTGGCCCGCCGGCCAGGCGAAGCTGCTTCCCGCCGGCGCCGAGATCGTTCTCCAGATGCACTACACCGCCACCGGGAAGCCCGAAGAGGATCAGACCGCGCTCCGCCTCGAATTCGGTCCCCCGCCGCGCGAGCGCGTCTATACCCTCTCCATCGCCCAGTGGGATTTCGCCATCCCGCCCTTTGCCCCGGCCCATCCGGTCACCGTCGCCTTCCCGGTGCAGACCGGAGTCCGCGTGCTGGCCGTCACCCCCCACATGCACCTCCGCGGCCGCAGCATGCGGGTCACCGCCGGCGATGCCGTCGTCCTCGACCTCCCGCGCTACCGCTTCGACTGGCAACTGCGCCGGGTCCTGCCCCGGCCCGTCGAGTTAGCGGCCGGCGAGGTGATCCGCGTCGAGGCGACTTTTGACAACTCGCCCAACAACCCCCGCAACCCCGACCCCGCCGCCACCGTGCGCTGGGGCGAACAAAGCTGGCAGGAGATGATGGTGGCCTTCGTCGACGTCGCCATTCCGGCCGCCTGGCCTCCCGCGGCGATCTACCGCCCGAAGCGCTTTTAGACCAACAGAATCGAACTGCCCCCCGCCCCATCAGACCCCGTCGCCCCCATCAACTCCCGGTACGCCCTCAGCACCACCCACAACCAGGGGCCGGTCCACCCCTCCCTCGAACCGCCGCCCCTTCCCGCCCCAGAAACGATCCACACACACCCACCGGCGTCAACTTCCCCGTCGCCCCCTCAATCCGGACACCATCAACGAATCGGAGTCCTGATGCGCCGCCACCAGGGGCCGGCCCCCCTCCCTCGCGTCGCTGCCCCCTACCCGCCTCACCCAAAACCAGCCCCTATGCCATCGCCAGAAACTTCACACACACCGGCACCGGCACCGGCCTGCCCACCGGCGTCAACTTCCCCGTCGCCCCCTCAATCCGGAACACCATCAACGAATCGGAGTCCTGATGCGCCGCCACCAGGGGCCGGCCCCCCTCCCCCGCGTCGCCGCCCCCTACCCGCCTCACCCAAAACCAGCCTCTATGCCATCGCCAGAAACTTCACACACACCGGTACCGGCGCCGGCACCGGCCTGCCCACCGGCGTCAACTTCCCCGTCGCCCCCTCAATCCGGAACACCATCAACGAATC
>JAINDL010000133.1 GCA_019931245.1 Bryobacteraceae bacterium CoA2 C42
CCGATGGTGCCGTTTCATACCTGGCTGCCGGACGCGCACACGGAGGCGCCGACGGCGGGTTCGGTGCTGCTGGCCGGGGTGTTGCTGAAGATGGGGACGTATGGGTTCATCCGGCTGTCGCTGCCGCTGTTTCCGGACGCGGCGCGGGAGGCGGCGCCGGTGCTGGGGGCGCTGTCGATGGTGGCGATTGTGTACGGGGCGCTGATCTGCCTGGCGCAGCAGGACTGGAAGCGGCTGGTGGCTTACTCGTCGGTGAGCCACATGGGTTTCTGCACGCTGGGGCTGGCGGCGATGAACAGTAACGGGTTGGCCGGGAGCGTGCTGCAGCAGGTGAACCACGGGATTTCGACGAGCCTGCTGTTTCTGCTGGTGGGGTTTGTCTACGAGCGGCGGCACACGCGGCAGATTGGGGATTTCGGGGGGCTGGCGATGGTGATGCCGCGGTTTGCGTTCGTGTTTGCGGTGGCGATGTTCAGTTCGGCGGGGCTGCCGCTGTTGAACGGGTTTATTGGCGAGTTCACGATTTTGCAGGGCGTTTTTGTGGTGAACCGGACGTGGGCGGCGGTGGCGGTGGGGGGGATTGTGCTGGGGGCGGCGTACCTGTTGTGGCTGTACCAGCGGACGATGCTGGGTGATTTGCGAAACGAAGCCAACCGGGGGTTGGCGGATCTGACGGCGCGGGAGTGGGCGACGGTGCTGCCGCTGCTGGGTCTGGCGGTGGCGATCGGGGTGTATCCGCAGCCGTGGTTCGCGGTGCTGGAGCGGCCGGTGCTGGAGTTGGCCGGGAGGTTGGGCCGGTGAGCCATTTCTACACCGACGTGGACCATTTCGCGCTGCTGCCGGCGATTCTGCTGGCGTTGTTTGGTTGCGCGGTGTTTCTGTTCGATTTTTTGCTGGGGGAGCGTTCGCGGCGGTGGCAGTTGGCGCTGGTGCTGCCGGGGTTGGCGTTGACGGGCTGGCAGCTCGGGCGGCAGGGCGAGATTGCGCCGTTCACGGCCTTCCACGGGGCGTTGACGATTGACGCGTTCGGGTTGTTCTTCAACTGGGTGCTGCTGTTGACGGCGGGTCTGGTGGCGTTGATCAGCTACCGGTATCTGGAGGTGGAGCAGGAGCACCAGGGCGAGTACTACGGCCTGGTGCTGATGGCGCAGGCCGGGGCGTACTTTCTGGCGGTGGGCACGGAGTTGATCACGGTGTTCGTGGGGCTGGAGACGATGTCGATCAGCTTTTACGTGCTGGCGGGGTTTTTGCGGGGGAGCCGGCGGTCGAACGAAGCGGCGTTGAAGTATCTGCTGTTAGGAGCTTTTTCAAGCGGTCTGCTGGCTTACGGGTTTTCGCTGCTGTACGGGCTGGCGGGATCGACGTATTTTGGAGACATTGCGGCGGCGGTGGCGGGGCGGCCGGCGTTTGATCCGCTGACGGTGCTGGCGATCCTGACGGTGAGCGCGGGGGTACTGTTCAAGATTGCGGCCGCGCCGTTTCACATGTGGGCGCCGGATGTGTACGAGGGCGCGCCGACGGCGGTGACGGCATACTTGGCGGTGGGGTCGAAGCTTGGGAGCCTGGCGCTGCTGCTGCGGCTGTTTTTGGGGCCGCTGGGCGCGGCGCGGGCGGCTTGGGAGCCGCTGCTGGTGGTGGCGGCGGTGGTGAGCTTGACGGTGGGGAACCTGGCGGCGGTGACGCAGAGCAACGTGAAGCGGCTGCTGGCGTATAGTTCAATTGCGCACGCCGGATATCTGTTGCTGGGGGTGGTGGCGGGGAACGCGACGGGATTGCAGGGCGTGGCGGTGTACGCCGCGGCGTACGCGTTGATGACGCTGGGGGCGTTTGCGGTACTGCTGGCGGTGCACGGCGAGGAGATGACGGATTTGAACGGGTTGGCGCGCCGGCATCCGGCGACGGCGGCGGCGATGGTCCTGTTTCTCGTGTCGCTGGCGGGGTTGCCGCCGACGGCGGGTTTTGTGGGGAAGTACTATATTTTTTTGGCGTTGATTGAGGCTGGGCGGTACGGGCTGGCGGTGGTGGGGGCGGTGTATGTGGCGGTGGCGTTGTTCTACTATTTCCGGGTGGTGCGGAATATGTTTCTGACGCCGGGGGAAGCGGCCGCGGGGCCGGCGGCGGGGTTAAGCGCGGGGGTGCGGGTGGCGCTGGGGGTGACGGGGGTGTTGACGCTGGGGGCGGGAGTTTATCCGGAGCCGTTGTTGCAATGGGCGGTGCGGGCGGTGCTGAAATGATGGAGTTCTGGCTGATTCCGGCGGTGATGATGCTCGTGATTGTGGGGCTGTTTCCCCCGATTGCGGGCTATATCGTGCTGGTGGAGCGGAAGGTGCTGGCGGATATGCAGGTGCGGCTGGGGCCGATGCGGGTGGGTCCGCACGGGCTGCTGCAGCCGTTGGCGGACGCCCTGAAGCTGTTGTTGAAGGAAGACATTATTCCGCGGGAGGCGGATAAGGGGATCTTCTATGTCGCTCCGATTGTGTCGATGTTTACGGCGTTTGTGGCCTTTGGGGTGGTGCCGTTTTCCGAGCGGTTCCGGATTGCCGATGTGAACGTGGGGCTGCTGGTGATCAGCGCGCTGGGGAGCGTGGGGATTCTGGGGATTGTGTTGGGGGGATGGTCTTCGAACAGTCACTATCCGCTGCTGGGGGCGCTGCGGAGTTCGGCGCAGCTGGTGAGTTATGAGCTGGCGATGGGGCTGGGTTTGGTGTGCGGGGTGATGTCGGCCGGGACGCTGAGCATGGTGCAGATTGTGCGGAATCAGCAGGCGCAGGGGCTTTGGTTCGTTTTTGACAATTGGGGGGCGATGGCGCCGGCGTTTGTGATTTTCTTCATTGCGGCGGTGGCGGAGACGAACCGGTCGCCATTTGATTTGCCGGAGGCGGAGTCGGAGCTGGTGGCGGGGTTCCATACGGAGTACAGCGGGTTCCGGTGGGCGCTGTACATGCTGGCCGAGTATGCGAATATTTTCGTGGTTTCGGCGGTGTCGGTGACACTGTTCTGGGGGGGCTGGCTGCGGCCGTTTCCGAGCGTCGGGTGGCTGGAGATTCCGCTGAACTATGGCGTTCCGTTTTTTTTGTTCGCCGGGCCGGGGGTGGCTTCGGTCGTTCTGCTGGCACCAAAGCTGAAGTATGCGCCGCACCGGTACGGGATGCTGGCGGTGGGCGGGGCGTTGACGCTGGTGGGGTTGGTGCTGGTGATTCCGGCGGTGAACGCGGTGGCGGCGGCGCCGTTCTGGTTTCTGCTGAAGGTGGCGTTTTTTCTGTACGTGATGATCTGGTTCCGGGGGACGTTTCCGCGCTACCGTTACGATCAGTTGATGGATATCGGATGGAAGGTACTGATCCCGCTGGGGCTGGGCGCGATTGCGCTGAACGCGGTGGTGGGAATGATCAAAAAAAGTTAGCGCGGCAGGGAACGTTTTCGCGCGGGCTTCGTATGTTCAGATATCGGTAACGTCTCCGCTGGAGCTCCTTTCCCCAACAACTACTGCTTTGGCGGAGACGCCCGATTGATTGAGTCAAAAACTGTTCCTGGCAATTCAGGAGCCTGGATTGGACAGGGTGGCAGTTAGAGGCAGGGTAGCACTTTGGGCGTGACGATGCGATAGACTCGGCGCACGCCTATGTCTGCTTCTTCGCCCCCGGCTTTCGGGGACCGTCTGCTTTCGCTGGATGCCTTTCGCGGGTTTACCATGCTGCTGCTCGTGTCGCATGGCTTCGGGATCCACGCGGCGTTACGGGGGCAATGGGCGCTGGCCGACCAGTTTGAACACGCGGCGTGGGTGGGTTGCACGCTGTGGGATCTGATTCAGCCGGCGTTCACGTTTATTGTGGGCGTGGCGATGCCGCTGGCGCTGGGGCGGCGGACGGCGGCGGGGCGGCATGTGGCGTGGCGGGCGCTGGTGCTGGTGGTGCTGTCGAACGTGCTGTCGAACTGGGGGACGAGCGGGGCGCTGAAGCTGCAGTTCATCAACGTGCTGTGCCAGATCGCGTTTTCCTACGTGCTGTGTTACCTGATTCTGCGGCTGCCGGGGCGCGGGCAGGTGGGGGCGGCGGGGGCGATTTTTGCGCTGCACCACGGGCTGTTTTTTCTGTTTCCGGGAGCGGCGGGGCCTTTTGACCCGGTGGGGAACTACGCGGCGCGGGTGGACCTGGCGGTGCTGGGCTACAACTACTCGGGCAATTACACGACGCTGAACTTTCTGGGCAACGGGTTGACGGTATTGTTCGGTTGCTGGACGGGGCTGCTGCTGCAGCGGGAGGGGACGCCGGAGGGGCGGCTGCGGAGGCTGGTGGGGGCGGGGGTGGGGGCGTTGGCGGCGGGGTGGGCGCTGGGGGGGGCGATTCCGATGGTGAAGCGGCTGTGGACGGGTTCGTTTTTGTTTTTGAGCACGGGGTGGGTGCTGCTGGCGTTCGCGTTTTTCTACTGGCTGGTGGAGATGCGGGGGGCGCGGCGGTGGACGTTTCCGCTGGTAGTGGTGGGTGCGAACAGCATTTTCATCTACTCGTTTTCGCAGGTGCTGCGGGGGTGGTTGTCGCGGGGGCTGGCGGCGTTTGACGGGCAGCAGTTCGCGTTTTGGGGTCCGGCGGGAGGGGTGCCCCACAACGTACTGGTGATGCTGGCGATGTGGGGGCTGTGCTACTGGCTTTACGGGCGGCGGATTTTCTTTAAGATTTAGGGCTAGCCGAGGGCGGCGCGGACCTTATCGCTGAGTACCTTGCCGTCGAGGCGTTTGCCGGCGAGTCTGGCTTTGGCAGCGTTCATGACGAGGCCCATTTTGGCCTTGTCGGTGATGCCGGTTTCGGCGATGGCGGCGGCGATGGCGGCGTCGACTTCGGCATCGGTGGGGGCGGCGGGCATGTAGGCTTCGACGACGGCGAGTTCGGCTTCCTCGCGGGCGGCGGACTCTTCGCGTCCGGCGGTGCGGAACATGGCGATGGACTCTTTGCGCTGTTTGACGAGGATGGAGAGGACCTGGAGTTCGGCGGCCTCGTCGAGGGGCTTGGCGTTATCGGTCTGCCACTTGGTGAGGGCGGTTTTGATCATCCGCACGGCGCCGAGACGCACCTCCTCTTTTGCTTTCATTGCGGCGACCATGTCGCGTTGGATCTGATCGAGAAGAGCCATTGTATTTGCTATTCTAATAGTTTCCCCGATCCTTCTCATTTCCCCAAACATGCACATCAAGAAACAACGCCTTTTGACACCGGGGCCGACGCCCCTTTACCCACCGGCGCTGCAGGCGATGATGGCCAGCGATGTCCATCACCGGACTCAGGATTTTATCAAGATTCAGGCCTCTGCGATGCAGGGTTTGAAGAAAGCGATGGGTACGTCGAACGACACGCTCATCCTGACGGCGTCCGGTTCGGGCGCGATGGAGGCTTCGGTTTCGAACTTCTTTTCGCGCGGCGACAAGGTGGTGGTTTGCTCGGCCGGCAAATTTGGCGAGCGTTGGGCGGAGATGGTGGCGGCGTTCGGGCTGGACGCTATTGTGCTGACCGAGGAGTATGGCAGCGTGGTGAGCCCGGAGCGGCTGGCCGAGACGCTGGCGGCGAATCCCGAGGTGAAGGGCGTCTTCATTCAGGCTTCCGAGACCTCGACGGGCGCGGCGCACGATGTGGAGGCGATGGCGAAGATCATCGCCCCGACCGAGGCGATCTTCATTGTCGACGCGATTACCGGGCTGGGTACGATGCCGCTCGATATTGACGGCTGGGGCATTGATATTTGTATTGGCGGGTCGCAGAAGTCGTTTATGATTCCGCCGGGGCTTGCGTTTATCAGCGTGAGTGCGAAGGCGTGGGGGCTGAACGCGCGCTCCTGCATGCCGCGGTACTACTTTGACCTGAAGCGCGAGAAGAAGATGGCGGATAAGGGCGAGACGGCGTGGACGCCGAATACGTCGCACCTGATTGCGCTGAACGTGGCGCTTGAGTACATCAACAATCTGGGCATGGACAAGCTGATTGAGAACGCTCAGTTGCTGGCGAAAGCGACGCGGGCGGCAGCGGCGGCGCTGGGTTTGGAGCTGTTTGCGCCGCGCAATCCGGGTTCGTCGGTGACGGCGATCAAGTCGCCGGCGGGGATTGATTCCGGGGTGATCGTGAAGGGCTTCCGGACCCACTTCGGGGCGATTATCGCCAACGGGCAGGGTTCGATGCAGGGCAAGATCTTCCGGATGGCGCATCTGGGGTATTTCGACTTTGCGGACATGTTTGCCGTGATTGCGGGGCTGGAATTGCTGCTGCTGCAGCACGGGCACCCGGTGGAGTTGGGTGCGGGCGTGGCCGCGGTGCAGCGCCTCTATGCCGAAGTGGCGATGCCGCAGCCGGTGAAGGCTTAGAAGAGGCCGAAGGAACTAGATTATGAAAATTCTGGTAGCGGAACCGATTGCCGCCGCCGGCGTGGAGTTGTTGCGCGCGCAGGCGGGCTGGGAGATTGTGATTGCCGATCCGAAGAGCTATGGGGCGCACCTGAGTGATTGCGATGCGCTGCTTGTGCGGAGCGCGGTGAAGGTGAACGCGGAGGTGCTGGCGAAGGCGCCGAAGCTGCGGGTGGTGGGCCGGGCCGGGGTGGGGGTGGACAATGTCGACCTCGATGCGGCGACGGCGGCGGGGGTGCTCGTGATGAACACGCCGGGGGGCAACGCGATCTCGGTGGCTGAGCATGCGATTGGGCTGATGCTGTCGCTGGCGCGGCAGATTCCGGCGGCGAGCGCGTCGACCAAGAGCGGGAAGTGGGAGAAGAAGAAGTTTCAGGGCAACGAGCTGCGGGGCAAGACGCTGGGCGTGCTGGGTCTGGGCGCGATTGGCCGGCACGTGGTGACGCGGGTGCAGGCGTTTGAGATGAAGTGCGTGGCCTACGATCCGTTTGTGAATCCGCAGACGGCGGCCGATTTGGGCGTGGAGCTGGTGTCGCTCGATAAGCTGTACGCGGCGTCGGACTACATTACGCTGCACATGGCGTTGACGCCGGAGACGCACGGGATGCTGAACGCGGCGGCGTTTGCGAAGATGAAGCCCGGGGTGCGGATCATCAACTGCGCGCGGGGGGAGCTGGTGAACAGCGCCGACCTGGCGGCGGCGCTCGCGCAGGGGACGGTGGCCGGGGCGGGCCTGGACGTGTTTGAGAGCGAGCCGCCATCGGCGGAGGACCCGCTGCTGCGGGCCGAGGGATTGCTGGCGACGCCGCACATTGGCGGGTCGACGGAGGAGGCGCAGGAGATTGTCGGCGTCCGGATTGTGGAGCAGGTGGTGGAGTACCTGACCAATGGCGTGGCGCTGAACGCGGTGAATATGCCGGCGCTGTCGCCGGAGATGTACAAGGCGGTGGGGCCGTACATTGAGCTGGCGGAGCGGCTGGGCGGATTTGCGGCCTATGTTGCGCAGGGGAATCCGAAGTCGGTGCGGCTGGTGTATTCGGGCCGGATTGCGGACTTCAACACGGTACTGCTGCGGAACGCGGGGCTGGCGGGGGTGTTGAACCGTTCGCTGTCTTATCGGGCGAACCTGGTGAACGCGATGCCGATTGCGACGCAGCGGGGCTTGAACGTGGCCGAGGCGCACGAGAAGCAGCGGACGGGGCATATTGACTCGATTCGGCTGGAGCTGGAGACCGAGGCGGGGTTGACGGTGGTGGAGGGGGCGGTGATTCTGGGCTGTCCGCGGCTGATCATGGTGGACGGGATTCCGTGCGAGGCCAACCTGAGCGGGCACCTGTTGTATTTGAAGAATGCGGACGTGCCGGGGGTGATTGGGCATGTGGGTTCGGTGCTGGGGCGGAACGCGATCAACATTGCGAACTTCTCCTTAGGGCGGACGCCGAAGGCGCTGCCGGGCCAGGAGGTGCTGGCCGTGGCGGTGGTGGAGGTGGATGCCGTGGTGCCGGAAAGCGTAATCGCTGAGCTAAAGGGCAACGCGGCGGTGCGAATTGCGCGTCCGGTGGCGTTTGCCGGGTAGCGAAGTCTCGGTTTTCCTGATTAAATTTTTTCCGCTGAGAACACTGTGTTACGCTAAAAGTGCTCTCAGCGGACCTCGCCGGTTCAACATCCCTCCCAGGAGTAGTCTTTCCCTTCAATGAGTTTCACCGTTTTTCTTGGCAATCTCCCCGTTTGGGTGACTGCCGATGACATCAAGTCATGGCTCACCGCAGAAAACCTTGTCGCCGACTCCATCAAAGTAATTCGTAACCCCGAGACGCAAGAGTCCAAGGGTTTCGCCTTCATCGAAGCGCCCAATGGCGAGGAGATGAATTCGATCATCCGCCGTTTTGACCGTGCGCCGCTTGAAGAGCGTCTGTTGCGGGCGAACCCGGCCCAGCCGCCGAAAGGCAAGACCCCTATCCGCGGCGCGGCTCCGGCCGCCGGCGCGGGTGCACCACCCGCTTCCGCCGCGATGGGGATGATGGGAGACAAGTCCCGCCGGGGAGGCAAGAAGCATAAGAAACCGACTCGTCCGTCCGGCCCGCCGAGCGCTTTCGCTGAGGAGCTCGCCAAGGCCTTATAGGTCTGCTTCCCTCCTGCCGGCAGGTCATTTGCAAGGGCCGTCACCGTTCTTCGCGGAACGTTGGCGGCTTTTCCGTTGCGGCCATCGTTTTTTGCCCGCGGCAGCGGAAGTACGCTATACTGATCGCAGTACTGGAAGTTTGTTCTACCGCACCCGCTTGCCCTCCTGTTTGCCGGTTCGCTCGATCGGCCTTCCCTCCAACACAACTGAATGAATACTTTTGCTGACCTTACGTTGTCTTCTGTTTTGAAAGGCAACCTGGCCAAGCACGGATTTGTCACTCCGACGCCCGTGCAATCTCAGGCCATTCCTCCCGCTCTTGAAGGTAAGGACCTTGTTGCTACAGCCCAGACGGGCACCGGCAAGACCCTTGCTTTTGTCCTCCCTCTTCTCGAACGGCTGCTCAAAAACAAAGCAGCCAAGGGCTCTCAGGCTTTAATCCTGAGCCCGACCCGTGAACTCGCGGTGCAGATTTCCGAGACCTTCAACAAGCTCTCGCCCGGCACGGGCATCCGCGCCGCGGTGGTCGTGGGCGGGTTAAGCGAACGGCCGCAGCTGGCCGATATCAAGCGCGGCGTGCAGGTGATTATCGCCACGCCGGGTCGCCTGTCGGACTTTATCGAGCGCCGCCTGGTGCGGCTGGACTCGATCAACCTGCTGATTCTCGACGAAGCCGACCGGATGCTCGACATGGGCTTCCTGCCCTCGATTACGCGCATCATCGGGCTGCTGGCGCCGGTGCGGCAGACGCTGTTCTATTCGGCGACGATTGAGAGCTCGGTCGCCCACCTGATTACCAAGTACCTGAACAACCCGGTGCGGGTGGCCATTGGGTCGACGACGAAGACGGCCGACCAGGTGGACCTGCAGATGTATGAACTGGAGCAGGACCATAAGATTGGCACGCTCGAGCATATGCTGCGGATTCACGAAGGCACCTTCATGGTGTTTGTCCGCACCAAGCACGGGGCGGACCGGCTGGCCAAACGCCTCGAGTCCGACGGCATCAGTTCGACGAGCATCCACGGCAACCGTTCCCAGGGGCAGCGTAGTCGCGCGCTGAAGGCCTTCCAGGACGGCGAAGTGCGCGTGCTGGTCTGTACCGATGTGGCGGCGCGCGGCCTGCATATTGAGGCCGTGGCGCACGTGGTGAACTTTGACGTGCCGAAGGTGCCGGAGGACTTCATCCACCGGGTGGGGCGGACGGGCCGGGCCGGACTGCGGGGCGTGGCCACGACGTTTGTGACGCGCGCCGAGTGGAACGATGTGCGGCGGATTGAGCGGAACCTGAACGTCCGGCTCGAACGCCAGATGGTGAACGCGGCCGATAAAGCAGCCATTGCGGCGATTCCGGAGCGGATTGCGCAGGCGCCGGAGCGGAAACTGGAGCTGGTGCACAAGTCGTCGGGCCGGGGCGCCAAGCCGGCCGCCAAGCCGGCGGCGGGCTTTGCCGGCAAGAAAAGCTTCGGCGCGCGGCCGAAGAAGTTTTCGGCTCGCTAACGCGCCGGGACGTCCGGGTTAGTCGGGGAGGCGGGCCACTTTGGTTGTCTGGTGGCCCGCCAGTCTCCAGGTTCCCGTCTGCTTGACCCAGAAGTGGATGAGCATGACTTTGTCGTCGAACGGGCCGTCCTGGTTGACGCCGGTGACGTGCATCCAGGAATGGGTTAACGCGGACGTGCCGTAGAGGTTCACGGTGACATTTCTCTGCTCGAGGGTTTTGTAGAGCTGCTTGCCGGAGGTGACCTTGGCGATATAAGTGGCCTTGGTATCGACGATGCCGGTGGCGTGGCCGTAGACGAGGTCGTCGGCGAGCATCTTTTCAAGAGCAGCGGCGTCTTTAGCGAGAATGGCCTGGCGCCAGGCTTGGTCGAGGGCCACGATGTCTTTCTTCGTCTCGGCGCTGAGGGCGCCGGCGAGGGCGAGCGCCGCAAGGAGGATCCGCATGAGGCGCAGTATAGCAGCGCCGGGGCGGCGGTCTGTTGCGATCGGTCTGTTGCGATACTGAAGAGACTCCCTTGCGCGCATCTCCGGGCCTGTTCGCCATTCTGACCGCCGTTGCCGTCTCCGTTCTGTGGGGCGGCAATATTGTTTCGATACGGGTGGGCGTGGACAGCATTCCGCCGCTGTGGAGCGCGTTTTGGCGGATGCTGCTGGGGGTGATCTTCGTGGGGGCGTGGGCGCGGCACCGGGGCGTGGGCTTCTGGCCGACGCCGGCGGAGTGGCGGCCGCTGTTCTGGCTGGGGGTGCTGTTTACGGTGCAGATTGGGCTGTTGAACTCGGCGGCGGCGCTGACTTCGCCGGCCTATGGGGTGGTGATTCTGAACGCCTATGCGGTGTTTTCGAACCTGACGGGGCACTTCTTTTTCCAGCATCTCGAGGAGCCGCTGACGCCGGCGCGCGGGATGGGGTTGGGGTTGGCGCTGGCAGGGGTGACGGTGCTGGCTCTGGGGCAGAAGGTATCGACCCTGGCGCCGGATCCGCTGCTGGGTAATGCGCTGATGATTCTGTCGTCGGCGCTGCTGGGCTTTCGGCAGGTGTACACGCGGTCGCTGGTACAGACGATTCATCCGACGCGGGCGGTGGTGTGGCAGATGGCGTGGTCGGTGCCGCTGTTTCTGCTGATCGCATGGCGCTTCGAGCCGCCGGTGCTGCGGGAAGTGACGTGGCAGGCGGTGGCGGCGATCTCGTATCAGGGCATTGTGGTGGCCGGGCTCTGCTTCATCCTCTGGGCGCAACTGCTGCAGCGGTATCCGGCGGGGGCGCTCTCGATGTATGCCTTTCTCGTGCCGGTTTCCGGGATTGCGTTGAGCGCGTGGATTTTCGACGAGCCGCTCCGGCCGACCTTGCTGGCCGGCGGAGCGCTGGTGCTGGCGGGGTTGTTTGTGGTGGCGCGTACGGCGGGGCGGGGCCGGCCGGGGCGTTAGGCCTGGGCGTACTCCTCGATGGACGGGCAGGAGCAGACCAGGTTGCGGTCGCCGTAAACGTTGTCGATGCGGTTGACGGAGGACCAGTACTTATCCTGGCGGGCGGTGCCGGGGGGGAAGCAGCCCTCGGCGCGGGGATAGAGGCGGTTCCAGTGGTCGTCGGCGATGTCGTGGACGGTGTGGGGGGCGTGGCGGAGGGGGGAGTCGGCGATGGGGAAGCGGCCGTCCTGCACCTGCTGGATTTCGCCGCGGATGGCGATCATGGCGTCGCAGAAGCGGTCGAGTTCGGCCTTGGACTCGCTCTCGGTGGGTTCGATCATGAGGGTTCCGGCGACGGGGAAGCTCATGGTGGGGGCGTGGAAGCCGTAGTCGATGAGGCGCTTGGCGATGTCGTCGACGGTGACGCCGCAGGCGTCTTTCAAGGGCCGCGGGTCGATGATGCATTCGTGGGCGACGCGGCCGTTGGTGTTCTTGTAGAGCACGGGGAAGTGGGGGCTGAGGCGCCGGGCGATGTAGTTGGCCGAGAGGATGGCGACTTCGGTAGCCTTCTGCAGGCCGGCGCCGCCCATCATGAGGATGTAGACGTAGGAGATGGGCAGGATGGAGGCTGAGCCGTAGGGTGCGGCGGAGACGGGGCCGACCGGCGCCGTGCCCCCGTCGAGCGGGGGGTGGCCGGGGAGGAAGGGGGCGAGGTGGGCTTTGACGCCGATGGGTCCCATGCCGGGGCCGCCGCCGCCGTGGGGGATACAGAATGTCTTGTGGAGGTTGAGATGGGAGACGTCGGCGCCGTAGTCGCCGGGGCGGGCGAGGCCGACCTGGGCGTTCATGTTGGCGCCGTCGAGATAGACCTGGCCGCCGTGGCGGTGGACGATGGCGCAGAGGTCGCGGATCTGCTCTTCGAAGACGCCGTGGGTGGAGGGATAGGTGACCATGACGGCGGCTAGGTTGGCGGCGTGCTTTTCGGCCTTGGCGGTGAGGTCGGCGAGGTCGACGTTGCCGTCCTCATCGCAGCTGACGACGACGACTTCCATGCCGGCCATGTGGGCGGAGGCGGGGTTGGTGCCGTGGGCGGAGCTGGGGATGAGGCAGATATTGCGGTGGTGGTCGCCGCGGCTCAAGTGGTAGCCGCGGATGGCGAGCAGGCCGGCGTATTCGCCCTGGGCGCCGGAGTTGGGTTGGAGGGAGACGGCGTCGTAGCCGGTGATGGTGCAGAGCTTTTGCTGGAGGTCGGCGAACATGGCGTGATAGCCGGCGGCCTGGGCGGGGGGGGCGAAGGGGTGGAGGGCGCCGAACTCGGGCCAGGTGACGGGGGTCATTTCGGCCGTGGCGTTGAGTTTCATGGTGCAGGAGCCGAGGGGGATCATGGCGCGGTCGAGGGCGAGGTCGCGGTCGGCGAGTTTGCGCATGTAGCGAAGGAGTTCGGTTTCGCTGCGGTATTGGTGGAAGACGGGGTGGGTGAGGAAGGCGCTTGAGCGGGGGAGGGCGATGTCGCTATCGTCTTCGTCGGGCAGGGTGGCGCCGAAGGTGTGGGCGACGGCGGCGAGGACGGTCTCGGTGGTGGTTTCGTCGAGGGTGATGCCGAGGGCGTCGTCGCCGACGAGGCGGAAATTGATGCGGTCCTGGGCGGCGCGGGCGACGAGGGCGGCCTGGCGGTCGCCGACGTGGACGGTGAGGGTGTCAAAAAAAGTATGGTTGCGGAGGGTGTAGCCGGCGGCGCGGAGGGCGGCGGCGAGGCGGGCGGTTTTGCGGAAGATTTGGGTGGCGATTTGGGTGAGGCCTGCGGGGCCGTGGTAGACGGCGTAGAGAGAGGCCATGACGGAGAGCAGGACCTGGGCGGTGCAGATGTTGGAGGTCGCCTTTTCGCGGCGGATGTGCTGTTCGCGGGTTTGGAGGGCGAGGCGGTAGGCGCGGTTGCCGCGGGCGTCGATGGAGACGCCGACCAGGCGGCCGGGGATGTTGCGCTTGTAGGCGTCCTTGACGGCCATGTAGGCGGCGTGGGGGCCGCCGTAGCCCATGGGGACGCCGAAGCGCTGTGTGGAGCCGATGGCGATATCGGCGCCCATTTCGCCAGGGGGGACGAGGAGGGTGAGGGCGAGGGGGTCGGCGGCGAAGATGGCGATGCCTTTTTGGGCGTGGACGGCGTCGACGGCGGCGCGGAGGTCGCGGATTTCACCGTGGCTGGCGGGGTACTGGAAGATGGCGCCGAAGACGTCGGCGGTGGCGAGGTCGGTGAGCGGGTTGCCGACGACGAGTTGCCAGCCGAGGGGCTCGCTGCGGGTTTTGAGGAGGGCGAGGGTTTGGGGGTGGACTTCGGCGTCGACGAAGAAACGGGTGGAGGCGGAGGCGGCGACGCGTTTGGCGAGGGCCATGGCCTCGGCGGCGGCGGTGGCTTCGTCGAGGAGCGAGGCGTTGGCGACGTCGAGGGCGGTGAGGTCGCAGATCATGGTCTGGTAGTTGAGCAGGGCTTCGAGGCGGCCCTGGCTGATTTCGGGCTGGTAGGGGGTGTAGGCGGTGTACCAGGCGGGGTTTTCGAGGATATTGCGTTGAATGACGCCAGGCAGGATGGTGCCGTGGTAGCCCATGCCGATGAGCGACGTGAAGACCTGGTTCTGATTGGCCAGTTCACGCATGCGGGCCAGGGCGGCGGTTTCCGACAGGGCCGGGCCGAAGTCGAGGGGCTGGGCCTGGCGGATGGAGGCGGGGACGGTTTGGGCGACGAGTTCGGCGAGCGAATCGACGTTTACGGCCTCGAGCATCTGGGCAAGCTCGTGCGGGCCGGGTCCGATGTGGCGCCGGGCGAAATCGGTGGCGAGGTCTGCCGTGTGGGCGGGCGTTTGCAGTGTGTTCCCCATGGGTGTTCTCCTGATTGGTACAGAGTTGGGCAGTGGCGGCCGAGGCGGCGCGGGGGCGCACGGAACGGGGCCGGACGTTTGCCCCCTCTGTCGGTTCGCCTGAGAACGTTATCCCGTCGGCGGGCTTGGGGGCGAGGTATCGCTCGCCGCAGCCACTTTCCAGAGTACGACCCGGCCGACGGTCCTTTTGCCTGAGAGTTTCCGGGGCGGTTGCTCCTTCGGCGCCGGGTGGGGACCCAATCTCTCCCGTCGGGGGGTGACTCTTTTAGCGTACACGACCTCGCCGGTACAATATAGGCTTATCTTGTCGACTGTCGCTGTCATCGCTGAAAAACCGTCCGTTGCCCGCGACCTGGCCAAGGTCCTGGGCGCCACGCAGAAGGGCGATGGCTACCTGCACGGCGGGGGCTACATTGTCACCTGGGCCATTGGCCATCTGGTTTCGCTGGCGCAGCCGCACGAGATCCGGCCGGAGTGGAAGCAGTGGCGGCGGAATACGCTGCCGATGTTGCCGGCGACGTGGCCGTTGGTGGTCTACGACAAGACGAAAGACCAATTTGAGACGGTGCGGAAGATCCTGACATCGCCGAAGGTGGAACGGATAATCTGCGCGACGGACGCGGGGCGGGAGGGGGAGCTGATCTTCCGCTACATTTACGACGCGGCGGAGACGGCCAAGCCGGTGGACCGGCTTTGGATCTCTTCGCTGACGGCGGACGCGATTCGGGAGGGGTTCGCGCAGTTGCAGGGGGCGAGCGCCTACGATGGGCTGGCGGATGCGGCGCGGGGGCGGTCGCGGGCCGATTGGCTGGTGGGGATGAACCTGTCGCGGGCTTATTCGCTGGCTTATAACGAAGAGCTATCGGTGGGCCGGGTGCAGACGCCGACGCTGGCCATGATTGTGGAGCGGGAACTGGCGGTGCGAGCGTTCGTGGCCGAGGAGTACCGGGAGGTGGTGGTGACGTTTTCGCCGCGGGAGGTGGCGGGCAAGCCGACCTATCTCGGCACGTGGTTCCGCACTCCGGCCAAGGGGGAGACGCTGCAGCAGGCGATGCGGCTGCCGGCGCAGACGGACGAGGCCAAACAGATTGCGGGTCGTGCGCGGACGGGGGCGGCGCACATTGCGAGCATCGAGTCCGAGACCAAGAGGGCGGCGCCGCCGCTGCTGTACGACCTGGCGGAGTTGCAGCGGCACGCCAACCGGCTCTACGGGTATTCGGCGCAGAAGACGCTGGACATCGCGCAGGCGCTGTATGAGTCGCACAAGCTGATCTCTTATCCTCGTACCGATAGCCGGCACTTGTCGCGGACGGTGGCGGCCGGGCTGCCGGCGATTCTCAAGGCGGTGACGCCGCAGTATGGGGAGCTGGTGGCGGCGGGTACGGGGCAGCGTCCGCTGTCGGCGCGCTACGTGGACGATGCGAAGGTCTCCGATCACCACGCGATCATTCCCACGGCGACCAACCCGGGGCGGGTGAACCTGTCGAGCGAGGAGAAGAACCTGTACGACCTGGTCTGCCGCCGGCTGCTGGCGGCCTGGCACGGCGACTACGTCACCGAGGTGACGACGGTGATTACGCACATCGTGAATGGCGAGCTGGTTGATCCGTTTCATTCGGCCGGGACGGTGGTGCGGGAGAAGGGCTGGAAGGTGCTCGACATCGTGGTGGAGAAGAAGGGCAAGAAGGGGGAGGAGGGGGCCGAGGCGGGGGAGCAGACGCTGCCGGCCGAGTTGCGCGTGGACCAGGCGCAGGAGGTGGTAAAGGCCGATTCGCTGCTCAAGAAGACGCGGCCGCCGAAGCGGTTTACCGATGCGACGCTGTTGACGGCGATGCAGACGGCGGGCAAGACGCTCGATGAGAAAGAGCTCTCCGAGGCGATGAAGGAGAACGGGCTGGGGACGCCGGCGACGCGGGCGGCGATTATTGAAGTGCTGCTCAAGCGGGGCTACATTCAGCGCAACGGGAAGGCGCTGGAGGCGACGGATAAGGGGATCCGGTTGATTGAAGTGGTGCATCCGGAGGTGAAGAGCCCGATCATGACGGGGCAGTGGGAGGCTTACCTGAAGCGCATCGAGCGGGGGCAGGCCGAGCTGGGGCCGTTTGTGAAGGGGATTGAGGAGTATGTGACGGAGGTGGTGGGGAAGGTGGGGGAGGCGCCGCCGCGCGCGGGGGGAGGGCCGGCCGCCGCCGCGCCGCCGCCGCCGGCCGAACTGCCGCCGCTCACGGGCAAGGACCTGCCCACGCTGCTGCACGAAGCGTTTGGCTTTAAAGAGTTCCGTCCGAGCCAGGAGGCCGTTTGCCGGGCGGTGGTGGAGGGACAGGATGTGCTGCTGGTGATGCCGACGGGGGCGGGCAAGTCGCTGTGTTATCAGTTGCCGGGGCTGGCGCGGGGCGGGACGACGCTGGTGATCAGCCCGTTGATTGCGCTGATGGAGGATCAGGTGGCCAAGCTGCAGCAGCGGGGGTTTGCCGTGGAACGGATCCATTCGGGCCGGGACCGGGGGGCTTCGCGGCAGGCGTGCGTGGATTATCTGGCCGGGCGGCTGCACTTTTTGTTTATCGCGCCGGAGCGGTTGCGGGTGCCCGGGTTTCCCGAGATGCTGGCTAAGCGGAAGCCGACGCTGGTGGCGGTGGACGAGGCGCACTGTATTTCGCAATGGGGCCACGACTTCCGGCCGGACTACCGGACGCTGGGGCAGCATCTGCCGGCGCTGCGTCCGGCGCCGGTGATTGCGTTGACGGCCACGGCGACGCCGCTCGTGCAGAATGACATTGCGAGCCAGCTGCAGTTGGGCGCGGGGGGGCGGTTTATCCAGGGGTTTCGGCGGGACAACATCGCCATTGAGGTGGTGGAGGCCAATCCGAGTGAACGGGCGGAGCTGGCGCGGCAACTGCTGCAGGACGCTGAGCGGCGGCCGGCGATTGTGTACGCGCCGACGCGGAAGCAGGCCGAGGAGGTGGCGGTGACGCTGAAGAGCGTTTGCGCGACGGCGTCGTACCACGCCGGGCTGAGCGCGGAGGTGCGGGGGCGGGTGCAGGCGGGGTTTCTTGAGGGCCGGCTGGAGGTGATCGTCGCGACGATCGCCTTCGGGATGGGCATTGATAAGCCGAACGTGCGGACGGTGATTCACACGGCGCTGCCGGCGAGCCTGGAGGGTTACTACCAGGAGATTGGGCGCGCGGGGCGGGACGGGGCGATGTCGCGGGCGGTGCTGATGCACTCCTACGCCGACCGGCATACGCACGACTGGTTTCATGAGCGGGATTACCCGGACGTGAAGGTTCTCGAGAAGATTTACCGCTGTCTGTCCGAGCAGGCGATGGCCAAGGACGATGTGCAGGCCAAGGTGCGGATGGAGCAGGAGGCGTTCGACAAGGCGCTCGAAAAGCTGTGGATCCACGGTGGGGCGCTGGTGGATTTCGCCGAGAACATCACGGCGGGGCGGGCCGATTGGCCGGAGCCCTACCAGGCGCAGATCAACCAGAAACTGGCGCAACTGCAGAACATGCTCCGCTTTGCCGATGGGAGCCAGTGCCGGATGGCGGCGCTGGTAGCGCACTTTGGCGATAAGGCCGGCGCGGTGGACCCGTGCGGCATCTGCGATTTCTGCGCGCCCGACGGCTGCCAGGCGCAGGTCTTCCGCGAAGCGAGCGCGCGGGAACTTGGAGTGGCCGGTGAGATTATCAAAGCGCTCAAGAAATCCGATGGGCGTTCGACGGGCAAGCTCCACACTGAACTCTGCGGCGGGACGGCGCTTTCGCGCGATAACTTTGAGCAGATTCTGAGCGCGATGGCGCGCATTGGGCTGGTGGAGTTGAAAGAAGAGACGTTTCAGGCCGAGGGGCGGGAGATTGCGTTTCGGCGGGCGCTGCTGACGTGGGAGGGGAGCCAGGCGGATCCGGCGGAGTTGGAGTTGCTGATCAAGGACAGGCCGGAGAAAGGGGGCGGGGGGCGACGGACCAAGCCGGCGGTGAAGAAGGCGGCCAAGCGGGTGCGCGCGGCGGCGGAGGGGGCGGGATCGGTGGTGGAGGCGCTGAAGAAGTGGCGTCTGGCGCAGGCCAAGAAAGAGGGGGTGCCGGCGTTCCGGATCCTCACCGATAGAGTGCTGGCTGAGATTGCCGACGACCGGCCGGCGACGCAGGAGGAGCTGCTGCGGGTGGCGGGTCTGGGTCCCCGGACGGTAACGCGGTACGGGGCGCAGCTGCTGAAGATTCTCAGCGAAGCGTAGGATGTTAAGATCCCTCTGCATGCTCCGACTCAGCCTGTCTCTTCTCCTCCTCGCCTGTTTGGCCTCCGCGCAGCCGGGCGATCGTGCGCATGGCCGGTCGATGGTGATTGCCACTGGCGGCATCGTCGCTACTAGCCAGGTGCTGGCTTCGCAAGCCGGCGCCCAGATCCTCGGGCAGGGGGGTAACGCCGTCGATGCGGCGATTGCCGCCAACGCCGTCCTGGGTCTGGTGGAGCCGATGATGTGCGGCATTGGCGGCGATTTGTTTGTGATGTACCGCGACGCCAAGACCGGCCAGATCACCGGCCTCAACGCCTCCGGGGCCGCCCCGCAGGCGATGACCATCGCGGCGCTGCAGGCGAAGGGCCTCAAGAAGATGGACTCGACGGGGATTCATTCGGTGACGGTGCCGGGGTGTGTGCGGGGTTGGCAGGCGATGCACAAGCGGTACGGCAAGCTGCCGTGGAAGGCGCTGTTTGCAACGGCGATTCGCTTGTCGCGGGAAGGCTTTCCGATCCAGGAGATGGTCGGGCGGGCTTGGGAGTCGTCGCTGGTGCGGAAGGACCCGGAGGGCATTCGCGTCTTCTATCCGAACGGGAAGGCGCCGGCGGTGGGAGAGCGGTGGAAGAATCCGGACCTGGGCCGCGCCATGGAGCTGATCGCCGAACAGGGCGCCGATGTGTTCTACACGGGTGAGATCGGGGCGGCCATTGTACGGAAGTCGCAGCGGCTGGGCGGGCTGCTCACGGCGGCTGATCTGGCGGCTTTCGAGCCGGAATGGGTGACGCCATTGTCGACGACATACCGGGGCTGGCGGGTGCATGAGCTGCCGCCGAACGGGCAGGGGCTGGCGGCGTTGTCGATGCTGAACATTCTCGAGACGTTTCGGCCGGCGGGACCGTTTTCGGCCACCGAGTTCCACCGCAAGATTGAGGCGATGAAGCTGGCCTACGCCGATCTGCAATACGTCGCGGATCCGCGCGTGGTGAAGGTTCCCACGGCCGGCATGATCGCCAAGCCGTACGCGGCGCAGCGGGCGCGGCTGATTGATCCGGCGGTGGCCAACTGCGCGGTGGCGCCGGGGCAGCCGCCCACCTCGAGCGATACGACGTACTTTTCGGTGGTGGATCAGGTGGGCAACATTGCTTCCTGGATTCAAAGCGTTTCGGGGGGATGGGCGTCGGGGGTGATGGTGGATGGCCTGGGCTTTCATCTGCACAACCGCGGCGCGAGTTTCAGCTTCGACAAGGCGGCGGCGAATGCGCTCGCGCCGGGCAAGCGCCCGTTTCACACGATTATTCCGGGCATTGTGGAGAAAGACGATCTGCACATTGGTTTTGGGATTATGAGCGGGCCGAATCAGCCGCTGGCGCACGCGCAGTTTGTTTCGTATTTGGCTGACCATGGGATGAACCTGCAGGAGGCGCTCGAAGCCCCGCGCTTTACCAAGTCGCGGGCGACGGGTTGTGACGTGACCATTGAGTCGCGGGTGGGCCTCGATACGCTGCAGCAGCTTTCGGCCAAGGGCCATCAGATCACGATCGCGCAGCCCTACACGGCGCGGATGGGGCGCGGGAACGCGGTGATGCACAACGCGAGAACGAAGGTGAACAGCGGGGCTTCCGACCCGCGGGCCGACGGGGCGGCGATTCCGCAGCCGCAATAGTGGCGGCTCGTCCGGCGGCCGCGAGGATCGGCTCGGGTAATGCGGCTGACCCACCGCCGAGGGGGCACCATGCCGACGTCTGCTGGAGCTGACGCTGCCTCTGCTCGGCTTGACCTCACTCGGCCTTCGCCGGGAGGGTCGGCTGGCGTGATGCGGCGCCGGGGGGTGTGGTCCACCGCCGCTGGAGTGCTCTGCCGGCGTGGCCGGGACTACTCGTCCCGCAGCCGGCCCCTCGTCTTCTTGGTCTCGCCCCGTTCGGCCTTGGCGGTGAGGCGGCGTTGGCGGGCGGCGAGGGAGGGCTGGCTGGCGCGGCGGCGTTTGGGAACGATTTCGGCGCGGCCGAGGAGGTCGTCGAGGCGGGCGCGGGCGGCGGCTCGGTTGGCTTCCTGGGTGCGGTTTTCGCTGGCGGTGATGACGAGGACGCCGTCCTGGGTGAGGCGCCGGCCCGCGAGGGCTCGGAGGCGCTGGCGGACGGGTTCGGGGAGGACGGTAGAGCGTTCGACGTCAAAGCGCAGCTCCACCGCCGTCGAGACCTTGTTGACGTTCTGGCCGCCGGGGCCGGAGGCGCGGACGAAGGTTTCGGTCAACTCGGCGGGAGGGATGCGAATCGCCATGACCTTTTCAGCATAGCGGCCCGGGGGGCCGTGCGAGAATACCGGGATGCTTACCAGGCGTCAAGCGTTCGTGTCCGCCCTGGCCGCGCCCCTGTTCGGGGGCCGGCCGCACCGGGTGCCGGAGGGGTTGTGGCCGGTGATGTTGACGCCGTTCCGGGCCGACCGTTCCATTGACTGGAGGGCGCTGGACGCGCTGACGGAGTGGTATCTCGCGAACGGGGCCGTGGGCTTGTTTGCGTGCTGCCAGTCGAGCGAGGTGTGGGAGTTGACTGAGGCCGAGCGGCTGGAGGTGGCGGCGCGGGTAGTGAAGCGGGCCGGGCGGGCGCCGGTGGTGGCGGGCGGATTGCCGGGCTTTGCCGCCGGGGCGGTGGGCGAATTTGTCAGCCGGCTGCGGGATGGCGGGGTGGCGGCCGCCGTGTTGACGACCTCGCAGGTGGCGGCCAAGCCGGAGCCCGACAGCCTGTGGCGTGAGCGCGTCGAGGCGATTCTTACGGCCGCGCCGGGGTTGCCGTTCGGGCTTTACGAGGCGCCCAGCCCGTATAAGCGCCTGCTGTCGCCGGAGATGATGGCGTGGGCCGGGCGTACGGGCCGGTTCGTTTTCCACAAAGACACGACGTGTGAGCTGGCGGCGGTGGTCGAGAAGGTGCGGGCGGTGCGGGGCTCGGCGGTGGGTATCTTCAATGCCCATGTGCCGATTCTGGTGGACGCCATCCGGGGCGGGGGGCACGGCTTCAGCGGGATTGCGGCGAATGCATATCCGCACGTGGTGGCGCGGGCGGTGCGCGCGGCGCGGCGGCGGGGGGCGGAGGCCGGGCGGTTGCAGCAGTTTCTTACGGAGGGTGAGGCGACGCTTTCGGTGCGGTACCCGCTGTCGGCGAAGTTGATGGCGGGGTGGGCGGGGGTGCCCATCGAGCCGGTGTGCCGCCGGAAGGTAGTGGAGTTGACCGCTGCGCAGACCGAGCGGCTACGGGGTCTGCGCACGGCCGCCGACCGGTTGGTCAGCTGACGGCGAAGTGGAGCAGCAGGGGAACGCCGGCCACGGCGGCGAGCACGGCCCAACTGGCGGGGTGGGCGAAGTTCAGGGTCCAGCCGAGGCCGAACCGTTTTTCGAGGATCAGGGCGGGGTCGTCCGGGTTCCAATAGAACAGGCCGAGGCGCCAGTGTTCGTTGGCGGTGGGGTGCCCGCCCGGTGCTGTGCCCCAACCGCTGCGCACCATGGCGACCAGCCAGACGGCGGTGACGCCCAGCAGGAGAAACGGCGCGTAGGGTAGCGAGAGGGCCATGCCTTCGAGGGGCGGGAAGGCTAACGCGAAGAGCCAGCCAAGGGCCATCAGCCCCGCGGCGCCGATGCGGCGGGAGCGGTGGCCGGCGCGTCCCCGGTGCACCGTGGCCCAGGCGAGGAAGAGCATGACGGCGCTGAGCAGGGCGAAGGCGGCGAATTGTCCGTAGACGGCCTGCGGGGTCTTGGCGGTCCACCGGTCGGGCCCGTGGAGCCCCCAGTGAATCGGGAAGCGAGCGGGAATCTCGTCCCAGCGGAGGGCGCATTCGAGCGCGCGGGCGGCCAGGATCAGGAGGGGGGCGAGGAGCGCGAGGATGCCTCCGGGGACGTCGTCGGGGGGCGCGGCGAGGGAGGCAGTGCGGAGGGAGTCCGGGGCGACGGCAGAGGGGAGCGTGGCTCGGCGGCTGAGGAGGAAGGCGGCGAGCCATACGGCGGCCCCGCCGGCGACGGCGAGCGCGAACGTTGTTTGCGGTTGGTTGCTTGACAGGATGACGGCGACAGCCAGCAGGAGGGTGCCCGCCCAGCCGAGGACACGGTAGCGGCGGAGCAGGGCGCGGCCCGGGGGGGTATGGCGGAATCCGGCCGGGACGGTGACGGCGAACAGGAGGTCGGGCCGGCTCCAGCGAGGGTGGAGGCTGCCGGCGAGGGCGATGAGCAGGAGGTGTGTCAGGGAGAACAGAAGCATGGTCAGGACTCCAATCCTTTGGCTATCAGGCGTAGTTCGCGGAGGATGCGCGGCCGGGTTACGCCGGCGGCGCGGACTTCGGCCACCAACTCCCGCAGGCGGCGGGCGAAGGAGGCGGCGACGGCCGGGTCGATGGGGCGGGGGGCGGTGCGGGCGAGGACGAGGGCGCCGCGGCGGCGTTTGAGGTCGAGCCAGCCTTCTTCGGCGAGGATGCGGTAGGCGTCGGCGACGGTGTTGAAGTGAACGCCGAGGTCGATGGCGAGGCGGCGGACCGGGGGGAGGAGGTCGCCCGGCTGCAGGGCGCCGTTGACGAGGTGGGTGCGGATGGCGTCGACGATCTGGCGGTAGGCGGGAAGCGGGGCGTGCAGGTCGATGGAGAGAAGCGGTGGCATTGTTGTTTGTACATAGACAATATACAAATAAGCGGAAGCCGTTTCCACGGAGGGGCGGACGGGGGAGCGGACGATTGACTCGATAGCGGGAAACTGATAGAACTTACAGCTATGTCTATGTTGCGGAATTTTCTTTTACTAACCGTTTTGGCGGTGGCCTGTTGGGCCCAGTCCGGCACGGGTGATCTGGGGGGGACGGTACTCGATTCCTCCGGCGCCGCGGTGGCCGGGGCGACGGTAACGATTTCGAATCCGGCGACGGGGTTCAACCGGGTGCTGCGCACCAACGAAGGCGGCATCTATGCCGCGCCGGCGTTGTCGCCCGGGGCTTATACGGTCAAAGTGGAAAAAGAGGGTTTTCAGAGTCAGTCGCGCGCGGGGGTGGAGCTGCAGGTCGGACAGGCTCCGACGTTGAACTTCACACTGGCCGTGGGTAACGTGGCTGAGGTGATTGAGGTGAAGGGCGGCGCTCCGGTGCTCGAAACGGAAACCACTTCGGTGGGAACGGTGATTGAGAACAAGCGGATTGTCGAGTTGCCGCTGAACGGGCGGAACTATCTGCAGCTGGCGTCACTGATTCCGGGGGCGACGACGAACGGCCCGGCGTCGAGCCAGGGGCAGCAGCGCATGGGCGGAGCCCGCAACGCGTTTGCCCTGAACGTGGCCGGCCAGCGCGTCCACTTCAACCACTACACGCTCGACGGTATGGAGAACACGGACCCGAACTTCAACACGTATCTGTTCCTGCCTTCGCTTGACGCGCTGCAGGAGTTCAAGGTGGAGTCCGGTCTGTTTTCGGCCGAGTATGGCCGGGGCATTGCACAGGTGAACGTATCGACCAAGGCGGGGACGAATGATCTGCACGGCGTTGGTTTTTCGTTCGTGCGCAACTCGTTCTTTGACGCCCGGAACTTCTTTGCGCCGGTGAATCCGCCGTTCAAGCGGAATCAGTTTGGCGGAACGATTTCGGGGCCCGTGCGGATTCCGAAGGTGTTCGATGGGCGGAACAAGCTGTTCTTCATGTTCAACTACGAAGGGCTGCGGGAACGGCGGGCGCTGACGCAGCAGAGCACGCTGCCGGACGCGCGCTTCCGGAGCGGCAATTTTGCGTTTCTCAACCGCGCGATTCGTGATCCGCTGAATCCCGGGCAGGTGTTTCCGGGCGCGCTCATTCCGGAGAGCCGCATCAGCCCGACCTCGCGGCGGGTGTTGACCGAGTACTATCCGGCGCCGAACCAGCCCGGCGGCGGCGCGTTGGGGATCACCAACAACTATTTGAACGACGAGTCGCGCCGGACGGATGGAGACCAGTTTACGACCCGCGGCGATTTAACGGCGTTTCAGAATCAGACGTTCTTCTTCCGCTTCTCGCAGACCAAGGAGCCGCAGTACATTCCATTCAATATCCGCAACACCGGCAACAACGTGGACATTCTGGGCCAGCAGGGCGTGCTGGGCCACACGGCCGTGATTGGCGCCAACAAGGTGAACGAGTTCAAGTTCGGCATGAACTACTTCAACTCGGCCAACATTCAGCAGCGGGCGTTCAAGGAGAACATCGTCGGCAAGCTGAATCTGCCGGGCATCTCGCAGGACCCGCTGTTCTGGGGTCTGCCGGTATTTCAGGTCTCCGGGTTCGCCAACGTGGGCGAGTGTAACGACTGCCCGTTCGTGAACTGGAACACGACGTTCCAACTGTCCGATAACTTCTCGTGGACCTCCGGGCGCCATACGTTCAAGTTCGGCGGCGAGTACCGGCGGCTGCGTTACAACCAGATTGGCGCTGTGGTGCCGCGCGGGCGTTTTTCCTGGAACGGCCAGTACACGGGCGAACCGATGGCCGATATGCTGCTTGGCCATATGTCGAACACCGAAGGACAGGTGGGCGCGCCGGTGGCGAGCTTCCGGCAGAACTACATGGCGCTGTACTTGAACGACACCTGGAAGATCACCAACAAGCTGACCATGAATTGGGGGTTGCGGTGGGAGTATGAGTCGCCGTTCGTCGACAAGAACGACTCGATTGTGAACGTGGACTTTGCCTGGGATAACTCGCGCGAGCCGGTGTTTGTGCGGGCGGGTACGGGCGACTTGAACCAGGGCAATCCGGCGTTTCCCGCGCCGCCCGGCTGGCAGTTGGTGCGCGATGGACGGTTTGGGCGCGGCGCGGCCGTGCCGGACCGGAACGACTTCGGGCCGCGCGTAGGCCTCGCTTATCAGATCGACGCCAAAACGGTGCTGCGGACGAGCGGTGGCATTTACTTCGTGCGCGACATCGGCAATGCCGTGTTCGACATCGTCCGGAACATTCCGTTCACGATCCGGCAGGCGGAAGTGGCCGATACGACGCGGCCGAATCTGGGCTGGAATCAGCTCTTCACGCGGCCGGGTGCGCCGAGCTTCCTGCTGATCAATCAGTATGGTGAGCGGACCTCCTATGTGACGCAATGGCAGACCTCGGTCCAGCGGCAGTTGACGCAGGACATGTCACTCGAGGTGACCTATATGGGTTCGGCCGGTATCAAGCTGCGCCGCCTGACCAGTTACAACAACCCGGAACCCGGGCCGGGCAACCCGAATCTGAACCGTCCGTTCCCGAAGTTCAACGGGAGCTTCCAGAATATGAATGCGCCGTCGCATTCGAGCTATCACGCCCTGCAGATGCGTTTGCAGCAGCGCTTCTCGAATGGCTTCACCTTGCTGGCTTCTTATGCCTACGGCAAGTCGATCGACAACGGTTCCGGCGTCCGGACGACGGACGGCGACCCGCTGACTCCGTCGAATAACTACGACTTGAACGCGGAACGCGGCCTTTCGGCGTTCGACTTCCGGCAGCGGTTGACGGCGTCGTTCCTGTATGAGTTGCCGTTTGGTAAGGGGCGGAAGATCGCTCTCGCCAATTCGTTCGTCGATGCGGTGCTGGGCGGATGGCAGATTGGCGGCATCACCACCTTCCAGGACGGGTTCCCGGCGACGGCGTTTTGCGGGCCGGGCAACGTGCAGAACGGCGGCGGGTATTGCAAGCCCGACGCGGTGGCGAGCGAGAAGACCGGTTTGCCGGACAATCAGCGCACGGTGCAGCGGTATTTCAATACCAACGCGTTTGTGGACCGTCTGGGCGTGGCTCCCGGAGCGGCGCAGCCGGTATTCCGCTACGGAACGGCGGGCCGGAACACGATCATCGGACCGGGAATCATTGGCATCGATGCGAGCATTAACAAGTTCTTCCGCTTCTTTGAGGGCAAGCATGCCGTTGAGTTGCGCGGAGAGTTCTTCAATGCTCCCAACCGGGCCAACTTCTCCCAGCCCGGGACGACCCTGCGGACCCCGGACTATGGGGTACTGAGTTCGACCCGGATTGACTCCCGTCAGATTCAGATCGCGCTGCGTTATAGCTTCTGATCGGGCTGCTCCTCCTCCCGAGGGGCTTGCTACGCGGGACCAATGCGCATATGGTGCCTTGAGCGCGGCCGGGTAACATCGCCGGCCGCGCCTGATCACCAATCCTCGAGGTTCCCGTATGAGTTTGAGATTGTTATCCGTGTTGTTCGTGGGCGCCTGTGCCGCCTGGGCGCAGGGGAGTCTGGGTGGGCTTACCGGACGGGTGACCGATGCTTCGGGCGCGCCCATGCCTGATGTTTCCATTCAGCTGCGGAACATAGAAAACGGACAGGAGACCAAAAGCGCCACTACGGCGGAGGGTTCTTATCTGGTGAGCAACCTCGCTCCGGGGCGCTACCGGGTGGCGATTTCCAAGACGGGCTTCCGGTCCGCGGTGCGCGAATCGGTGCTGGTGAGCACGGCAACTCTCTCGAACGCTGACTTTGTGCTGGAGTTGGGTGCGGTGACGGACTCGGTTACCGTGTCGGGCAGCGACGTGCAACTGCAGACGACTTCGGCCGAGATTGGCACGGTGATGCCGACCAAGGCGATTCTCGACCTGCCGATTTCGATGGGCGGCGCGGCGACGACCGGCGCCACCGGCCGCCGGCAGATTGAAAACTTCATGTTCCTCACGCCGGGCGTGACCGGCACGCAGTGGAACAAGTCGATTAACGGGGCGCCCGGGTTCAGCCAGGAGGTGCTGATTGACGGGGTCGATATGCAGAATATCGGCGCCCCGGGCTTCATTGCCGAGGCGAGTCCGCCCTATGAAGCCGTCGAGGAGTTCAAGGTACAAAATACGCTCTACCCGGCCGAGTTTGGCGGGGGCTTTGGAGTGATGAACTTCACCATGCGCTCCGGCACCAACGCTTACCACGGGAACCTGTTTGAGTTCTTCCGCAACGAGGCGATGGACGCGCGCACCTTCTTCGGCGGCAGCAAGAAGGCGCTGCTGCGGCAGAACGAGTATGGCGGAACGTTCGGTGGTCCGGTGCGGCTGCCCAAGTATAACGGCCGCGACCGAACCTTCTTTTTCTTTGCTTACTCCGGCTTTCAACTGCGTGGCGGGATTCCGGTGGGCGCTTTCGTGACGCTGCCGACTACGCAGCAGCGGAGCGGCAATTTTTCGGACTATCCCTTCCCGCTGTTCGACCCTGCCACGACGGCGGCGGTTGCGGGCGGCGCCTTTGAGCGGAATCCGTTCCCGGGCAATCTGATTCCGGCCTCCCGGATTAGCGGGGTTGCCCAGCGGACACTGCCGCTGATTCCGCAGCCGGATCTGCCCGGCTTTTTCAATAACTACCGGAGCCGTCAAAATCAGCCGAGCACGGACAACGTCTGGAGCGTCAAGGTGGATCATCAACTGACGGACAAGCAGCGGCTTTCGGGCTCGTACTGGCACGTGCTGGGAGAGACCACGATTAATGGGGCGGTGGCAGGCGAACTGAACCCCGCCTACCGGGTCACCCCCACGGTGGCCGGGGGAGTGCGTTTGAACCATACCTACACGATCAGCCCCACGCTGCTCAACCGCATCGGCTTTGGCTACACCCCGACGAGCCCGACCTGGTCCCGCTGGCTGCTTGACCCGCGCGAAGGCAATAAGGTGTTGCGGATTCCGGGTATCTCGGAAAGCTCGCGTGGCTTTCCGATCCTGAACTTCGCGGGCCCGACGCCCTACGCCAGCCTCGGGAACTCCAATAACAACGGCACGGATCCGCAGTTCTTCCAGAACTGGAGCATTGTGGATGACGTCTCCTGGGTGCGCGGCAAGCACCAGATCAAGTTCGGCGGAACGTTTCGCTACCGGCGGATGACCGTGCAGGACCGCCGGAACGAGGGCGGGACGTTCAACTTCAACGCCCTGTCTACCTCGCAGCCCAACAGCGCGGACTTTGCGCGCTTTGGCAACCCGTTTGCTTCCTTCCTGCTTGGGCAGGTGTTCTCGGCCAGCGCCGCCGTGCCGGCGCCGACGCGGCAGTACAACGACCAGTTTGTCGCCTTCTACTTCGAGGACGTTTTCAAGCTCACTTCGCGGCTGACGATGAGCCTGGGGATGCGGTACGAACTGCCGCTCTATGTGCGGGAGAAGGACGGGGTGATCTCTTTCATGGACCCCTCCCGGCCGAATCCGGCGGCGGGCAACCGGCCGGGGGCGCTGATCTTCCTCGGCAGCGGCAACGGGCGCACCGGGTCCAACCAGATTCTGCCGCTCTACAAGCACGGCTACTCGCCGCGTTTTGCGCTGACGTATGCGTGGGACAAGAAGACCGTGCTCCGCACGGGCTACGGGATCTTCCGCGTGCCCACGGCGGTTGGCCGGATGAATAGCTGCCAGTTCTGGTGCTCGGGCTTCGGGTTGCAGCCGTTCTACACGAGCACGAACTCGGGAGTTACGCCGGCCTTCGCGCTCGATCAGGGCTTTCCGGCCAACCCGGTGGCGCCGCCGATTTTCGATCCCTCGTTGAACAACAATGGCAGCGTGACCATGATCAACGGAGACGCCAACCGGATGGCGCTGAGCCAGAGCTGGACGTTTGCCGTGCAGCGGGAGTTGCCGTTTGGCGTCAGTCTGGACGCCGCCTACGTTGGCACCAAATCGAGCGGTACCTGGACGGGCCTCTCGGTGCCGAATCAGGTGCATCCTCGGTACCTGGCGCTGGGCCAGACCTTGAACGCAAACATCAATTCGGCCGCGGCGGCGGCGGCAGGGGTGCAGGCGCCTTATCCCGGATTTAACGGTTCGGTGGCGCAGGCGCTGCGGGCGTTTCCGCAGTATGCCAACGTCGATGACGTCTATCAGCCCACCGGCTACAACTTCTACAACTCGATGCAGATGCGGATTCAGAAGCGGCACTCGTCCGGGCTTTCCTTTCTCGTCTCCTACACGCTGGCGAAGAATATCGGGTTTCCGGGCGGTGACATTTTCGGCGATACCGGAGGCGGGGGCGGAGCGCGCGGCGTCGACACGTTCAACCGGAAGCTGGAGAAGTCGATTGTTCCTTCCGACCAGACACATGTGCTGGTCACTTCGTGGAGCTACGACCTGCCGTTTGGCCGTGGGAAGCGGTTCGGGGCCGGCGTGGGCCGGGGGATGAACCTGCTGGTGGGTGGTTGGGCGCTGAACGCCATCCACACCTACCGCTCGGGCACGACCATTGCGGTGAGCGGCGGCCCAGCGCTGCCGCTGTTTGGCGGGAACAACCGGCCGAACTGGGTGAGCGCCGATGTCCGGAGTTCGGTTGGGATGGGGAGTTTCGACCCGGCCAGGGACCGGTATCTGAACCTGAACGCCTTCAGCCAGCCGCCGCTGTTCACCATCGGCAACGCGCCGCCGCGTATGCCGCACGTGCGGACACCCGCGTTTCTCAACGAGGACATCTCGCTGTTCAAGAACCTGCAGTTCACCGAGCGGGTGATGCTGCAGATTCGCGGGGAGTCCTACAACCTGATCAACCGCGTGGTCTTCAGCGGGCCGGCGGCGAACGTGAACAATCCGAACACGTTTGGCGTCATTGGCGGCCAAGCGAACAATCCGCGGCTGGTGCAGCTCGGACTCAAGCTGATCTTTTAGGGAACGCGCACAACGGACTCGCTTTGGCCCGGCAGGCGGGGCGAGTTCCTCGCCCGTTGGTGCCGGGCCTGCGCGGCCTGTGCGCTTTTAAAGAACGCGCACAACGGACTCGCTTTTGGCCCGGCAGG
>JAINDL010000028.1 GCA_019931245.1 Bryobacteraceae bacterium CoA2 C42
AGGCGAGTCCGTTGTGCGCGGTTCAACCAGAGCGCACAGGCCGAGGCGAGTCCGTTGTGCGCGGTTCAACAAGAGCGCACAGGCCGAAGCGAGTCCGTTGTGCGCGGTTCAACAAGAGCGCACA
Source organism: Bryobacteraceae bacterium CoA2 C42 (assembly GCA_019931245.1). Taxonomy (GTDB): domain Bacteria; phylum Acidobacteriota; class Terriglobia; order Bryobacterales; family Bryobacteraceae. Next base: position 125 of record JAINDL010000028.1, read on the forward strand.
GGCCGAAGCGAGTCCGTTGTGCGCGGTTCCTCAAAAACAAGGTGGCGAGTTCCGTCCTCGCCTCATCGGCGCTCGGCATCAGCGTGCCGTCCCGGGCCAAATCCCGCACCTCGCCAGCCCGCCACGGGCCGTTCACAGGACCTCAAAATTTTTTCCCCCAATAACCACGGGCCTTCCACGACAACCCCGTCCCGGTTCCCCTCGTCCGCCTGCCATCTTGAAATCGTCCCGGAGGACTTTTTCCCAATGAAACCACTTGCTCCTGTTCCGTCACCAATAGCTTCGCCTGACTCGCGCAAAACCCGCCTCCCAACTGCTGGCGACAAGCTGCCGGTTAGCCTCCAACGCCTCTCTCCCCGGCATCGCGAGGCCGTCGTCCGCCTCTATCACCACCATCGCCAGCAGCTCGCCGCCCAGGGAGAACTCGAGTGCGCCTGCGTCGCCTCCATCGCCTTGGCCCTCTATCGCCACGATCAAGTCACCGCCATCAAAACAGGCCTCCAGGGGAACCCCCAAGGCCGGGAGCTCCCAAAATTCCTGAAGGCGCTCGACAAACTCCAGAAAAACTACCGGCACCTCGCCAAACGGGCCGAAAATATCCTCCGGACCGTCCAAACGCTCCGGGACACGCAGCGGGCCCCAAGCCTCGCGCGCACGCGCACCCGCACGCGCAAGGAAGAACCCAGGATGTAATTCAAAACAATAGACTTATCCGTTCGGTTCTTTCGTTTTTCGATCCCCGTTGAACCCAAGCTGAACCCAAGCCGAACCCAACTTGGACCCAATCGGGACCCACCAGACTCCACAATCATCCCGCGCTGCGATCCGGCGGGGCCTCGAACCCCGCCGGATCGCCGGGAAAGCCCGGCGTGCCAGCGTCCGCGCCCGGAAAAAACTCGGGACCCACCGAATGCCTACACCATCCCGTCCAGCCGCCAGACAAACTCGCCGCCCACTATCGTCGCCACTTGGCCGCCCCGGAACGCATGGCCATGAAACGGCGTATTCCGGCTCTTCGACAGCGACTGGTTCACGTCAAACGTCCACGGCCGGTCCAAATCGAAAATCGTCACGTCCGCATCAGCCCCCGGCGTCAGCGTCCCCTTCGGAATCTGCAAAATCCGCGCCGGGTTCACTGTGAACAACTCCACCATCCGGCCCAACGAAATCAGCCCCGGATGCACCAGCTTCTCGAGCGCCAAACCAATCGCATGCTCCAAACCGGTAATCCCAAACGGACACCGTTCAAACTCCTGCATCTTCTCGCTGCCCGGATGCGGCGCATGGTCGGTCGCAATCGCGTCAATCGCCCCGTTCACCAGCCCTTCGGTCACCCCTTCGACGTCAATGCAAGCCCGCAGCGGCGGCTTCATTCGATAGTTCGAGTCATACGGCGCCATGTCCGTATCCGCCAGCGCAAAATGGTGCGGCGTCACTTCGCTCGTCACCGGCAGCCCCCGCTGCTTGGCAAAATTCACCATCGCCACCGAATAGCGCGCCGAAATGTGCGCCACGTGGTACTTCACCCCGGTCACTTCCGCCAGCAGAATATCCCGGGCCACCATCACGTCTTCGCTGCATCCCGGAATGCCGCGCAGACCCAGCCGGACGGACTCCCTGCCTTCGTGCATATCGCCGCCCGCCGAAAGATGCAGGTCCTCGCAATGATTAATCAACGGAATCCCAAACGCCTTGGCCGTCTCCATCGCCCGGCGCATCACCCGCGCGTTCATCACCGGCCGCCCATCGTCGGAAATGGCCACAATCCCGGCCTGCTTCATCGACCCGATGGCCGCCAGCTCCTCGCCCGCGCTGCCCTTGGTAATCGCTCCGATCGGGTACACATTCACCGGCGACAGCTTCCGCGCCCGCTCGACAATATAGGTCGTCACCGTCGCCGAATCGTTCACCGGCATCGTGTTCGGCATGCACGCCACGCTCGTGAAGCCGCCGGCCGCCGCTGCGCGCCCGCCCGATTCAATCGTCTCGGAATGTTCAAATCCCGGCTCCCGGAAATGCACGTGCATGTCCACGAAGCCCGGCGTCACCACCATCCCCGTCGCGTCAAAAACCCGCGCACCCGCCGCCGTCAGGCCCGCCCCCACCGCGGCCACCTTGCCGTCGCGCAGCAACACATCGCTCACCGCGTCCAGCCCGTTGGCCGGATCCATCACCCGGCCGTTCTTGATCAACAACGTGCTCATGCGCCCATCACCCGTTCAAGCACCGCCATGCGTACCGCAATGCCGTTCTCTACCTGATTCAAAATCACCGACCGTTTCGAGTCCGCCACCTCGGACGAAATCTCCCGGCCCCGGTTAATCGGCCCCGGATGCATCACGATCACGTCCGGCTTGGCCAACTGCAAATGGTCCGGCCGCAGCCCGTAAAACTTGAAATAATCGCCCGGCGGAAACGGCGTCTCGTGCTGCCGCTCCAGCTGCACCCGCAGCATCATGATCACATCGGCGCCCGCAATCGCCTCGCGAATGTCGTAGGTCAACGAGACATTCGGCGCGAGCATCGCCAACTGCGGCGGCAGCAGCGGCGCCGGGCCGCACAAAACCACATTCGCCCCAAATTTCGAAAGGAGATGTACGTTCGACCGCGCCACCCGCGAGTGCGCAATGTCCCCAATAATCGCCACCCGCAGGCCTTCGAGCGAAGGCCGGTTATCCAGTATCGTTCGCGCATCGAGCAGCGCCTGCGTCGGATGCTCGTGCGTCCCGTCGCCGGCGTTGATGATCGGCGTCGGCAGGTACCGCGCCAGAAAATGCGGCGCCCCGCTCGCCGCGTGCCGCATCACAATCGCGTGCGGGCGCATCGCCCCCAGCGTATTCAACGTATCCACCAGCGATTCGCCCTTCGACGTGCTCGAAGCCGACGCCGTAATCGAAATCGTGTCCGCGCCCAGCCGCTTGGCGGCAATCTCAAAACTGGTCCGCGTCCGCGTCGAGTTCTCAAAAAACAGGTTTACCAGCAGCCGGTTCCGCAGCGTGTCCAGCTTCGCCGTCGAAGCCTGGAAATCCTTCGCCCGCGTCAGAATCGCTTCGATCTCCGGCCGCGCCAGGCTCTCAATTCCTAACAAACTCATCCGTCGACCTTCTCGACCAGGAGCACTTTTTCGATCTGATCGATCTCCTGGAGCTTAACTTCTACAATCTCATTCGCCGAGGTCTGCACCATGCGTCCCACATACCGCGCCTCAATCGGCAGCTCCCGCCAGCCGCGGTCAATCAACACGAGCAGCTGCACCCGCGCCGGCCGGCCTTCTTTAAACAGCGCCTCGAGCGCCGCCCGGATCGTCCGGCCCGTGTACAAAACATCGTCCGTCAGGATGATGTCCTTGCCGGTCACATCAAACGGAATCGCCGTCGAGTTCACCACCGGCGCCGCGCCCACCGTCGTCAAATCATCGCGGTACAGGTTAATGTCGAGAGCCCCCGTAGGCACCTCGCGGCCCTCAAGATCTTTGATCTTCGCCGCCAGCCGCGTCGCCAGCGGCACCCCGCGGCGTTTGATCCCGATGAACGCCAGATTATCGTGGTCGGTCGTCTTTTCGAGCACTTCGTGAGCCAGCCGCACCAGCGTGCGATCGATCTCGGACGCGGTCATGAGTTGCGATTTCAGACGAGTGGAAGACATCTCGACGAGATTAACATGGCCCCGGCTCAACGAAAACGGACCGTCCCCCACTTTTCGGGAATATGCATATTAATCACCCCCTGCGGCGACCAGACCCAGTTGTCCTCTTTCGTGTCCGGCACCTTCTCGTAACGGCCGTCCCGGACGCGCAACTGCCACTCAACCCGCGAAAAATTCATCCGCCAGCTTTCACCCGCCCGCGGCGCCACTGCCGGCCGCGGCCCCCGGTTGAAGGCGGTCCACGGAAACGCCATCTCTACGGTCCAGCCCCGGTCCCGGTCCCGCGGGTCGTTCAACGTTCCGCGTAAGGCAACCGCCGTCCGCAGCCCGGGAATCTCCCAGCCGTTGTCGGCCTTGCCCTTGTCCTTGTACGGTTTGTCCAGATAGAGATCCCAGCCCGTGTTCCGCGCGTTGATCTCAAACTCAAAGTAGTGCAACCCGTCGCCATCGGGATCGAAAAAAACCTCGAAATCATGCTCGTGAAAAATCACCATGTCGTGCCGGTCGTAGGTCGCCCACAGGTCGGGCTCCTCCATCTCGGCCGCAATGTAAAGGTACCGGTCGTCCCAACAGATCTTCGCCCGTGTCGCCAGCCGCGGCTTCGGCTTGGCGTCGCCCTCGATGTCGACGAACAGCGGGGTCCACGGCGCCGCCTGCCAGGCGGCCTCGTCCATCCGTCCGTCCACCGTCACCGGTTCGGCGGCCCGCGGCGCGTCATAACCAAGCACCGCCGCCAAGAGAAATATGGTTCCCAGCATCAGAATCGCTTCATGCGGCCCCGAATCCGCCGCGTCAGCTTCTCCATCTCGTCCAGCTTCTTGATCGCCCCCACGGAAAGCACGTGCCGGTCGTGCTTTTCGAGCTCGGCCTGGATCGACTCGCTCAACTGCCGGATCGTCTCGAGGTCTTTCAGGTTGGCCTTGTGGTCGGCCTTCAGTAGCTCCTCGGTCCGGTCCTTGCCGCCCACCGGCGGCGCATCGGCCGGCGGCTGCGGAAAGCCCTGCCCCCAACCGCTCCCGGCGGCAAACACCAGCAAAAACAGGGCTCGGAACGCCATGTTGCTATCATAACGATTTATGCGTGATGTAAATATCGGTATCGTTGGCCTCGGAAACGTCGGTTCCGGCGCCATGGCCATTCTGGCCGAAACCAGCGAATCGATCGCTCAAAAACTGGGCTTCCGCCTCGTCGTCAAAGCCCTCTGCGCCCGGTCCTTCACCGGCAAGCAGATCCCGGCCGCTCTCGCGGGCGCCCTCCAGACCACCGATTGGCGCCAGGTCGTCAACCACCCCGAAGTCGAGATCATCGCCGAACTCATCGGCGGCCAGGGCGTGGCCAAAGAGATCATCGAAGCTGCCCTCGCCGCGGGCAAAAGCGTCGTCACCGCCAACAAAGAACTCATGGCGGCCCAGGGCCCGGCCCTCGTCGAAAAGGCCATCGAGCACGGCGCCAATATCGCCATGGAAGCCTCCGTCGCCGGCGGCATCCCCGTCCACACCGTCCTGCGCGAAGGCATCAGCGGCGACCGCATCGAGGCCCTCTACGGCATCCTCAACGGCACCAGCAACTACATCCTCACCGCCGTCGAGCGCGACGGCGCCGCCTTCGGCGACGTTCTCGCCGAAGCCCAGCGCCTCGGCTACGCCGAAGCCGACCCCACCGCCGACGTCGACGGCTACGACGCCCGCAGCAAACTCGCCATCCTCGCCGCGCTCGCCTTCGGCGAAAAGATCACCGCCGCCGACATCTACACCGAAGGCATCCGCCGCATCTCGCCCATCGACTTTCAATACGCCCATCGCCTCGGGCACACCATCCGCCTGCTGTGCGCCGCCCGCCTCACGCCCGATGGCCTGACCCTCTCCGTCCGCCCCGCCCTGCTCCCGGAGTCCACCATCCTCGCGGGCGTCAAAGGAGCCTACAACGCGGTCTGGATCCGCGGTCAGTACGGCGCCGATACCTTCTACTACGGCCGCGGCGCCGGCCCCCATCCCACCGGCGTGGCCGTCGTCAGCGACCTGATGCGCGTCGCCCGCGAAATCCGCAGCGGCAGCCCGCAGCGCGTCAGCCCCTTCGCCCACGCCCGTCTCGACGCCAACCAACCCGGCAGTATCCTCCGGCAAAAGCGCGCCTACTACCTCCGTTTCCGCGTCAAGGACGAACCCGGCATCATCGCCGCCCTCGCCAGCATCCTCGCCGCCAAACACATCAGCCTCGACGCCGTCCTCCAACTCCCGAGCGAGGACAAAGCCGCCCTGCCCTTCGTCATTACCGTCGAGCCGACCTCGGAGCAGAGCATCCGCGAGGCCGTCGCCGCCATGGCCGAACTCGCCTTCATGGTCGAACCGGTCCTCGTCCTTCCCATGGAAACCGCCCTATGAAACTCCTCCTTCTCGTTGGCTTCGTTTCGCAAATCAGCCTCTTCGGCCAGCCTGCCCCGGGGGCGAACGACCGCTACCGGACGCTCGAAGGCCGGGCCGGCATGGCCGCCTCGCTCGACGGCGAGCACCGCGATGCCCGCCAAAAGCCGAAGGAGTTGATCGCGGCCCTGCGCATCAAGCCGGGCATGACCGTCGTCGATATCGGCACCGGCGTCGGCTACATGCTGCCCTTCCTGAGCGCGGCCGTGGGACCCCGCGGCAGCGTGGTCGCCGAAGACATCTTCCCCGACTTCCTCGAGAAGGCGAAGCAAAAGGCCTCGCACCTGAAGAATGTCTCCTTTGTGCTCGGTACGGAGAAAGATCCAAACCTCGACACCGCCTTCGCCGACCTCATCTTCATCCTCGACGCCTACCATCACTTCGACTATCCCGAGGAGATGATGTCGCGCATCCGCCGCGCGCTCAAGCCCGGCGGCAGGCTGGCCCTCATCGACTACTACAAACGCCCCGGCGCCATGGCCAATGCCAATCCCAACTTCGCCGTCACCCACATCCGGCTCGACGAAGCGGACGTCGTGGCGCAGATCGAAAGCTTCGGCTACCGTGCCATCCTCCGCGAGGCCTTCCTGCCCAATTCGCAGTGGCTGGCTCTGTTTGAGAAAAAGTAGTTGTGTTATTCTAATGGGGGACCGACGCAAACTCGCGGAGAGGTGGCTGAGCGGTCGAAAGCAACGGTTTGCTAAATCGTCGTACTCGAAAGGGTACCAAGGGTTCGAATCCCTTCCTCTCCGCCAGATTTACATCGCCCATTCCGCGAAGTAGCGGTGGAACTTCTCCACCTTCGGTCGAACAACGTACTGACAGTAGCCCGCGTGCGGGTTCCGCGCGAAATACTCCTGATGGTAGGCCTCGGCCTCGTAGAAGGTGACCGCCGCAGTCACTTCCGTCACTACGGATTCCGGCTCTTCGAACGCGGCGATCACCTCCCGCGCCGCGGCCAGCTGCGCGGGCGAATGATAAAAAATGGCCGACCGATACTGCGTCCCGACATCGTTGCCCTGCCGGTTCAGCGTGGTCGGGTCGTGAATGGCAAAAAAGACGTGCAGGAGGTCCCGGAACCCGACCTGGTCCGGGTCGAACGTGATGCGGACCACCTCGGCGTGGCCTGTGGTTCCCATACAAACCGCCTCATAAGAAGGATCGGCCACGTGGCCGCCCATGTAGCCGGACTCGACGGACAATACCCCCTTCATCCGGTCAAAAACAGCTTCGAGGCACCAGAAACAGCCTCCGCCCAGTGTTGCGATCTCGGTTGCAGCCATACCGCTTGGATGCGCACTCCCCACCTAACGGTTTAAGCTGATGAGAATGAAGACGAATTTGCGATGGCTCCTGATTGTCGCCCCGGTGCTGGCCTGGGCGCAGCCCCCGGCCGCGGCTCCGAAGCCGGCCGCGGCCAAGCCCGCCCCGGCCAAGCCCGCCCCGGCCAAGCCCGCTGCGGCGCCCGTGACACCCGCCGTGGCTCCCGCCAAACCGGCGCGCGAACCCGGCACGTATGCCTACTTCACCATTACGCAAGGCGCGACCACGCTCGGCACCATCGTCACTAAGATGTTTGCCGAAGAGTCGCCGATCACAGTGAAAAACTTTGCCGACCTGGCCATGGGCCGCAAGGAGTGGACCAACCCCCGCACGGGCGTCCGGTCTAAAGCTCCGCTCTATAACGGGCTGACTTTCCACCGCGTGATCCCCGACTTCATGATCCAGGGCGGCGACCCGCTCGGCACCGGCACCGGCGGTACGGATGTGATTCCGGACGAGTATCATCCCACGCTGAAGTTCGACGTTCCCGGACGCCTCGCGATGGCGAACGCGGGGCCGGGGACGGGTTCCTGCCAGTTCTTCATCACGCAGGGCCCCACGCCGCACCTCAATGGCCGCCACACGATTTTTGGCCAGGTTATCGAGGGCCAGGAACTGGTGACGCGAATTGCGAACGTGCCCAAGAGCCGGGGCGATATGCCGGCGGTTCCGGTGAAGATGCGCGTCGTCGTCCGGCGCGAGGGCTACCCGCCCGTGACGGCCACCCCGAAGAAGGCGGCGCCGGCCCCGGCCAAACCCGCTGCCGTGAAGCCCGCCGCGCCCAAACCCGCAGCGGCGGTCAAACCCGCCGCTCCAGCGCAGAAGAAGCTTTAGGGCGGCCACGGCGCGCCGAGCCGCGGCGGTAGTAGGTCGGAGGGCACCGAAAACCATCGGCGACCCTCTCCTTCGGCAGCGTCCTGGCCGACAAAGGCCGTTCGATGATCACAGCGGTATGATCACGGCCAGCGGCGCTGGCCGAGGCTACTGCGCTCCGAGCGGAATTTCGATGTAGAAGAGTTCCTGGCTCGTCTGGGCTTCGGTAATTCCTGTGATGTAGAGCCGGGCGGAGCGGCTGTGGCCGGTCTGGTAGTACAAAAAGCCATAAGCCGTTTCGCCGGGCGGCAGCATTTTTGCCGCGAAGGCCCGTTCGATGATCACGGGGTTCTGCAGCGGGTTCTTGTTCCGCCGCATGCCCGGGATGGTCGTCGGTAGCGGCGTCGGGTTGTAGCGGGGACGGCCCGGTCCCTTCAGCCGGCTGATATCCTCGGCCGGGGTCTCGTCGAGCTTGCGGGAGCCGGGGCCGAGGTATTGGAATCGGGCGTGCTCCAGGTTCAACGTCTTCGCCCCCTCGTTCTTGAACAGCACGAGCACGGGCAGCACGCCATGCTCATAGGGGTGCAGTTTGCCGAAGGCCGCCTTGGCCTCGTCGGCGTCGTCGTAAGCGACGGCGGCGACCGTCAGGCCCTGGTTGGTCTGCTTGGAGGCGTAGGTCTCGATGGCGGCCGGCCGAAACGGCTCGATTTTCTTCTCGGCCTGGAGGGCGGCGGTCAACAGGAGGATGGCGGGAAGGGCCTTCATGTTTTTCATTGTAGGGGACGCGCCCGGCCGAGGATTGGTTGCCCGGCCGTTATACTAAGGGCAGTCGATTGCAGACTCTGATCTACCTCCTTTATCGTCTTGCGCAGTTTTTTGGCTTTCCCGCTCTGTTTGGGTTCCTCATGGTGCGCTACGGACGGACCCTGCCGGAGCGTTTCGGCGGGTTGCCGTTTCCGGTGGTGGCGCCGGGCGGGATCTGGCTGCACGCCGTGTCGGTGGGCGAGGTGCTCAGCGCGGTGGATCTGGTCGAGGTGCTGCGGGCGCGCTATCCCGATACGCCGATCTATGTTTCGACGACGACGGCGACGGGCCGGCAGATGGCCGAGCAGCGGCTGGCCGGGTGTACGGACGGCATTTTTTACCCCCCGCTTGACCTCGTCTTCGCGGTGCGCCGGGTGCTGCGGGCGCTCCGGCCGGCGCTCGTGGTGATTCTTGAAACCGAGATCTGGCCGCATCTGTGGCGGGAGACCCGGCGGAGCGGGGCGCGGCTGGTGGTGGTCAACGGCCGGATTTCGGACCGGGCGCTGCCGCGCTATCGGCGCTTCCGGTGGCTGTTTGCCCCGGTGCTCGCGCTGCCCCACCGGGTGCTCACGCAGAGCGAGCAGGACGCAAGGCGCTATATAGCACTTGGGGCGCGGGAGGCGATCAACAACGGCAATCTGAAGTATGACCTGGACCCGGGGCGGATGGTAACGCCGCCGGCGGTGGCGGCGGCGGTGGCCGGGGCGGGGAAGATCCTGGTGGTGGCGAGCACGCATTGCGAGGATATTGACGAAGATGATGCGGTGATCGCGGCGTGGCCGCGGTGGGTGGCGGAGTTTCCGGACCTCGTGATGATTCTGGCCCCGCGGAAGCCGGAGCGGTTTGACGCGGTGGCGCGGAAGCTGGAGGCGGCCGGGATCGCTTTTGGGCGGCGCAGCGAGGGGCGGCCGGTGGCGGCGCCGGGCGTGCTGCTGCTCGATTCGCTCGGCGAGTTGAGCGGCGTGTACCGGCTGGCCGATCTCGTGTTCATGGGCGGGACGCTGGCGCGGCGCGGGGGACACAACATTCTCGAAGCGGCGCTGCTCGGCAAGCCCGTGGTGGCCGGGCCGCACATGGAGAATTTCGCCGAGATCGCTGCGGCGTTCACGGCCGGCGGCGGGCTGCGGCGGTGCACGCGGGAGGATTTTGCCGCGGTGGTGGCGGAGATGCTGCGCGCGCCGCGGGGCTGGGGGGAGCGGGCGCGGGAGTTGGCCGAGGGGCGGCGGGGGGCGCTGGGGCGGACGCTGGCGGTGCTGGCCGAGGAGATCGAAGAGGCCTGGCCGGTGCCGCTTTACCCGTGGCTGGCGGTGGTGACGCTGGGGCCGCTGGGCTGGTTGTGGGCGTGGGGGGCGCGGCGGAACCGGGCGCGGGCGGTGGCGCGGCGGCTGGAGACGCCGGTGATCAGCGTGGGGGGGATCAGCATGGGCGGGGCGGGGAAGACGCCGGCGGCGCTGGCGTTGGCCAAGCACTTCCGGGAGCCGGCGATACTGACGCGGGGCTACAAGCGGCTGCTGGCGGACGAGGTGACGGTGGCGCCGCGGGGGACCACGGCGCCGATTGCGCGCACGGGGGACGAGGCGCAGATTTTTGTCCGGTCGGGCGAGGCGCATGTGGGGGTGGGGCGGGACCGCTACGCGGTGGGCCGGGCGATGGAGGCGGCTTTGCGGCCGGAGGTGTTTGTGCTGGACGACGGGTTTCAGCATCACCGTCTAGGGCGGGATTTTGATTTGGTGCTGCTCGACGCACGCGACCCGTTCGCGGGCGATGCGCCGTTTCCGCTGGGCCGGCTGCGGGAGGCGCCGGAGGCGCTGCGGCACGCCACGGCGATTCTGCTGACGCGTACCGAGCGGGGGCGGCGGTACACGGCGCTGCGGCGGCGGCTGCCGGCGGTGCCGGTCTACCGTTCGCATGTAGTGGCCGAGGCGTGGATGGACGCGCGGACGGGGGAGGCGGTGGCGCTGCGCGGTGAGCGGGTGGCGGCCTTTTGCGGACTGGCCAACCCGGCGACGTTCTGGTCGAGTTTACGGGAGCAGGGCTTGCGCCCGTTGTTCCGCTGGACGTTTGGGGACCATCATCACTACCGGCACCGCGAGTTACGGCGAATTCGGGAGCAGGCGCTGCAGCAGGGGGCCGAGGTGTTGCTAACGACGGAAAAAGACATGATGAATCTGCCGGCGGATCTCGGGGAGATTTTGGCGCCGGTGCAGGTGTTGTGGCTGCGGATCGGGGTGGCGATTGAGCAGGAAGAGGATTTAGTCCGGCAGATCCGGGCTATAATCAGATAGATCTCTACTTATGGCATCCGGGAAGAAGATTATTCTCTTGACCCCGCGCGGGTTTTGCGCGGGGGTAGTTCGGGCGATTGACGTGGTGAAGATTGCGCTGGAGATGTACGGCGCACCGATCTACGTGCGCAAAGAGATTGTCCATAACAAGCACGTGGTGGACGAACTGCGGGCGGCCGGAGCTGTTTTTGTCGAGGAGTTGGACGAGGTGCCGGCGCAGGCCCGGGTGATTTTCAGCGCGCACGGCGTAGCGCCTTCGGTGCGGACCGATGCGGTGGCCCGGAAGCTGAACGTGATTGACGCGACCTGTCCGCTGGTGACGAAGGTGCATCTCGAGGCGGTGAAGTTCGCGCGGAAAGGTTACTCGATTGTGCTGATTGGCCACGAGAACCACGATGAGGTTGTCGGGACGCTGGGCGAAGCGCCGGAGGCGATGAAGCTGGTGTCGACCGTTGAGGACGTGGACCGTCTCGAAGTGGCCGATCCGGCGAAGATGGCCTATTTGACGCAGACGACGTTGAGCCTCGACGAGACGAGCCACATTGTAAAACGGCTGGTGGAGCGCTTCCCGCTGATTCAGGGGCCGCATTCGCAGGACATCTGCTATGCGACCGAGAACCGGCAGGTAGCGGTGAAGGCGGTGGCGCCGTTGTGCGATCTGCTGCTGGTGGTGGGGTCGAAGAACAGTTCGAACTCGCTGCGTTTGGTGGAAGTGTGTCAGAACTCGGGCGTGCCGGCGTATCTGGTGGATGATGAGTCCGATGTGCAGACCGCTTGGCTGGAGGGGATTGCGACCGTGGCGATTACGGCCGGGGCATCAGCGCCCGAGCACCTTGTCGAACGGATCATGGCGTTTCTTGGGGCAAATGGTTTTGCCGAGCGGGAGGAGCTGGAGGTGCGGGAGGAGGATGTGCGCTTCCAGCTGCCTCCGGAGCTGAACAGCGCCCGGCTCACGCAGATCAGCACGCCCGCTTCGCTATGACCCCGAGCCTGCAGGTAACGGACGCACTCGTTGCCGCGGCGGCGAAGACGGCGCGGCAGGCGGTGGAGTGGTTTGCGGACAATCAGCACGAGAGCGGCTACTGGTGGGGTGACCTGACCGCGGACACGACGCTCGAGGCCGACTACATTCTGTTGCAGTTGTGGCTTTATCCGCCGCAGCAGGGGAGTTGGAACCCGCCGGTGCGGCAGCAGATTGACCGGGCGGTGCGGTCTGTCCGGGAACGGCAGTTGGCCGAGGGCGGCTTCAATCTCTTTCCGGACGGGCCGGCGGACGTCAATGCCTCGATCAAGGCTTACTTTGCGCTGAAGGTGGCGGGGGTAGCGGTTGCCGAGGCCCGGATGGTGGCGCTGCGCGAGACCATTCTGCGCTTGGGCGGGCTGCAGGCAGCCAACAGTTACGTCAAGATTAACCTGAGCCTGTTTGGCCTGTATCCGCGGCCGCATGTGCCGTCGATTCCCCCGGAACTGATTCTGTTGGGGAAGACCATCTACGAGATGAGTTCGTGGACGCGGGCGATTGTGATTCCACTGTCCATTGTGCAGGCGTTGACGGTGGAGCCGCGGCCGGTGCCGGCAGGTTTTTCGCTGGAAGAGCTGCTCGTGCCGGGGGTGAGCTTGGCGCTGCCGCGGGATGACGGTTTCTTTAACCGCCGGAACACGTTTCTGCGGATCGACAAAGCCTTCAAGCTGTGGGAGCGGTTCGGCAGCGGGGCGGTGCGGCGGCGGGCGATCCGGAAGGCGATGGAGTGGATCACGGAGCGGACCCGCTATACGGACGGGTTGGCGGCGATCTATCCGCCGATGATGTATACGATCATGGCGATGGATCTGCTGGGATATGCCGCGGACCATCCGGACCGGGCTGAGGCGGAGAATCAGTTTGCCAATCTGATGGTGGACGACGGGGAGCGGTTTTTCTTCCAGCCCTGTTTTTCGGTGGTATGGGATACGGCGATTGCTTGTCATGCGCTGGGCGAGAGCGGCATGGCGGCGCCGGAGATGCTGGCGCGGGCGGGCGAGTGGCTGCTGACCAAAGAGGTCCGGCGGAAGGGCGACTGGAGCGTGAAGCGGCCGACGGTGGAGCCCTCGGGTTGGTACTTTGAGTTCGCCAACGAGCACTACCCGGACATTGACGATACGGCGATGGTGCTGCTGGGGCTGCAGGATTCGGCTTGCGGCAAGGCGGCGGTCAGCAAGCGAGCCGTCGACTGGCTGCTGGCGATGCAGTCGAGCGACGGCGGGTGGGCCGCCTTTGACGTGGATAACAACTGGCAGTTTCTGAGTGACGTGCCGTTTGCCGATCATAACGCGATGCTGGACCCGACCTGCCCCGACATTACGGGCCGGGTGGTGGAGGCGTTGACGCTGTACGGGGTGCGGCCGGACCATCCGGCGATCCGGAAGGGGGTGGCGTATCTGGAGCGCGCTCAGGAGGCCGATGGGAGCTGGCAGGGGCGCTGGGGTGTGAACTACATCTACGGCACCTGCTTTGCGGTGCGCGGGCTGCGGGCGGCGGGCGAGAGCGACCGGGAGGTGGCGGTGCTGCGGGCCGGCGAGTGGCTGCGGTCGATTCAGAACGCCGATGGGGGCTGGGGCGAGAGCCCGGAGAGCTACCGGGCGAAAGTGTTTGTGGCGGCGCCTTCGACGCCTTCGCAGACAGCGTGGGCGGTGCTGGGTCTGCTCGCAAGCGGGGATACGTACTCGTCGAGCGTGCAGCGGGGCGTCGAGTACCTGATTCAGAACCAGAACGCGGATGGCACGTGGAGCGAAGAGGCGGCGACGGGGACGGGCTTCCCGAACGTGTTTTATCTGCGATATCACCTATACCGGAACTCGTTCCCGCTGCTGGCGCTGGCGACGTTCCTCAAAGCAGAGCGTTGAAACCGGCACTGGTAACCGGGGCGTCGGGCTTCGTGGGGTGGCACGTGGCGCGGGAGTTGGCCGAGGCGGGGACGCCGGTGCGGGCCCTGACGCGCGGGCGCAACCCGGTGCGGGAGCTGCCGGAGCGCTACGGGGACGGGGTGCGGGTGGTGACGGGAGACCTGCAGGACCGGGCATCGCTCGACCGGGCGGTGTCGGGGTGCGGGGTGGTGTACCACGTGGCGGCGGATTACCGGTTGTGGTCGCCGGAGCCGGGGGAGTTGTACCGGTCGAACGTGGAGGGGACGCGGAACCTGTTGGAGGCGGCGCGGGCGGCGGGGGTGGAGCGGGTGGTGTACACGAGCACGGTGGGGTGCATCCATTTTGTCGAGGGGGGACTGGGGGAGGAGTCGCTGCCGGTCGGGCTGGAGGAGATGACGGGGCATTATAAACGCTCGAAGTTTTTGGCTGAGCGGGTGTCGTTGGAGTTTGCCGGGGAGGGGTTACCGGTGGTGATAGTGAACCCGACGGCGCCGGTGGGGGATCATGATTTCAAGCCGACGCCCACGGGGCAGACGCTGGTCGATTTTTTGAGCGGGCGGATGCCGGCGTATCTCGACACGGGGTTGAATGTGGTGGATGTGCGGGATGTGGCGCGGGGGCATTTGCTGGCGGCGGAGCGGGGGCGGGTGGGGGAGCGGTACATATTAGGCAGCGAGAATCTGACGCTGCGGGAGATTTTCGCTGCCTTGGGGGAGCCGCCGCGGTGGCGCGTGCCGTACGGGGTAGCGTATGGGGCGGCGCTCGTGAGCACGGGGTGGGCGGCGGTGACGGGGCGGGCGCCGCGGGCGCCGCTTGAGGGGGTGCGGATGGCGCGGAAGAAGATGTGGGTGAGCCATGCCAAGGCGGCGCGGGAGTTGGGTTATGCGCCGGCGGCGGCGCAGGTGGGCCTGGAGCGGGCGGCGGGGTGGTTTCGGGCCAACGGGTACTGCCGATGATGGTGGCGGTGGCGGCGGAGGCGATGGAGTTTACGGGCTGGTTGGGCCATTGCACGGGGGTGCGGACGCTCGCTTGGCCGGTAGCGTTTGCGCGGCGGGCGGAGTGGAACGGGCGGGTGGTGACGATGGTGGCGAACGGGGCGGGGCCGCGATTGGCGGCGGCGGCGCTGGCCGCGGCGCGGGAGCGGGAGACCGTGACGGCCGTGATGAGCGTGGGCTGGTGCGGGGCGCTCGATCCGGCGCTGCGGCTGAATGATGTGTTTGTGGCGGTGGGGGTGCGGACAGAGGCGGGAGACCGGGCGGCGCTGGCGCCGCGGCGGATGCCGGCGGCGCGGCGGGGCGTTTTGTGGTCCGGGGACCGGTTTATCGGGACGGCGGCCGAGAAGGCGGCGCTGCGGGCGCGGGGGGCGGACGCGGTGGAGATGGAGGCGGGCGGTTTGCGGTTTGGCGGGCCCTTTTATGCTGTACGGGTGGTGAGCGATTTGGCCGGTGAGGATTTTGCGCTCGATTTCAACCGGTACCGGGATGGTGAGGGCCGGTTTGTGAAGTGGCGGATTGCGCTGGCCGGGTTGCGTCAGCCGGCGGATCTAATTCGTATGGCCCGGCGCGGCCGGGAAGCATCAGAAGCTTTAGGAGATTTTCTTGCCCAGTGCGAACTCTGAAGTGATGAAAGCGGCCGTGTACCGTGGGAACAGCCAGGTGGTGGTGGAAGAGATTCCGCGGCCGGTGGCGGGTCCGGGGGAGCTGGTGGTGCGGGTGGAGAGCTGCGGGATCTGCCACACGGACTTGAAAAAGATTGAGTACGACCTGCTGGCGCCGCCGCGGATCTACGGGCACGAGACGGCCGGGGTGGTGGCGGCGGTGGGCGAAGGGGTGACGAAGTTTGGGGTGGGGGACCGGGTGGTGGCGTTTCACCACATTCCGTGCGGCGCGTGTTTTTACTGCGCGCGGCGGCTGTATGCGCAGTGTCCGGGCTACAAGCGGGTAGGGATTACGGCGGGATTTGAGGCGGCCGGGGGCGGGTTTGCCGAGTATATCCGGGTGATGGACTGGATTGTCGAGCGTGGCGTGGAGAAGATTCCGGACGGGGTGAGCTTTGATGCGGCGAGCTTTGTCGAGCCGGTGAACACCTGCTTGAAGGGGGTTGAGCTGGCGGCGCCGCGGGCGGACGAGTTGGCGATTGTGATGGGTCAGGGGCCGATTGGCCTGATTTTCACGATGATTTTGAAGCACCGGGGGATCCGGACGCTGGTGACGGACCGGATGGCGGGACGGCGGGCGATGGGCGAGCGGTTTGGGGCGGAGCGGGCGCTGAACCCGGGCGTGGACGATCTGGCGGCCGAGGCGGCGGCGCGGACGGCGGGCCGGGGGGCGGATGTGGTGTTTGTCGCGGTATCGGCGCCGGGGGTGGTGGAGGAGGCCGTGCGCGTGACGCGGCCGGGTGCGAAGATAGTACTGTTTGCGCAAACGTCTGACAAAGAGCGCATCGAGTTATCCGGCAAAGACATCTGCATGGGGGAGCGTGTTCTTCTGGGCTCTTACAGCGCCGATGTGGATTGGCAGAAGGAGTCGGCAGACCTGGTCTTCAGCGGCGCCCTGCCGGTGGAGGAGCTGGTGACGCACCGGGTTCCGCTCGAGCAGATAATGGACGGTTTTAAGCTGGCGTTGCATCCGACGACAGAATCGCTGAAAATTGTGGTGAAGCCCCAAGGTTACCGCTCGTGAACAATCAGCACATGACGGCCGCTGTTCTCTACGGCAAGGAAGATGTCAAGATCGAGCAGGTAGCGATTCCCCAGCTTGGCCCGGGGGATATTTTGGTTCGCGTGAAGGCGGCGCTGACCTGCGGCACGGATGTGAAGGTGTTTCGCCGCGGGTATCATGCGCGAATGATCATGCCGCCGGCGCTGTTCGGGCATGAGTTAGCGGGAGATATCGTGGCTACCGGCGGCGCGGTGACGCGGTTTCGCGTGGGGCAGCGGGTGGTGGCGGCGAACTCGGCTCCCTGTGGCGAGTGTTTTTACTGTAAGCGGGAGCTAGAGAACCTGTGCGAGGACCTGCTTTTTAACAACGGGGCGTACGCGGAGTACATCCGCATTCCGGGGCGGATTGTCGAGAAGAATCTGTACGCGGTGCCGGAGTCGGTGGATTACATGGACGCGGCGCTGTCGGAGCCGCTGGCTTGTGTACTGCGCGGGATTGAAGAGAGCAACGTGCGGCGCGGGGATACGGTGGTGGTGATCGGGCTGGGTCCGATTGGCCTGATGTTTGTGCGGATGCTGAAGGTGATGGGGGCGCGCGTGATTGCGATGGCGCGGCGGCAGGTACAACTCGACGACGCCCGGCGGATGGGGGCGGCGGAGCTGATTTCAACCGTGGAGACGGACGACGTGATTGGCGCCGTGCGGGCCCTGACGGATGGCCGGGGGGCGGATGTGGTGATTGAGGCCGTGGGTAAGCCGGAGGTTTGGGACCTTTCGGTGCGGCTGCTGCGCAAGGGCGGGACGGTAAACTTTTTTGGCGGCTGCCCGGCCGAGACGCAGGTTCAACTCGACACTAACCTGTTGCATTACTCCGAGTTGACCTGCAAGGCGAGTTTTCATCATACGCCGCGGCTGATTCAGAAGGCGCTGCAGGCCGTGACGCGGGGCGAGATTCGCGCGCGCGACTTTGTGGTGGGCGAGGAGCCGCTCCATAAGATCAAGGAAGTCCTGCGGTACCTGATGAACTCAAGCGGCCGGATGAAGACCGCGATTATTCCTTAAGTGCCACTGCAGCCCAAAGAGTTTGTAGGCGACGCCGCGGCCATGGGCCGGGTCTGGACTCCGGCGGAGTCGCTGGCCTACACGCGTTGGCTGGCCACTTCGCACTACGAGAACTTTCACGTGGTGAGTTTTCTGCTGCCCAAGCGGCTTCACCAGGATTTCTACAACGTCTATGCCTTCTGCCGCTGGGCGGATGATCTGGGCGATGAGATGGGAGATACAGCTGAGAGTCTGCGGCTGCTGGGGTGGTGGCGCGGGGAGTTGGACCGGATGTACGGTGGGGCGGCGAGCCACCCGGTGTTTGTGGCGCTGGGGCCGACGGTGCGGCGGTATGGCCTCGAACGGCAGACGTTTGCCGACCTGATCCATGCGTTTGAACAGGACCAGGTGAAGACGCGCTACGCGGACTGGGGCGAGGTTTTCGAATACTGTGTGTACTCGGCCAACCCGGTGGGGCGGTTGGTTTTGGGGTTATGCGGATACCGGGACGCCGAGCGGTATGCCCTGAGCGATAAGACCTGCACGGCGCTGCAGTTGGCCAACTTCTGGCAGGACGTGACGGTGGATACGGGCAAGGACCGGGTGTATCTGCCGCTCGATCTGCTGGCGCGGCACGGGGTGAGCGAGGCGGATCTGTTTGCGCGTCGTTTCAGCCCGGGTTTTGCGCGGGTGATGGAGGAGGCTTGCGGGGTGGCGCGGGGGTTGTTTGTGGAGGGCCTGGCGCTGCCGGGGATGGTGGATCGGCGGTTGGCTCTCGATCTGCGGTTATTCAGCCACGGGGGGCTGGCGGTGCTCGATAAGATTGAACGGCAGGGATGGGACGTGCTGCGGGAGCGGCCGAAGATCGGGCGGTGGGAGCGGGTGGGGCTGCTCGTCAAGGCGTTGTGGGCGGCGGCATGACGAAGGCGGTGGAGCAGAGCTATGCTTACTGCCGTGAGGTGGCGCGGAGCCGGGCCAAGAACTTTTACTACTCGTTCGTGCTGCTGCGGCGGGAGCAGCGGGATGCTATGTGCGCCGTCTATGCGTTCATGCGGTACTGCGATGACCTGAGTGATGACCTGGAAGGCACGACGGTGGAGGCGATGGCGGAGTGGCGCGGCGAACTGGAGCGGGCGCTGCGGGGCGAATACGGGGCGCATCCGGTGTGGCCGGCGTTTCATGATACGGTCGAGCGGTTCCGGATTCCGCGGCAGTACTTCTTTGACATGATCGACGGGGTATCGAGCGATTTGAGTCCGAAGCCGGTGGAGACGTTTGCGGACCTCTATCAGTACTGCTACCGGGTGGCGTCGGTGGTGGGGTTGACGATCATCCACATCTTCGGCTTTGAAGACCCGAAGGCGTTGGTGCTGGCCGAGAAGTGCGGCATTGCGTTTCAGCTGACCAACATTTTGCGGGATGTGCGGGAGGATGCGGGGTTGGGCCGGGTGTACGTGCCGGCGGAGGATCTGCGGCGGTTTGGGGTGGACGCGCGGGGGATCGCCTACACGCCGGCGTTTGTGGAGCTGATGCGGTTTGAAGCGGGGCGGGCGCGGGCTTACTATGACGAGGCGCGGCCGTTGATCGGGATGGTGGAGCGGGGAAGCCGGGCGTCGTTGTGGGCGTTGATTGAGATCTACTCGCGCCTGCTGCAGCGGATTGAAGACCGGCAGTACCGGGTGCTGGACGGGCGGATCCGGCTGTCGACGTGGGAGAAGGTCTGGCTGGTGCTGGAGGCGGGGACGAAGAAGCTGGCGGGGGCGTTCTAGGCCGGGCGGAGGAGGCGGCGTTTGAGGCGGGCGGCGGTACGGAGGTTGGGGGCGATGGCGAGGACGGTATCGTCGCCGGCGATCGTACCGGCCAGTTCGGGCCAGGCGGCGCGGTCGAGGGCGGCGGCGAGGGTGGAGGCGTGGCCGGGGGGGGTTTTGAGCACGAGCAGGTGCTGGGCTTCGCGGATATCGAGCAGGTACTCGTTGAGGATGGTGGCGAGGGTGGGGCCGGTGGGCGGGGCGGGGCTATCGAGGCGCTGGTAGCCCTGGGCGGTTTTGGCGAGGCCGAGTTCGCGGATATCGCGGGAGAGGGTGACCTGCGTGGCGGACACGCCGAGCCGGGCCAGTTTCTGGGCGATCTCTTCCTGCGTGTGGATGGGTTCGCGGGAGATGAGCTTGAGAATCTGGCCCTGCCGGAATGCTTTGTTCATGAGCGGTGGGGGCGGAAGGCGTGGAGGCGTTCGGCGGCCTCGGCGAGGGCCGCCGCGACGGCCGACGGGGCGGTGCCGCCGGGTACGGAGCGGTTTTGCATGCCGCGGGCCGGGTGGAGAAACTCGGCGAGGGCGGGGGTGAACTCCGGGGCGAAGGCGGCGAGCTCTTCCGGGGTCCAGTCGAGCGGCTTCTTGCCCTGGTTGAGGGATTCGAGCACGAGGCGGCCGGCGAGCTTGTGGGCCTGGTGGAAGGGGGTGCCGGCGCGGGCGAGGGCTTCGGCGATGTCGGTGGCGACGGTCCAGCTCTCTTCGGCCGCGAGGGCGGGGACGGCGGGTTTGAGGGTGACGGTGGCGGTGACTTCGCGGATCATGGCGAGGCAGCCGGCCAGCTGGTCGGCGGCGAGGAAGAGGGGTTCTTTATCCTCCTGCATGTCGCGGTTGTAGGTCATGGGGGTGCCCTTGACGGTGACGTAAAGGGAGGTCAGACTGCCGAAGACGCGGCCGGACTTGCCGCGGATGAGTTCGAGCGAGTCGGGATTTTTCTTTTGCGGCATGAGGCTGGAGCCACTGGTGACGCCGTCGCCGAGCTCCATCCAGCCGAACTCTTCGCTCGAGTAGAGGATCCAATCCTCGGCCAGGCGGGAGAGGTGGAGCATGGCGGTGGAGGCGGCGTAGAGGAAGTCGAGGGCCCAGTCGCGGTCGCCGGAGACGTCCATGGAGTTGCGGGTGATGCCTTCAAAGCCGAGGTCGGCGGCGATGGCGTGGCGGTCGAAGGGGAAGCCGGAGCCGGCGAGGGCGCCGCTGCCGAGGGGGCAGAGGTTGACGCGGGCGCGGGCTTGTTGGAGGCGTTCGAGGTCGCGGAGGAACATCTCGAAGTAGGCGAGGCAGTAGTGGGGCCAGAGGACGGGTTGGGCGCGGCGGAGGTGGGTGTAGCCGGGGATGATGGCGGATTCGTAGCGCCGGGCGAGGGCGAGGAGTTCGTCGAGGAAGGCGACCAGGAGGGTGGTGGTGGCGTCGATCTGTTCGCGGAGCCAGAGGCGGGTATCGACCGAGACCTGTTCGTTGCGGCTGCGGCCGGTGTGAATCTTGTCGGCGAGGGCGCCCACTTTGGCTTTGAGCTGGCGGATGACGAGGGTGTGGACGTCTTCGTCGGTGGCGTCTTCGTAGAAAGCGGGGGTGCGGGCCTCTTCGCGGAGGGCGTCGAAGGCGGCCAGCAGGGTGGCGCACTCTTCGGCCGAGAGGATGCCGACGCGGGCGAGGGCGCGGGCGAAGGCCTGCGAGCCGCGGATGTCGCAGTCGGCGAGGCGCCGGTCGAAGGAGAGCGATTCGGAGAACTGTTCAAAGTTGGCCGAGGGGCCGGAGGCGAAGCGGCCGCCCCAGAGTTGGATTTTGTCGGAGTTAGACATGAGCGGGTTTCTCGAGCAGGAGGACGAGCAGCGCTTTCTGGGCGTGGAGCCGGTTTTCGGCCTGGTCGAAGACGGCCGACTGCGGGCTTTCGATGACGTCGGCGGTGACCTCCTGGCCGCGTTTGGCGGGCAGGCAGTGGAGGAAGATGGCTTCGGGGCGGGCGGCGGCGAGCAGGGGAGCGTTGACCTGGTAGGGGGCGAAGATCTGCTGGCGGGCGAGGGCTTCGGCCTCCTGGCCCATGCTGGCCCAGACGTCGGTATAGACGATGTGGGCGCCGTCGGCGGCGTGGCGGGGGTCGGGGGTGATGCTGAATTGGACGCCGGCGGCTTCGGCGGCGGCGGTGACGGCGGGCAGGGGGGCGTGGGTGGCGGGGCAGGCGATGGCGACGTGGATGCCGAGGCGGCCGGCGTTGAGGAGCAGGGAGTGGGCGATGTTGTTGCCATCGCCGATGTAGGCGAGTTTGAGGCCTTGCCAGCGGCCGAAGCGTTCGTGGATGGTCTGGAGGTCGGCGAGGATCTGGCAGGGGTGGTAGAGATCGCTGAGGGCGTTGACGACGGGGACGCGGGACCAGCGGGCGAGCTCTTCGATGGTGTCCTGGGAGAAGACGCGGGCGACGATGGCGCTGGTCCAGCGGTCGAGGTTGCGGGCGATATCGGCGAGGGGTTCGCGGTCGCCGATGGGGCCGATCTGGGTGACGGCGCCGCCGCCGAGCTGCTGGATGGCGAGGTCGAAAGTGAAGCGGGTTCGGAGGGAGGGTTTTTCGAACAGGAGGCTGAGGTAGCGTCCGGCGAGGGAGTGGGCGAAGGCGGCGGGGTCGCGTTTGAGGTGGGCGGCGAGGTCGAGGAGGCGGACGAGTTCTCGGGTGGTGAGATCGAGGTCGGTGCGCAGGTGGGGGCTGGCGAGGGGCATGTTGGGGGTTGGCGTCTCCGGGTGACAGGAACAAAGAAGGGCACTGAATGATTATTCAGTGCCCTGTATGATTATACAGAAAAGGAAAGCCCGGCTGCGGGTGGGCAGCCGGGCGGAGCGGTGCAGAGGTGTTGCGATCGGGTTAGAAGGGTCTGAAGTCGTCGTCGTCGAGCGGGAGGACGGACTCTGGGTTGAGGTCGCGGCTGGCGCCGACGCCCTGGAGGTTGGCGGGTTTATCGAACTGGGCGGTAAAGCCGCCCGGGGTGGGCGAGGACATAGGGGCCGGGGAGGCGGCCGGCGCCGGGGCGGAGGCGTTTTCGGTGGCCTTGCTGAGGGCTTTGAGGCTGGGGGTGTGGGTCGGTTTCGGGGCGCTGACGGGGGTGTGTTTGGAGGTGCCGGGGCGGAAGGTTTTGATTGGCGCCGCGGGGGCCGTCTGGTTGACGCCGAAGATTTTTTGCAGATCGATGACGATCTCGTCGACGCGGCGGGCCTGGGTGGAGAGGCCCTGGCCGGCGGCGGCGCTTTCCTGAGCGGTGGCGGCGAGTTGCTGGGTGAGCTGTTCCATCTGAAGGACGGCGCGGGAAATCTGAGCGATGCCGCGGGCCTGTTCCTGGCTGCCGGAGAAGACGTCTTCGACGAGGCTCTTGGCCTCGAGCGAGCTGTTGGTGAGGACGGTGATGGCGCGGGCGACCTCGTCGAGCTTTTCTTTGCCTTCGGCGGCGCGGGTGATGGACTCTTCGATGAGCTGGGTGGTGTCGCGGGCGGCCTGGGCTGAGCGCTGGGCGAGGTTGCGGACCTCGTCGGCGACGACGGCAAACCCCATGCCGGCCTCGCCGGCGCGGGCCGCTTCGACGGCGGCGTTGAGGGCGAGGATATTGGTCTGGAAGGCGATGTCGTCGATGACTTTGATGATCTTGGAGATCTTGTTCGAGGAGGTGGTGATTTCGTTCATGGAGTGGACCATCTGAGCCAGGGCTTGGTTTGCTTCATGGATGGTGGCCGATGCCTCGTTGGTTTTGCGGGTGGCCGACTCGGCGTTTTCGGCGTTTTGTTTCGTCATCGAATGGATCTGCTCGGTAGAGGCGGAGGTCTCTTCGAGCGAGGCGGCCTGCTGGCTGGCGGCGTGGGAGACTGATTGGCTCGAAGCGGAGACGCGGCCGGCGGTGTTGGCCAGGCGGCGGGCGTTTTCGTTCAGATCGGCGACCGACTGCCGGAGGATGGTTTGGATTTTCCGGACGCTGACGACGGCGGCGATGCCGACAAAGACGCTGAAGCCACCGAGGAAGGCGATGCTCCAAAAGCTGGCGGTGTAGAGCGATTGCGCCTCCTGTTGGGCGGCGGCGAGCTGTTCGGCCTCGACCTGGATGAGGCGGCGCGCGCGTTCGTTAGACTGATTGAGCAGGGGGAGAATCTTCCCATTCACCGTGGTGGCGGCCTGATCGAACTGACCCTGCCGGAAGGCGCTCGAGGCTTGGCTGTGCAACTCGCTCCAGCTATCCATTTGGGAGGAGATGGTCTGGATCTCCTGCAGGGCGGCGCCGGTGGTGAGTCCCTTCAGCTGGGTGATCGCCTTGCGCAACTCCTGTTCGACGGCGCCCGCGCTCTGATCGAATGAGGAGACCGCCGCCTTCTGTTGCCGGTTGATGGCGCCGCTCATCTGGCGTTCGAGCGATTCAAGCTCGCCGAGTTGGCTGCCGAGGCTGCCTGCCAACATCTGCTGGCGGGCGACCTGGGTGAGTGCACTGTCAAGTTGCCTGCCCAGGTGGTTTGTCACCCAGGCGGCCGTGAGGCCGAGAACGACAGAGAAACCCACCACGAGGGTGGTGGTAATGGACAGACGTTTACCTGCGGACCATGAGGACATGCAAATTCTCCTGAAGTATTTGGGCGGAACGGCGCGGGAGCTATTCCGGTTGATGCATAACAAGCCACGGCTTGGACGCTGGGTGGCGGGGGGCGGGACTTTCGATTGAGCGAGAAACTTCCGGCCGGAAGCTTGCTCGTGCAACCGGGCAGCGGACAACTCAGGGCAGACCGGCTCTAGGGCTCTGGGCCAGGCGAGGAGTCGCCGCCCGGGACCGTTCGGCCGCGCCCGGCGGCCCGGTGGAGCCGGGCGCGGCTGAACGGTCCCGGGCGGTGAAAGTTTCTGGTGAAGGCATCGGGTTGATGTGACCGCACTTTGGGCGGGCCGGGGCGCTCGCCGGCGATTGCTGCGGGAGGGCACCTCGCCCCCATAACGAGTCATATCGGAGACGGGCAGGCCGGCTTTAGCGGGAATTCGGCGTAAAGTTTTTTCTCAGAAAAGGGCGGCGTGACCGATATGGGTGCTTGAGGGCGGAGTTTGCCCGAGCAATTACTTCGTGAGGCTGACATGAATACACTGACTGCGCCGACCGTAGCGCCATATGGAGAGAATCGCGGGGGACTGCCCCCTGCCGCAGCAGTCGCCGCGCAGGCGGCGAGCAAACACCTGATCTTCAGTCTCGGCAAAGAGGAGTTTGCCGTGCCGGTTTCCAAAGTCAAGGAGATTATTGGAATGCTCGAAGTGACCCCGGTGCCGCACACGCCCGACCACGTGCGCGGAGTGATCAATCTTCGGGGTAAGGTGGTTCCGGTGATCGACCTGCGTGCGAAGTTGGGCGTGCCGACTGCGGAGTACGATGAACGGACCTGCATTATCGTGGTCCAGCCCGAAATGGCCAAGAGCGTTTACCTGATCGGAGTGATTGTCGACGGGGTCAGCGAGGTAATGCCGGTGCAGAGCGCCGAGATCGAAAAGACGGAGACCTTCAGCCACGGTCTGATTTCGGCCAGCTATGTTCAGGGCGTTGCGAAGATTCGGGGCAAAGTCAAGATTCTGCTGGATCTCGATTGCGTGATTTCGCAGGCCGATCTGCGGCAACTGGTCTAGGCGGGGGCCGGTTCCGTCGCGGCACTGCCCGCCATCCCGCGGTCTGCCCTTCCACCTGCCGGCCGCCATCGCGCCGCCATCCCTAGGAGTCGAAGCATCGTGACAAAAAACGCAAGGAGCACCCGTGTCTGTAGAAGCTGATCTTCTTACTTGGATTGACTCTCTCATTGTTGAAACGCTAGCCTTTTCGCCGGAGGAAGGAATTCCGGGAGGGGGCCGCATGGCCACGTTGGCCGGTTTGTGCGCGAACATTGTCCCGGCCGCGCATTCGCTCGGGATGGAGGAGACCGCCGCCTGCGCCGAACGCCTCGCGGCCGAGGTGGCCGCGCCGGGTCCGAACTTCAGCTCCCTTCTTGAACAACAGATTGAATTGCTGCAACTGAACGCCGACACGGAGCTCGCGGCGCGGCTCTCGCAGCAGCGGGTCGCCGCGGGTGGACCGGCCGAGATCTTCCAGGACCGTTCGATGATTGGCGACTTTATCGGCGAGGCACGGGAACATCTGGAGATGATCGAGCAGGAGTTGCTGCTGCTCGAGCAGTCGCCAGAAAATCCGGAGCCGATTCATGCCATCTTCCGCAGCTTTCACACGATCAAGGGTCTGGCCGGAATCTTCAACCTGACTTCGACCCGCGACCTTGCTCACGAGGTGGAGACGCTGCTTGATCTGGTGCGCAACGGCGCGCTACCGGCAACGCCAGGGCTGGTCGACGTGGTGCTGGCCTGTGCGGACCGCCTCGGCGAGATCGTCAACCTGCTGGCCGAGGATAGCGGCGACGAGGGGGTGCCGCTGCCCGACAACACGGCTCTTCTCGAACGGCTACGCAACCAGATGATGCCCCCGGATGAGGATCCGGTACCGGCCGCGCCGCCGGCCGGGGCTGCGCCGCCCGTCGGGGTCTCGCCGCCCGCCGGGGTCTCGCCAGTAGCGGCGACCGTCTTCACGGCGCCCGCCGCCCTGCCGGCGGCGTCCTTCGGCGCCGAATCCGGCGTCGAGGGCGACAGCGGGGCGGCGCGGCGGCGGGCCAGCGACTTGAGCAGCGCCCAGGTAAAGGTGGACACCTCGAAGCTGGACTTTCTGGTTGACATGGTGGGCGAACTGGTAATTGCCCAGTCGCTTGTGCAGCAGGACCCTTCTTTGGTGCAGTTCGGCGACCCGCGGCTCGGCCGTAACCTGGCGCAGCTGGGCCGAATCACCACCGACCTGCAAAAGACGGCGATGTCGCTGCGCGTGGTGCCGATCCGCCAGACCTTCCAACGGATGCAGCGGGCTTTCCGCGATCTCGTCAAAAAGTCGGGCAAGCAGGCCGAACTCGAACTGGTGGGTGAGGATGCCGAACTGGACCGTTCGATTGTCGAGCAGCTGGCCGATCCGCTGATGCACATGATCCGCAACTCGGTCGACCACGGCCTTGAGGCCCCGGGCGAGCGGGAGCAGACCGGCAAGCCCAACACGGGAAAGGTGCGGTTGGCGGCCTCGCACCAGTCCGGCAATGTGTTGATTGAGATCTCCGACGATGGCCGGGGATTGAACCGCGCGAAGATACTGAAAAAGGCGATCGAACGCGGACTGATCCCGGCTGACGCCAATCTGCCCGTCGACAAGATTCTCGAACTGATCTTTGAGCCGGGTTTTTCGACCGCCGATCAGATCTCGGACGTCAGCGGGCGGGGCGTTGGGATGGACGTGGTCAAGAAGCAAATTCATAAGCTGCGCGGCCGGATTGAAATCCGGTCCGAGCCCGGGATTGGCACCACGTTCCTGCTGCGGTTTCCCCTGACGCTGGCCATCATTGACGGTCTGACGATCCGGGTTTCGGGTGAGCGCTACATCCTGCCGCTGCACTGTGTGCAGGAGATCTTCCGGCCCGAGGCCGATTCCATCTACCGGGTCAAGGGGACGCAAGAAGTTGTTATGCTGCGCGACCGGGTCATTCCGCTGCTCCGCTTGTACAAACTCCTTGGCCGGGTGCCGGAGCGGACCGATCCTTACTCGGGCATTCTAATCTCGATCGAGCTCGAGGGACGGCGCTACTGTCTGCTGGTCGATGAGCTGCTTGGCAAGCAGGAGGTCGTCATCAAAAGCCTCGGGGAGTACTTCAGCGCCGTGCCGGGCGTGTCGGGCGCCGCCATTCTCGGGGACGGCTGCGTGGGGCTGATTCTCGACCTTGACGGACTGTTGTCGCAGGAGAGTCTCGATGCCGCTGCCTGAGCCGGCGCTTGATGAGCTGCGTACGCCTCCCGGCATTCCGGATGCCGAGTTTCGCGACATCTGTGTGCTGGTTCAGCAGCGGTTGGGCATCGAACTGCGCCCGGGCAAGGAGGCGCTCGTCACGCTGCGGCTGGCCGAGCCGATGCGGCGGGGAGGATTCACCTCTTTCGGCAAATACATGGAGCATGTCAAGCGGGACCCGGAGGGTCCGGCGATGCTTGAGTTCATCGACTGTTTGACGACGAACCACACCAACTTTCTGCGCGAGGCCAACCACTTTGGTTTCTGGCAGGAACAGGTGCTGCTGCCGCTACGCCACCGCGCCGAGCTGTCCGTCTGGTGCGCGGCCAGTTCGTCGGGCGAGGAGCCCTACACCCTGGCCATGCACGCCGTCGAGGCGCTGGGCGAGGCCGCCTATCGTCAGGTGCGGATTCTGGCTACCGACATCTCGCATGCCGTGCTCGACCAGGCCCGGCGCGGCGTCTATGCCGAACAGCGTCTGGCGCCCGTGCCGGAGGCTTGGCGGCGGCGTTACTTCCTCCGCGGCGAAGGGAAGTGGCAGGGTTACTACCGGGTCCGGCCGGAGTTGATGAAAATGGTCGAGTTCCGCCGGCTGAATTTGATTGAGCCGCTGCCCTTCATGGGGCCGTTTCCGACCATCTTTTGCCGGAATGTGATGATTTATTTCAATGCCGAGACGCGCGCGCTGGTGGTGAATCAGATGCGCACGCGGCTTGAGCCCGGCGGTTACCTGTTTGTGGGGCACGCCGAGAGTCTCAATGGTCTGGACGTCAAACTGGAGTATGTACAACCCTCGGTATACCGGCTGGCCGCCGTCGGCCGTCCGGGGGGAGAGGTCGAGAGGAGTTAAGAATGGTACCTAAGGGAAAAAATGCGATTGTAATTGGGGTCTCCGAGTGCCGTACGAGCCGGGACCGGGACAGTTATCTGGTTACTTACGCGCTGGGATCGTGCATCGGCGTGGCGGCGTATGACCGGAACTCCGGAGTGGGCGGGTTGCTGCATTTTCAGCTGCCCGACTCTTCCATGGACCGGGAGTTGGCTGAGTCGCATCCGGCGATGTTTGCCGATACGGGTCTGCAACTGCTGCTCAGCAAGATGACGCGGCTGGGCGCCGACCCGAAGCGGGCGCTGATCCGCATTGCGGGCGGGGCGGCGATTATCGGAGGGCAGCGGTTGGGCGGACAGGGAATCCCGATGCCGGGCGACGGGACGGGGGTAGGCAAGCAGAACTACCTGGCGATCCGGAAGCTGTTGTGGCGGCATGGGCTGATGCTGGAGGGAGAGGCGGTCGGCGGTGGCCAGGGCCGGACGCTGGGCCTGACGCTCGGCACGGGGGAGTTCTGGGTAACATCGCCCGAACCGGGTTCGATCGCCGTCTAGAGGGAAAGTTTTTGGACAAATTCTAAAACAATGATCAATCTATCCGAAAAGAAACTAGAAATGGGAGATAGGAAATGGCACTTCGAGTATTGATTGTCGATGACGCGCCGGCGATGCGGCTCTACATCCGGCGAACGCTCCAGATGTCTGGCCTGGCCCTGAGTGCGGTCTTTGAGGCCGGCGATGGCAAGGAAGGGATCGCGGTGTTGGAGCGGGAGCACCTGCAGGGCGCCGGGCTCGACCTGGTCTTTACTGACATCAACATGCCGGTGATGAACGGCGAAGAGTTCGTGACGCAGCTGCAGCAGGATGAGCGTTTGAAGGAGGTGCCGGTGTTGGTGATCTCCACCGACGCCACCAAGACGCGGGTGCTGCGTTTGCGCGAGTTGGGAGCGCGGGGCTACATCAGTAAGCCGTGCGCGCCGGAAATGATCCGGCTGAAAGTAGAACAGATTCTTGGGAGGGACTATGCTGCCGCGTTGTGCTGATTCCGATTTGATCGATGCCGCCAGCGAAGTGCTGGGTATGATGTTTTTTACCGACGTGATGAATGGAAACGTCCCGTCGGAGGAGCCCGAAAAGCCGCTCACGGTGAAAGTGGAGTTCCAGGGCGCCAGCTCCGGGATGCTGCACATGAGCATGCCGCGGGAGACCGCCGAGGCGCTAACGGCCAACTTTCTTGGCCTGCCCATGGGCGAGGTGCCCACGGAAGAGCAGGTCAATAACGTGGTCAACGAGTTGGGCAACATGGTGTGCGGCTCCTTTTTGAGCAAGCACGAATCCGAGGAGCTGTTCGACCTCTCCAAGCCCGAGATCCTGGCCGCTTCCGAGCCGCCCTCGCAGGTGGCTACCCTGCGCCGGTCGCTCGAACTCGACAACGGAAAGATGGTTCTGGCCCTGAGCTGGGATCGCCTCAACCCGGCTGCCTAGCAACCATCCCGGCGAACGCCGCCGGGAAAGGACTCCAAACGCAATGGTGAACAAAAGAATCCGGGTATTGGTCGTCGATGACTCGCAAAACATGCGGCGTCTGCTGACCGACACCCTGGCGAGCGAACCGAGAATTGAAGTCGTCGGCACGGCGGCCGATCCCTACGAGGCGCGGGATCTGATCGTCGCTCTCCGTCCGGACGTCCTGACGCTGGACATCGAGATGCCCCGCATGGACGGTATCACCTTTCTCGGTAAACTGATGGCGAAACTGCCGATGCCCGTCATCGTCGTCAGTACGCTCTGCCAGAGCGGCTCACTCGCCGTCGTCGAGGCCCTCCGCCTCGGCGCCGTCGAAGCCCTCGTCAAGCCCTCCGGAGCGCGCGAAATCCCCGCCTTCCGGCAGCAGCTTCTTCTCAAGGTTCTCGGCGCCGCCGGGGCACGCTACCGCGGCCCCGTCGCCACTCCTCCCGCCGCCAGCGCCAAACCCATCGTCTCCGGTGCCCCCAGCACCCGCCTGTTCGCCGTCGGCGCCTCAACCGGCGGCACCCAGGCCATCGAAGTCCTGCTCCAGCAGCTCCCCGCCGAGATCCCGGGCATGGTCGTCGTTCAGCACATCCCCCCCGTCTTCTCCCGCAGCTTCGCCGAACGCCTCAATCAGTTCTGCCCACAAACCGTCAAAGAGGCCGAAGAAGGTGACCTCGTCGCCGACGGCCAGGTCCTCATCGCCCCCGGCGGCTTCCACCTCGTCCTCGTCCGCGTCGGCGCCGAGTACCGCGTCCGCCTACGCCAAGGCCCCCCCGTCCACTACCAGCGTCCCGCCGTCGACGTCCTGTTCCGCTCCGTCGCCGCCGTCGCCGGGCACCACGCCCTCGGTGTTATCCTCACCGGCATGGGCTCGGACGGCGCCGCCGGCCTCAAACAAATGCGCGACGCCGGCTCCTGGTGCATCGCCCAGGACGAAAATACCGCCGTCGTCTACGGCATGCCCCTCGCCGCCGTTCAGTCCGGCGCCGTCTCAGAAATCCTCCCCCTCGAACGCATCGGCGGCGCCATGCTCGCCGGACTCGCCCGCTGCAAACGCCCTACAGCCTATCATCAAGAGTTGGCCCCCGCCAATCCTTGATGAACGCATGAAAACCTACAAAGTCACCCTCGAGTTCGACGGCACCCGCTACCACGGCTGGCAGGAACAGCGCAACGCCCGCTCCGTCATGGGCGCCCTCCGCGAAGTCATCGAACCCTCCCTCGGCTCCCCCGTCGAACTCATGGGCGCCGGACGCACCGACTCCGGAGTCCACGCCCTCGGCCAGGTCATGCACGTCAAACTCCACCCCAACGACCGCCGATCCTCCTTCCCCCACCCCGCCAAACTCCAACGCGACTGGAACGACCGCCTCCCCTCCGATATCGCCATCCTCGCCATCGAAGACGCTCACCCCCGCTTCCACGCCCGGCACGACGCCACCGCCCGCTCCTACCTCTACCAAATCGCCACCCGCAAATCCGCCTTCCTCAAACGTCACGTCTGGTGGATCAAAGATCCTCTCAACCTCGCCGCCATCCAGCACGCCACCCAACTCCTCCCCGGCAAACACGACTTCGTCCGCTTCGCCGCCAAAGACCCCTCCCGACCAAACGAATCCACCCTCGTCGTCCTCCACGCCGCCGAAGCCAGCCACCAGGACGACCTCCTCACCATCCGCCTGGAAGCCTCCCACTTCCTCTGGCGCATGGTCCGCCGCATCGTCGGCGTCCTCGTCAAAATCGGCGCCGGCGAGGTGACCCCGCAGCAGTTCGAACAACTCCTGCAGGGCCGCGGCACTCCCGATCTCGACGTCGCCGCCTGGACCGCCCCCGCCAGCGGCCTCTTCCTCGAATCCGTCACCTACCCGGCGAAATCCCCTAACTGATGTGCGCCCCCTGCGCCTCGACATACACCATGTAAAGGCTCTGGCTCCCGGTCATAAACAGCTTGTTCCGCTTGGCTCCCCCGAAACACACGTTCGAGCAGATCTCCGGCAGCTTAATCTGGCCGATCCGCTGACCATCCGGAGCAAACACGTGCACCCCGTCGTAGCCATCGCCCACCCATCCGGCGCTCGCCCAGATGTTGCCGTCCGTGTCGCAGCGGATCCCGTCGGCCAACCCGTCGCCCACCCCGTCGAGCTTCATCGCGCAGAACGTCCGCCCGTTGGCCAGCCGCTTACCGTCGACAATGTCCCATACCTTGATCACCCGCGGCGCCTGCGGATAGTGCGTCGCCCCGGTGTCGGCCACGTACAGCTTCCTGTAGTCCGGTGAAAAACAGATCCCGTTCGGCTTGAAGATCTCGTCCGTCAGCATCGTCACCTGCCCGGTCTTGGCATCAACCCGGTAGACGGCCTCCTTCAGCAGCAGCTCACCCTTATTCCCCTCGTAGTTCATCAGCGAACCGTAGCCGGGATCGGTAAACCAGATGCTCCCATCGTTGGGGTGCACCACGGCGTCATTCGGCGCGTTCAGCATCTTGCCGTTGTACTTATCGGCCAGCACCGTCACCGTGCCGTTGTACTCATACCGCGTCACGCGCCGGTTGCCGTGCTCGCAGGAGATCTGCCGCCCCTCAAAATCAAACGTGTTCCCGTTTGAGTAGCCCACCGGCTGCCGGAACGTCGATACCGCCCCGTTCTCCTCAAGCCACCGCATCTGCACGTTGTTCGGAATGTCGCTCCAGAGCAGATAGCGGCCCACCCCGTTCCAGGCCGGCCCTTCCGCCCACAAACAGCCCGTGTACAGCCGCCGGATCGGCGTGTTCCCCAGGCGATACTTGTCAAACCGTTTGTCGAGCGAGACCAGATCCGGATCCGGATACCGGCCCGGTTGCGACCAGTCCCGCTTCTGCGCCAGCGCGGCGCCGCCGGCGCCAAGAGAAGAAAGAAGAAAGTTTCGACGTTGCATAGAACCCTCGAAAAGTATACTGAAGAGCTACGATGAAGGCTATGTCCGTAAATCTGTCCCGCTTGCTCTTCCTGTCTCTCGCCACCGGGGCGGGTTTCGCCGCGCCCCTCCCAGTTCTGCTCGAACCCGCCCGCCAGCCGGGTGGGTTCCTCGCGCGCGGCCCCCGCTTCACGCTCCAACTCACCGCCCAACAACTCGCCCTCCGCACCCCCCACGCCGCCAGCACCCTCCGCTGGCACGGCGCTCGCCCCGCCGCCCGCCTCCACGGGGAAACCCTCACCCCCACCCGCCTCCACGATCTCCGCGGCGCCGACCCCGCCGCCTGGCGCCCCAACCTCCCCGCCTACTCCACCGCCCGCGCCCGCCAACTCTACCCCGGCATCGATCTGGTCTACCACAGCCGCGCCGGCGCTCTCGAATTCGACCTCGAACTCGCCCCCCACGCCGACCCCGCCCGCCTCCAGTTCTCCCTCCCCGGCGCCACCCTCTCGCCCGCCGGCGACCTCCAACTCCCCGGCGGCTTCACCTGGAAACGGCCCGTCGCCTTCCAGGGCCAGACCCCCGTCCCCGTCGCCTACACCCCCCGCGGACCCGGCCGCTTCGGCTTCACCCTCGGCGCCTACAACCCCGCGCAACCCCTCCTCATCGACCCCGTCCTCAACTACGCCACCTACCTCGGCGGCACCCTCGCCGATGACGCCCGCGCCGTCGCCGCCGACCCCGCCGGCAACTCCTACGTCATCGGCTCCACGCTCTCCACCGACTACCCGGGCGCCGCCGCCAGCCAGCCCGCCGGCTCGCAGGACATCGTCGTCACCAAACTCAATCCCGCCGGCACCGCCATCCTCTGGGCCACCTACCTCGGCGGCCAAAGCGTCGATACCGGACTCGCCATCGCCGTCGACGCCGCCGGCAACGTCTTCGGCGCCGGCTCAACCGCCTCCACCAACTTCCCCGTCTCCCCGGACGCTCCGCAGCGCTCGCTCGGCGGCGGCAGCGGAATCATCGACGGCATCGTCTTCCGCCTAAACCCCGCCGGCAACTCCCTCGCCTGGTCCTCCTTCCTCGGCGGCTCTCTCAACGACCTCATCCGCGGCATCGCCGTCGACCCCACCGGCGCCGTCTACGTCGCCGGCCGGACCGACTCCACCGACTTCCCCAATACCAGCCGCTCCTCTCTGCCCGCCCGCGGCGGCGGCGACGCCTTCGTCACCAAGTTCAACGCCACCGGCACGGCCATCGTCTACTCGCTCCTGCTCGGCGGCTTCGCCTTCGACGCCGCCAACGCCATCGCCGTCGATGCGGCCGGCGCCGCCTACGTCGCCGGTGAAAGCCGGTCGGAAAACTTCCCGGTCACCAACGGCGCCCTGCAAACCGCCCGCCGCGGCCCCGCCGATGCCTTCCTCGCCCGCGTCCGCCCGGACGGCAGCGGCCTCGCCTACTCCACCTACTACGGCGGAGAAGGCCCGGACGCCGCCAATGCCATCGCCGTGGACGCCTCCGGCAACGCCTACATCACGGGCCAGACCTCCTCCGAGCAGCTCCCCCTCACCGCCCAAGCCTTCCAGCGCCTGCCCGGCCTCATCCCCGAAGCCTTTGTCGCCAAGCTGAATGCGCAGGGCTCCAATCTCTTCTACAGCACCTATCTCGGCGGCAACAACGACGATAACGGCCTCGCCATCGCCGTCAACCGGCAGGGCGAAGCCTACATCGGCGGCCAGACCAACTCGCCCAACTTCCCCGTCCGCAACGACGGTCCCATTCGGTCCTCCGGCCTCATCGGCGGCTTCGACGGCTTCCTCGCCAAGCTCAACTTCGGGGGCGCGGTCCTGCTGTTCTCCACCCACTTCGGCGGCGCCGGCAACGAGGCGCTGCACAGCATCGCCATCGACGATGCCGGCCGCCTCTGGGGCGCCGGCTCCACGGATTCGGCCAACCTGCCGGTTACCTCCGGCGCGCCGGTCACCCGCCTCGGCGGCACCACCGACGGCTTCCTCGTCCGCTGGTCCGAACTCACCGTGCAGGTCGCCCCGGCCGCCGTCACGCTCGGCCCCGGCGACACCCAGCAGTTCACCGCCGAAGTGCTCCACTCGACCGATCCCGCCGTGCGCTGGAGCGTCTTCCCCGCGCTGGGCGCCATCTCCGCCACCGGCCTCTACACCGCCCCCGCCAGCCTCTCCCTCTCTTCGGTCGTTACCGTCTCCGCCGTCTCAGTGGCCGACGGCACCAAGATCGGCGAGGCGGTCATCACCCTTACCCCGCGCGTGCAGGTCGCCATCGCTCCCGCCGCCATCACCCTGTTCGGCGGCCAGACCCAACAGTTCACCGCTACGGTGCAGGGCGCGGCCAATCCCGCCGTTACCTGGTCGCTCTCCCCGGCCACGGGCGAAATCTCGGCCGCCGGCCTCTACCGCGCGCCCGCCGTCATCGCCGCCCCCGCCTCCGTTACGGTCCGCGCCGTGAGCGTCGCCGATCCCCAACGCGCCGCCACCGCCACCGTCACGCTCTCGCCCCCCGCCGCCCCGCCCGCCCCGCAGATCTCCATCGCCGGCGTGGCCAACGCCGCCAGCTTCCGCCCCGTCACCGAGCAGGGCGGCATCTCCCCCGGCCAACTGCTCACCCTCTTCGGCCAGAACATGGGCCCCGTCGCCCTGGCCGGCCTGCGCCTCGACAGCAACGGCCTCGTCGCCAACACGCTGGTGGGCACCCGCGTGCTCTTTGACGGCATCGCCGCCCCGCTGATCTACACGAGCGCCGGCCAGTTGACCGCCGTCGTTCCCTATAGTGTCGACGGCCGCGCCACGACGCAGGTACAGGTGGAGTTCGAAGGCCGCCGGTCCAACACCATCGCCCTGCCGGTCGTCAACGCCGCCCCCGCGGTGTTCACCGCCGACTCCTCCGGCCGCGGCCCCGGCGCCATTCTCAACGAAAACAGCACGCCCAACTCCGCGGCCAACCCCGCCGCCCGCGGCAGCGTGGTCGTGCTCTACCTGACCGGTGAGGGCGCCACCAGCCCGGCCGGCGTCGACGGCAAGCCCGCCGCCGCCCCGCTCCCCGTGCCCCGCCTGCCGGTCGCGGTGAGCATCGGCGGCGTCGATGCCCCGGTGCTCTACGCCGGTGGCGCGCCCGGTCTGGTGGCCGGCGTCATGCAGGTCAACGTCCGGATCCCGGCGGGTGTCCCGTCCGGTCCCCAACCCATCGTCGTCAGCGTCGGCAGCGCCAGCAGCCGGCCGGACGTCACCCTGGCGGTGCGCTAATGCAAAAACTCCCGATGCTCATCCTCTTTGCGGCCGTCGCCTGCGCGCAGCCCCTCCGCTATGAAGTCAAACGCGCCGCCGGCCCCCTCGCCATCGACGGCAAAGTGGAGGAGGCCGCCTGGCAAGCCGCCGCTCCCATCGAATTCGTCTTCCCCTGGGCCTTCCAGAAGGGAGCCAGGCAAAAGACCATCGCCCGGCTCCTCCGTGACGACCGCTATCTCTATGTGGCCTATGAGTGCGACGACGCCGACATCACCGCCCAACTCGAACACCGCGACGACCCCACCTACCGCGACGACGCCGTCGAACTGTTCATTAACCCGAAACCCTCGCAGTCGAACTACTTTGGCCTCGAGATGAACGCCCGCGGCACCCTCTACGACTACTTCTACCTGTTCCCCGAGTTTCTGCTCAAGCGCTTCGACTTCACCGATGTCCGCGTCCGCACCGCGCGCACCGCCAAGGGCTGGTCGCTCGAGTTGGCGCTCTCCTGGGCCGATTTTGAAGGACTCGGCACCGGCAAGCCGCCCGCGCCCGGCGAAGTGTGGACGGCGAATCTCAACCGCTGGGACGGCACCGAACCCGCCCGGCGCCTCAGCCAGTGGTCGGATTCCGAAATGGCGAAACCGAATCCGCATAACCCCAAGCGGTTCGGGCAACTGATCTTCATGGATTAGCGCGGCCGATGGTCCCCAAGTGGGTGGCGTGAAATCCGCTCGCGTCCTTGAGACCGTATCCGGCGGTGCGGTCAAAGGCGATGTGCGCTATCCACACAAGCCACAACGGCGAGGGCAGGGCGCCGATGGCGAGAGCCTCCGTCAGCGCCCCGGCCGCCGGAGTGGCATAGCTGTGGGCCAGGTTATACAGGCGGGCTCCGGTCGCGCTGCCGCGCAGATAAGCGAGCAGCGAAAGATCCGGCAGCAGAAACAGAGCGGCGAAGAGCAGCCAGCCGCCGCCGAGCCAGTGATAAGCAGCGGCGGAGGCGGCCAGCACGACGGCGGCCTCGCCGCGCAGCCAAAAGATAACAGTGTTAGGCTTCATGGGGAACAGCGTAAGGCTTGGCGGGTGCCTTGTCAAGATGTACAGTGTTAGTCATGGTGCGTCCTGAAAGTCGCATAGTTCTCACAGGTGCAAGTCCTGTCCGGGTAAGCGCCGAAGCGCCCGGTAGCAGACTCCAGCCGGGAGGAGAGATCCGACCGAGCCAAGCGGAGTGTCAAAAGCCCTTGCAAGAGAG